>JBARMK010000417.1:0-16071 GCA_049802395.1 Candidatus Angelobacter sp.
AGATTTCCTGGAGGCAAGCCATGCGGGCAGCGACACACAACTTGAATTGCGTCCCAACATCGATTTGGGCCTACTTGAAGAAGCAAAACGCCGGGAAACGCTGGTTCCTCGCGGCGTTGCTGCTGGCGCTGGTCTCCGTGCTGCCCTTGAACGCGCAGGCCCAGGGCAACTACGTTTACGTGAACAACCAGGCTGCTGCCAATACGGTTTCCGCGTACTCGGTTTCCCCGTCGGGCAGTCTCTCGCAGTTGTCTGGCTCACCTTTTGCCACTGGCGGCGTTGGCGGCAACGTGGTGTGCTACGGCCTGAACCGGATTACTCTCAGCCCTGTTAACAACTTGCTTTTCGTTGTAAACACCGGTGACCGGACGATCACTTCATTTCAGATCAACCCCACCAACGGCGGCTTGACGACAGCGCCGGGATCTCCGTTCCCCAGCGGGTTGACACTGGATAGCTGCCAGGGCATCTCCCTGGCGGCCACGCCGGATGGAAAATTCCTGATGGCCTCCAGCAATGGCCAGATACAAACCTTCAGCATCGCCGCCAACGGCGCACTGGCGCTACTTGGCACCACTTTGAACTGCTGCTCTCCCAACGCCAGCATGGTGATTTCGCCCAACGGCCAGTTTCTGGCAGTTTCGAACGAGTCCAGCGTTTCCATGTTTCTGATTAATGCCACGACCGGCGCACTGACCCCGGCCCTGGGTTCGCCATTTACAAAGACCGGCTCGGGAACTCTTTCCGGTTTGGATTTTAGCTGCGCCGCGGACCGCCTCTACGGCGGCGAAGCCACCGGCAGCCCTGCGTTTCTCGATGCCTGGACCATCAACACCACTTCCGGCGCTCTGACTCCCATACCGGGAACACCTTTTCAAAGTTCGGGCAATGATGCCAACACCGTCCTTTACAGCCCGGACAATACTTTGCTGTTCCAGGCCAATCAGTTCAGCAACAGTCTGAATCCATTTCTGGTCAACTCTAATGGCACTCTGGCTAACGTGGGCAAGTTTGGCAGCACAACGCAGATACATACTCCGGCAGGAATGGCCACTGATGCGACTGGTAGTTTTCTGTACGTGGCGGATGACGCTGTCGGAGTTGCGGTTTTTAGAATCGGCAACGGCGGAGTGCTGGCATCGCTGAGCGATCTGCCGATCAATCGCCCGGGAGAAATTCAAGACCTGGTGGCGTATCCTCCGCGGAGTTGCACCAGCGCCGATCTCGCGCTCAGCATGACGGCCGTTCCAAATCCTGCGGCAGCCGGCGCGCCCATTCAATTTACGATCAACATAACAAATAATGGTCCCTCAACCACGTCGGCGGTGGTTTCAGATACCTTGCCGCCGACCATGACTTCGGGCGGAACTTCTTCCATCGTCAATCCCCGTGGAGCACAGCGCGCTAACGCAGTATCGGGTAACACGGTGACCGGAACGGTAACGATTACAACTACCCTTCCACACCAGCTTTTCGTTGGAGAAACTGTCTCCATCAATTCCGTGCCGGCGCCCACCACACCGAATCCAAACTCGCCGAGCACGCCGTTTACCGATCCTGGTTTTACCGGCGTATTTACGGTCACTTCAATTCCTTCTCCGACCAGCTTTACTTATACGCAGAGCTTGCAGGCATCGCAGTTCCCGGAAACTACAGCGACACCGCCTCAGCCTGTTCCGGCAACGGATGTCAGCGGCGCCGGTTCCGCAGCCAGCGCAGTTTGCCTTGTGACCACAGGTCCAGGCGCCTGCAGCCAGGTAAACTTCGCGCCGCATCCGGCTATCGTAGCTTCCACCGGAGCGAACCGCAGCGGCAATGTGGTGACGATCACAACGACAGCGCCGCATCAGATCTTTGCCAGTCAAAGCGTGACGATCTCTGGAGTAACCAATACCACCTTTAACGGAACATTTACTGTCGTTTCCGTGCCTTCGCCGACCACGTTCACCTACAAGCAGACTGCTGCCAATGCGATCAGCGGCGGCGGAAGCGTTACTACACCGGCGACGGCGGCGCAGTTAATCACCTTCCCCAACCTGACGGCAGGTGAGACCCGCACCGCCCTCATTAATGCGACGGCAAAAACCACGCTCATTAACGGAACGGTGATCAGCAATACCGCCAACATCAGCAACAAGTCCAGCGTGGATCCGTTACCTGGCAATAATTCAGCTACAGCCAATGTGACCATTGGCACGCCAACCGCAACTACGCTGACAGTTCCCACAGCCACCGGGCCTTTCGGTGGAAGCGCGACTTTATCGGCCACGTTGAAGACCACCGGGGGAACGCCGATCGCGGGCAAGACGATTGGCTTCAATTTCAACCAGACAAATAACGTCTACAACGCTGTGACCGACGCAAATGGCTTAGCGACGGTAGTGGCTCCGCTCGGCTTCACCTCGGTTGGCACGCACCCCTCGGCCTTCACCGCCACTTTCGCCGGCGATGCAAGCTTCGGCCCCAGCAGCGCAACAGGCACTTTGATTGTCACCAAAGCGGTATTGACCGTCACCGCGGATAGTCTTTCCCGACTCTATGGAGATCCGAATCCCCCGCTGACCTACACGATCACTGGCTTTGTGAACGGCGATACCATTGCAGTGGTAAGCGGAACCGCGAGTTGCTCTACCACCGCTACGCAGGCAAGTCCGGTGGGGGCGTATCCCATTACCTGCACCCAGGGAACGCTTAGCGCCACTAATTACAACTTTGTGTTTGTCGATGGTACGCTCACCGTGAATCCGGCCCCTCTAACGGTGACCGTAAATAACGCCTCTCGCGCCTATGGAGATCCCAATCCGGCATTCAACGGCACCATCACCGGCCTGAAAAATGGCGATGTGATCACCGCCACCTACAGCACCACAGCCACCCAGGCGAGCCCGGCGGGAACTTATCCCATCACCGCGACGCTGGTCGATCCCAACGGCGTGCTCGGCAATTATGCCGTTACTATCAACAACGGAACTCTGACAATAACGCAAGCGGCGCTGATTGTGACCGCCAACAATGCGGCGCGGCTCTATGGCGATCCGAACCCCGCATTCAGCGGCACTATCGTCGGCATCAAGAACGGTGACAACATCACCGCCATCTATACGACTCCAGCCACGCCAGCCAGTCCTGTGGGGACCTATCCGATTATTCCCACGCCTTCCGATAATGGCACCGGCGCGCTGGCCAACTATGTGGTCACGCTGAACAATGGTTCGCTCACCGTCAGCCCTGCTCCTTTGAGTGTGACGGCCGCTAACGCGACGCGGGCCTTTGGCGCTGCAAATCCAGCCTTCACCGGCACGATCGTGGGCATCAAGAACGGTGACAACATCACCGCGACTTACAGCACGCCAGCGACGGCCAGCAGTCCGGCAGGAACATATCCCATCATCCCAGCGCTGGTTGACCCGAACAACAAGCTGCCAAACTACAGCGTCACCATCAACAACGGCACACTCACCGTAACTTCCGCAGTTTTGACGGTGACAGCCGCGAACGCCAGCCGCTTCTATGGAGATCCCAATCCGGTATTCACCGGAACGATTACGGGAATCCAAAACGGTGACAACATCACGGCAACCTACTCGAGCGTTGCAGATCCCACGAGTCCGGTCGGGACTTACGCCATCGTACCCACATTGTCAGACAACGGTACTGGCGCGCTCGCGAATTACGTGGTCACAAGCAACAATGGCATTCTGACGGTTAATCCGGCGCCGTTGACTGTGACGGTTAGCAGCCTCAGCCGCTTATACGGCGATCCGAACCCAGCACTGAGCGTCACGATTGTCGGCATTAAGAATGGCGACAGTATAACGGCGAGCGTGAGTACAACGGCCGATCCGACCAGCCCGGTGGGAAGCTATCCCATCGTGGCAACTCTGATCGATCCCACGTCGAAGCTCAGCAATTACGCCATCACCATCAACAATGGCACGCTCACGATTAATCCAGCGCCGCTGAGCGTGACTGCTGCGAATGCGAGCCGTCTCTTCGGAACTCCCAATCCGCCGTTGAGCGGCATTATCACGGGAATCAAAAACGGTGACGCGATCTCTGCGACCTATTCGACCACAGCGATTGCAACCAGCCCGGCAGGTAGTTATCCCATTACTCCTGCCCTGGTTGACCCCGCAGGAAAGCTGGGCAACTATGCGGTGACTTCTAACAATGGCACGTTGACCGTCAACGCGGCGCCAACGGCCAACTTTGTCTTTGTCAACAACCAGGCTGCAACCGGCAACAGCATCTCCGGCTACTCGGTAGCCGTGGATGGCTCGCTAACCGCGCTGGCGGGCTCGCCGGTTGCAACTGGTGGTCTGGGCGCAAACGCGGCCTGCTCGTCTGTCAATCGACTGGCCTTGAGCGCCGGCAACAACCTGTTGTTTGTCTCTAACGGCGGGGATCAGAGCATCAGTGCTTTCCAGATCGATCCGCCAAGCGGCGCGTTGACGCCGGCAGCCGGATCGCCCTTTGCTTCCGGACTTACGCTCGACGCGTGCTCCGGAATTTCTCTGAGCGCTACGCCTGACGGCCGGTTCCTGATGGCTTCCAGCAACGGCGAGATTACGACCTTCAGCATCGGCGCGGGTGGCGTGTTGACCGCGCTCTCAACGGCAACGAACCCAGTTGTGCCGAACGCCAGCATGAAAATATCGGCAAACGGCCAGTTCCTGGCAGTAGCGAATGGAACCAGCGTCTCAGTCTATTCCGTCAATCCCGATGGCTCGTTGACCCCAGTAGCAGGTTCACCGTTCGCTGAAACCGGCACCGGATCGCTCGCTGGTCTGGATTTCAGCTCCAGCAGCGGCCTGCTCTTCGGAGCTGAGGCCAGCCCAACAGCGGCTTTCGCGGATGCATGGACGGTCGGCGTAAATGGTGCGCTCTCGGCCGTTGCCGGCAGCCCGTTTAGCACCACAGCCCTCAACTCCAACGTGGTCCTGCTCAGCCCGAATAACAGCTTCCTGTTCGCCAGCAACCAGGGGAGCAGCAGCGTGAACTCGTTCAGCGTGGCCGCAGATGGCGGTTTGACCAGCATTGGCAGCTTCGGCAGCGCAGCTTCGCTGCACGCTCCGGTGGGCATGGCGACCGACCGTTCCGGCAGCCTGCTGTATGTGGCTGACGACGCCTTCGGCGTGGGTGTATTCAGAATCGGCGACGCAGGCTCGCTCGCTCAGCTTGGCGATGTCGCAATTGCGGGCGCAGGCCAGGTGCAAGACCTGGTTGCGTATCCGCCGAGGATGGCCAGCAACGCCGACCTGAGCGTCAGCATCTCGGCGGCCTCACCTAACGTGGTGGCGGGCCAGAACGTGACCTACACAATCACCGTGACGAACAACGGAGCAGATCCGGCGGCGGCGACTGTGACTGATACCCTGCCCTCCGGCTTCACTCTGGTCTCGTGCGTGGCGACAGGCAATGGAGCCTGCATCGGCAACTCCGCAGCAGCGAACTTCTATCTCTTGCAGAGCGGCGAGGCGCAGACGTTAACTATAGTGGCCCAGACGAGTCTGTCGATTCCCGACGGCACCGTAACCTCCAACACCGCGAGCATCAGCAACAGCTCGGCGGTTGATCCGAACGCCGCCAACAACTCAGCCAGCGCTAGTGTGACCGTTGCTCAGCCTGCCACCACGACTTTGGCGGTGGCTCCGGCGAGCGCAACTTATGGCGCGAGCAACGCGGTACTATCAGCAACGTTGACCACCTCTGGCGGTCCTCTGTCCGGCAAGACCGTGAGCTTCACGCTGAACGGCTCCCCTGCGGGCAGCGCCGCAACTGACGCGACGGGCCTGGCTTCAGTTTCGGCCAGCCTGACCGGCCTTTCCGCGGGATCTTATCCTGTGATCGCCAGCTTTGCCGGCGACGCAAATAACACGGCAGCTTCAGGCAGCGCCACCCTGACCGTGAATCCGGCGGTACTGACCGTAACCGCAGCAGACGCCTCCAGAATTTACGGCGATCCCAACCCGGCATTCGGGTTTACCATCACTGGTTTCGTGAATGGAGAAACTTCGTCAGTGGTCAGTGGAAGCCCAAGCTGCACCAGCTCCGATCCGACCGCCGCAGTCGGAACATATCCCATCGTTTGCACCATCGGAACGTTGTCGGCAGCGAACTACAGCTTCACCTTCGTGAATGGCACCCTGACGGTCACTCCGGCAGCGTTGACCGTTATTGCGAATAACGCGAGCCGCGTCTATGGTGATCCCAACCCAGTCTTCACCGGTACTATCACCGGAATAAAAAATGGTGACAATATCACCGCGACCTACAGCACCACGGCCACGGCCGCCAGCCCGATTGGGACGTATCCGATCACTCCGGCGCTGGTTGATCCGACGTCGAAGCTGGGGAACTACACGGTCACCTCAACGAACGGCACACTGACGATAACGCCTGCGCCACTGAGCGTTGTTGCTGCGAATGCCAGTCGGTTCTATGGCGATCCGAACCCGGTCTTCACCGGCGCCATCACGGGAATCAAGAACAGCGACAATATCACCGCAAGTTATTCCAGCGTGGCTGATCCGACGAGCGTCCCGGGAACTTATCCCATCGTGCCTGCTCTGGCTGATCCGACCGCCAAACTCGGAAACTACACGGTGACCGTGATCAACGGCGTTCTCACTGTGAATCCTGCTCCGCTCGTAGTCACAGCCGCGAATGCGAGCCGCCTCTATGGTGATCCGAACCCGGCATTCACTGGAAGCATCAGCGGCGTAAAGAATGGCGACACGTTCAGCGTGAGCTTCTCGAGCGTTGCCGATGCCACCAGTCCGGTGGGTACATATCCAATCGTTCCCACACTCACTGATCCCAACAACAAACTGCCCAATTACACGGTTACGATCAACAACGGCACGCTAACGGTGAACCCGGCCCCGCTGACCGTGACCGCAGCGAACGCGACTCGCGTTTATGGCGACCCGAACCCAGCGTTCACTGGCACCATCACTGGAATCAGGAACGGCGACAACATCACGGCAACTTACTCCAGCGCCGATCCGACCGCTGCGGTGGGAACGTATCCCATTGTCCCCGCCCTGGTTGATCCAGCGGGCAAACTTGGCAATTACACCGTGACCTCCACCAACGGCACGCTCACAGTAACTCCTGCGCCGCTGACGGTCGCCGCCGCAAATGCGACTCGTCTCTATGGAGATCCGAATAGCTTGTCCGGTACCATCACAGGAATCAAGAACGGTGACAACATCACCGCAACCTATTCCAGCGCCGATCCGACGGCTGCGGTGGGAACGTATCCCATCGTCCCCTCCCTGGTTGATCCAGCGGGCAAACTTGGTAATTACACCGTGACCTCCACCAACGGCACGCTCACGGTAGCCCCGGCGCCGCTAAGCGTGACCGCCGCGAATGCGACCCGTGCTTACGGTGACCCGAACAACCTGAGCGGCACGATCACGGGAATCAAGAACGGCGATAACATCACCGCAAACTACAGCACCACGGCCACAGCCGCCAGTGCTCCGGGAACTTATCCAATTACTGCGGCGCTTGTGGATCCAACCAGCAAGCTTGGCAACTATACGGTGACTAACAACAACGGTACGCTTACGGTCGCGCCTGCGGTACTGACTGTTTCAGCCGCCAATGCCAGCATGGTTTATGGCGATCCGGTCCCGGCACTCAGTGGAACGATTACGGGAATCAAGAACGGTGAAAACATCACGGCCAGCTACAGCACCACGGCTACTTCCGCCAGCGCGCCAGGAACTTATGCAATAGTGCCTGCGGTTTCGGATAACGGCACTGGCGTCCTGACGAACTACACCGTGGTGGTCAACAACGGAACGCTCACCATCAGCCCGGCTCCGCTCGTCGTGACCGCTGCAAATGCGAGCCGTTTATATGGCGATCCGAATCCGGGGTTCACTGGAAGCATCACCGGCTTGAAAAATGGAGACAATATCGGAGCCACGTTCTCTGCCGCCGCCGATCCAACCAGCCCTGTCGGAAACTATGCAATTATTCCGACGCTGTCTGATCCCAACGCGAAGCTGAGCAACTACACAGTCACCATCAACAACGGAGTTCTCGCTGTGAGTCCGGCGCCGCTGAGCGTGGCCGCGGACAGCACAAGCCGGCTCTATGGCGATCCCAACCCAGCGTTCACCGGCCTCATAACCGGCATTAAGAACGGAGACAATATCACCGCCACGTATGCCAGCGCTGCGGGTTCGACTAGCCCAGTGGGAACGTATCCCATCGTCCCCACTTTGGTTGATCCGGCCAACAAGCTTGCGAATTACGCGGTCACTTCAACCAATGGCACGCTCACTGTGAACCCGGCTCCGCTGGCCATCCAGGCCAACGATGCCACAGGAACTGCTGGTCAACCGTTGCCGGCCTTCAGCGGCACGATTACTGGTTTGAAAAATGGAGACGGGATCACCGCGTCCTATTCAACCACGGCAGATCAGACCAGTCCGGCAGGAACGTACCCCATCATTCCCAGCGCAGACCCGAACCCATTGCTCACGAATTATGCCGTAACGTTGATCAATGGAACTTTAACCCTGCAGTAAGCTGGACTTGCAGCAAAGGCCGGCGGTCCCTCCGCCGGCCTTTCTTACAGCAAAAGCATTGTCAGAAGCTGTATCGCTCATTGCTCAATAAGGTGCTTGCGATGTTCCGTCGCAGCGCAATTGCATTAACCGGATCAAACCCCGCATGCGACCTTAGCGCGGCCATATATCGACGAAGGTCTGTGCCCTCCGCGCATGTCCCAAGCACGTTTTGCGATGCGGTTTGGATTCTGGCCAGTGCATCCCGAATAAACACCGAGCAGATGCCGCCGGCAGTGTGCTTCCCCCCAGCCGTCAACTTGCGGCTACGAAGCAGGGCTGACTCCATTGCAAAAGTCTCCATAAAGAGATCGGAGAGGCTCATCACGGCTTCCTGCTGCTTATCCAGATCGTTTCCGTACTTCTGATGGGCGACCCCGAGCGTTAGCAGGGAGATTCTCTTTGCATTGCGAACCAGAAGCATTTCCTCATCGCTGGTGAGTGCCGTTTCAATCGGCTTTCCTGCGTTGCGCAACTCCTGTTCAGCGGCTTCCAGCAAAGGCAGCAGTCCGCGCGCGGCGCGCTTGAGCGGCATACCGCTGATCACCAGGCGGTTGATTTCACTGGTTCCTTCAAACAAACGGTTGATGCGGGCGTCGCGGTAGGCCCGCTCGACGGCGTAATCTTTGTGAAAGCCGTATCCGCCGTGAATCTGGACGCCTTCGTCGGCGACGTAGTCCAGCATCTCGGCTGCAAACACCTTCACCATGGAACATTCAGCGGCGTACTCTTCCACCGCCTTCAACTCAGCGTGCGTTGAACCGGATGACTCATGGGCATTACCGCTCAACTGGGCTTCAATCAGCCCCACGACGCGCCACGCCATGGATTCAGTGGCAAAAATGCGGATGGCCATCTCCGCGAGCTTATGCTGGATTGCGCCGAATGCAGCGATAGGCAAACCAAACGCTTTGCGTTGCTTGGCGTACTTGATGCTGATGCCGAGAATGTTCTTGGCCCCACCCATGACAGCCGGGCCCAGTTTGAGCCGCCCGATGTTCAGGATGTTGAAAGCAATCACGTGCCCGCGCCCAATCTCTCCCAGCACGTTTTCCACCGGCACTTTTACGTTGTCGAAATAGATGGCAGTAGTGGAGCTGCCGATGATGCCCATCTTGCGCTCTTCAGCGCCACTGGTCAGCCCGCCAAAAGCACGCTCGACGATGAACGCAGTGAACTTTTCTCCACCGATCTTGGCGAAGACGATGAAAACATCGGCCGCCCCGCCATTGGTGATCCACATCTTCTGCCCGTTCAGGATGTAATGTTTTCCGTCCGAGCTGAGATCGGCTCGGGTGCGCGCCGCCAGCGCGTCAGAGCCGGCCAGCGGTTCGGTCAGCGCGTACGCCGCCAGCAGTTCGCCTGCAACAAGCCGCGGAAGATATTTCTGCTTCTGCTGCTCCGTGCCAAAGAAAAGAATGGGCAGCGAGCCGATGCCGGTGTGCGCAGAATGCCAGCCCGCGTACGATGCATCGCGGCCCATGACTTCTGCAACCACCATCACGGAAGGCAGGTCCATCTCCATGCCGCCGAATTTTTCCGGCACAGAAATTCCCAGCAGCCCCAGCTTGGCCGATTTCCGCAGCACCTCCAGCGCAACGCCGGGCTTTTTCTCGCGAATGGCAGGAAGATTCGGCTCAACTTCATTGACCCAGAATTCTTCCACCATGTGCTCCACGGCGCGATGCTCATCGGTGAGGTCTTCACGCGTGAATATCTCATCCGGCGGAATCTCCTCCAAAAGAAACGCTCCGCCTTTTCTTGTGACGTGAGAGGTTGGGGTGGTAGCCATAGGCGCTCCTTTAATTCAACTGGCGCGTTCGAATAGTCCGGCAGCTCCCTGACCGCCGCCAACGCACATGGTCACAACGCCATAGCGCGCTTTGCGGCGCTCCATCTCATTGGCCATAGTGCCGACCATGCGCGAACCAGTCATGCCGAATGGATGCCCAATGGCGATCGAGCCGCCGTTGACGTTGAGTTTTTCCGGATCAATGCCGAGTTGATCGCGGCAATAGATGACCTGCACCGCGAACGCTTCATTCAGCTCCCAGATATCGATGTCAGAGATTTTCACGCCGGTACGCTCGAGCAGCTTGGGCACGGCATAGATTGGGCCGATCCCCATCTCGTCGGCGTTGCAGCCTGCTACCTGGAAGCCGCGAAAAATCAGCTGATAGGGAATGCCGAGCTGATCCGCGCGCTGGCGCGACATTAGCAGCGTGGCCGACGCACCGTCAGAAAGTTGCGAAGAATTGCCGGCAGTGACTGAACCCTGGCCGCTGTGGGGATCGAAATGCGGTTTCAGGGCAAGCAGGCCTTCAAGGGTCGTGTCCGGACGGTTGCACTCGTCTTTGTCGGCGCAGACCTCTTCTTTGCCCACAATTTCGTTTGTCTTTTTGTCCAGAATTCCCCGTGTGACCCTGATAGGCGCAATCTCTTTCTGGAAGAAGCCTTCCTGCTGCGCCCGAGCGGTGCGCTGCTGGCTTAGCAGTGAATATTCGTCCTGCACCTGGCGGCTGACTTTGTAGCGCTTGGCTACCACCTCAGCGGTTTCGCCCATCACCATATATATGCCGGGCATTTTTTCCTGCAGGCGCGGGTTCGGGCTGCTGTCGCGAACCGCCATGGTAATGCTCTCAACCCCACCGCCGATGGCCGCGTCCACACCTTCATTGATGATCTGGTGCGCCACCATGGCGATGGCCTGTAATCCCGAAGAGCAAAATCTGTTAATGGTGGAGCCTGCCACTGAAGACGGAAGCCCTGCGAGCATGGCGGCGACCCGGGCAACGTTGTGGCCCTGCGGGCCGTGCGGCTGTCCGCAGCCCAACACCACATCCTCTATTTCTTTGGGATCTAGTTTTGGCGTCTTGCGCAGTACATCCTGGATGCAGTGCGCCGCCAGATCGTCGGGCCGCGTCAGGTTAAACGATCCGCGAAAGGATTTCGCCAGGGCCGTGCGCGCGCTTGTCACCACTACCGCTTCTCTCATGATCTCCTCGAAAAACTATCTCCCTCGAAAAAAATTCTTTCTTTCAAATATAAATCAGAGCCGCATGCGTTAATGCGCACGCAGCCGCTTGCTACATGGTGAGAACTACGCGTCCGGAAATTTTGCCGGAACGCATCTCATCCAACACCGCATTCGCATCAGCCAGTGGACGCGTGGCTACCTGGCAGTGGAGCTTTCCCGCGGCGGCCATAGCCAGAACTTCGCTTAGGTCCTGGCGGGTACCCACGGCTGAAGCCTGTATGTGGACCTCGCCCGCCGCCATCATGATCGGTGGAAAACAAATCTCTGCAGGAAGGCCAACCACCAGAAGACGTCCGGTTGGCCTGATGCAGGGAAAGGCGGTGTCATAGGCGGCCTTCGCGCCGGACGTAACTAAAGCAACATGGGCGCCGCCCGCGCGACGCAGCTCTTTCACCACGTTCGTGGATGTTGCATTCACAGTCCGCGTAGCACCCAGCGAAGCAGCAAGCGCTAGCTTGTCGTCGGCAATATCGACGGCTGTAACTTCCGCGCCGAGCTGCTTGCCAATTTGAATAGCCAGATGTCCCAGACCGCCCACGCCGAAGACTGCCAGGCGCTGGCCAGCTGCGAGATTCGCCTTCTTGATGGCACGGTAGACCGTTACCCCGGCGCAGAATAAGGGAGCAGCTTGGGCAGAAGAAACCGAGTGGGGAATCTTTGTTGCGTGAGTGGCTGGAGCTTTGATGTATTCGGCATAACCGCCGTCGACGGTTAGGCCGGTGATCTTCTGTTTTACGCAGAGATTCTCGTTGCCCTCGCGGCAGAATTCGCATTCACCACAGGTCCAGAAAATCCAGGGAACGCCAACCCGGTCGCCCGGCTTGAGCTCGCGGACACCACTGCCAACTTCCGCGACGCGCCCGGCTACTTCATGCCCCGGGATGAGCGGTATCTTGGTGATGCCTCCGAATTGCTTCCAGTCGCCATCCACGATGTGCAGGTCGGAATGGCAGACGCCGCATGCCTCCACCTGGATCAGCACTTCATTTTCACCGGGTTTTGGTCGCTCGACCTCTTCAATGGCCAGCGGTTTCCTGAGTTCGTGCAAAACAGCGGCTTTCATTCAACTCACCTCGTAGCGCGTGATGGGGATTGCTTTCGGGAGCCTTTGGGCTCTGCACTGGCAACCGTATTCACCGAGTCGTCTACCACTTTCCTGATCTGCTCCCGCAGCCATCGATTGGGCGGGTCGTTTTCGGCGCTCTCATGCCAATACATATGGATATCCAGGTTTTGCAGACTCTTGAGCGGAAACGGGTACAAACGATTACCAAAGCGCCTGTTTAGCATTTCAGCATAATGCGCCGGCATCGTCAGGAGCATGTCAGTCTCACTCACCACCCGGCAGGCCGCAAAATAGTTCTGGCAGCGCAGAACGATTCGGCGCTTCTTACCTCTACGATTTAGTTCCGCGTCCACCAGGCTGGGCCCATAACGACGCGAGGAAACCAAAATGTGGTCCTGCACAAGATAGTTATCAAGAGCGAGTTCCCGCTTGATGGCGGGATGGCCGGCCCGCGCCACCACTACTATACGATCAGAGAACAGAGGCGACTGGCGGATGCTGTCGCTCATGGTGATGGGAATGTCCATGGCCAGGTCCAGGGCGCCGCTGCCGAGTTCCATCTCAATCTCCCGGCGCTTTACCCGCTGCGTGGTGATGGAAATCTCCGGCGCCGCTTCCGCTAAGACTGTTACAAGCGGTGGCAGAATGGTCGACTCCATCAGTTCCCAGAAGCCCAGCTGGAAATTGCGGCGTGTGTGCGCAGGATCAAAATTCCTGTTCTCGTAAAGACTTACCTCCAGGATTTGCAATGCCTGGCGCACATCGTTAATCATATTGCGGCTGAACGGTGTGGGTATCATGTTCGCGCCCTCCCGCCGGAAGAGCGGATCTTTCAAGAGCTCGCGCAGGCGCTTGAGCGCGTGGCTCATGGCCGGCTGGGTAAGCTTGAGCTGGCGGCCCGCGCGGGTCAGGTTGCCTTCGCGGTAGATGGCCTCAAGCACCACGAACAGGTTGAGATCGACCTGGCTCAGATGCACGGCACAAATTTTACACTATTCGATTGATTCATTTGATGAATCAAGGTCTATCGACTACGCTAATAACGGCTTGCGCGATCGGAAAGGAAATCATGCACTTCGATTACAGTCCCAAAGTCAAGGAATTGGAAAAGCGCTTGTGCGCTTTCATGGACGAGCACATTTATCCCAACGAGAAGCGCTACTACAAGGAAATCGAGCAAGATCGCTGGAAACCGACTCAAGTCATCGAAGAACTCAAGCCTAAAGCACGCGCGGCCGGCCTGTGGAACCTTTTCCTTCCTTACGACAAGGACGGCGCGGGACTGACCAACCTGGAATACGCGCCGTTATGCGAGATTATGGGCCGCAGCATCCTTGCGCCCGAAGTTTTCAATTGTTCGGCGCCCGATACCGGGAACATGGAAGTGCTGGCGCGCTACGGCACGGAAGAACAAAAGCAACGCTGGCTGAAGCCGCTGCTTGCGGGTGAAATACGATCGTGCTTCGCCATGACGGAGCCGGCGGTTGCGTCCTCCGATGCCACCAACATTCAGGCGAGCATTCGCCGCGAAAGCAATGAATACGTCCTCAACGGACGAAAGTGGTGGTCTTCAGGTGCAGGCGATCCGCGGTGCAAGATTGCTATCTTCATGGGTAAGACTGATCCAAATGCAAAGAAACACCAGCAGCAATCGATGGTACTGGCGCCCATGGACGCGCCCGGAGTGAAAATTGAGCGTTTGCTGACGGTCTTTGGCTATGATCACGCCCCGCACGGTCACGGGCAGGTCAGCTTTGAAAATGTCCGCATTCCAGTTTCGAACATGTTGCTGGGCGAAGGCCGCGGCTTTGAGATTGCCCAGGGCCGGCTAGGGCCGGGAAGGATTCACCATTGTATGCGCTGTATCGGCGTGGCAGAACGGGCACTGGCCACCATGTGCCAGCGGGTGCAGGCCCGCGTTGCTTTCGGCAAGCCATTGGCAGAGCAGGGAACGATTCGCGCTGATATTGCGCTCTCTCGCATGGAGATTGAACAGGCACGCCTGCTCACGCTCAAGGCTGCTTACATGATGGATACAGTGGGGAACAAAGAGGCCCGCGCGGAAATCGCGATGATTAAAGTGATCGCGCCTAACATAACTCTGCGCGTGCTGGACCGGGCAATACAGGCGCATGGCGCCGCCGGCGTTTCACAAGACACCTTTCTGGCCGGAGCCTGGGCCAATGTGCGGACGCTGCGCCTTGCAGATGGACCTGACGAGGTGCACACCGAGGCCATCGCCAAACTGGAGCTTCAATCGGGCAGGTCCGCAACCCACGCCTGCTAGCCGTGCGGTTGCACTTTAGGCGCGCCACCCGAGTTTCTGCGCTTTACAAGAATGCCCTCGACCCGCCGCAGGATCTACGGGGAATCCTGGAAGAATTCCCGGAAGGCTTGCACGATCCGTGCGGGGACATCAGCGCTGGTTTTCTTGCCGGTCAGATCGTGGCCTGCTCCATCGATTTCGAGCAAGAAATTCTTTGCGGGAACCAGCGCCAGCGCAGAGCGCATTTCGTCATGCGAGCCGAAAGGGTCGCGTTCGCCGTGCACGAATAGAGACGGAGTGTTGAGTCGCGGAAAATGCGCAGTGCGCAGCTCTGCCGGCTTTCGTGGCGGGTGCAGGGGATACGACAGCAGGAGCAATCCCGCCGCCATGTCAGGGTGTTCAGTGGCTAGCATAGTCGCCTGGCGGCCGCCATAGGAGTGTCCGCCCAGGAAAATCCTACCAGGCGTCTTCTGCCGCAGGAGTTCTACGGCGCGGCGCAATCCCTCGCGGTCACGAGCAGCCATCGCGGGGAATGGCGGCCCATGAGGACGCGACTGCCGGAAGGGCAGGTCGCAGCGCAAAACCAGAAAGCCGATTTCTGCGAAAGCACCGGCCACTGCAGTCAGGAATTTCGACTGGCAGCTTGCTCCGGCTCCGTGCGTAAGGACCAGTGTGTCGCCATTTGCGAGAATGGGCTCGTGCAGAAATCCGCGAACAGCGGGTTCGGCGGAGACATCGATAAATTCGCGAATAGAGTTCATTGACTCAAGTCGTTTTCGGCAAGGGATATTGGAATCGATTCCCCAGAGAAAGTCTATGGACGGGATAGACTGACAGGATGCAGGCTCCTTTATGCAAGAGTCCGGAGTGACGGACGTTCCTACTAGATAGAACACAGGCAAAACAGCTAGACTGGTTCACAGACTTACCAGGCCAATGCTCGGGCCAAGACCACGCCCGCTGTTTATGCGCCGGATTTCTATTGCTATTTTTGAGGGACAAGGATGAGAAAGCAGCGAATGAAAGCAATTATTTCGGCAGCGTCATTATTTATCGTTATTTTGTTCAGTGGGTGTCTCGGATCCAAAAGTAGCAGCTCTGCGCCCGTTTTGGC
>JBARMK010000418.1:0-2066 GCA_049802395.1 Candidatus Angelobacter sp.
GTTGGGATACTCGGCGAGCAGGCGGTCATAGTTGGGCTTGCGCGCAAGCGAGATGGCATTGGCCTTAGAGGGAGGCGCGTAACCCCAGCCATCGAGAATGATGAGAACAAGAGGACGGTGCATAGACGAAGGAGAATTCTAAATGAATGGGGAGATCGGGGCATCGGGAGATCGGGAAATCAAAAGTCACCGCGGAGGCGCGGAGACGCGGAGAACCCGAAATCTAAAATCGGGAAAATGGAGGAGGAGCTTACCGCGGATGAACGCGGATGGGCGCGGATCGGGAAAACGAAAATCTACCACGGACGCGCGGAGACGCGGAGAAGAGCGGGTCAAGTGATAGCATAATGGCCCGTCGCGAGTTGAGTGACCGGAGGATGAGGACCCATGAAGAGCAAACTTGCCGTTGCACTGCTGGCATTATCAGCGACGATTACGCTGGCCCTTTGGGCCCAGGCTTCGCAAAGCCAGCTTTCGCAGAGCAAAGATGCGCCTAAACAGCAAGAGACGCAAAGCAAAGATGCAGCGCGAATCGAGAAACCTGAAGTCCATGAGTTTGTCATCGCCAACTTCCGCACCGAAAGCGGCGTTACGCTGCCGCAGGCGCGGGTGGTCTACGGAACGTATGGCCACCTCAACGCCCAAAAAGATAATGTGGTGCTTCTGCCTTCGCACTACATGGCAGACCACAACGGCTACGACTGGCTGATCGGGCCGGACCGCGCTCTGGATACGAGCAAGCTGTTTCTGGTGGCAACGGAGCTCTTCGGCAATGGGCACTCGTCGTCGCCCAGCAACACGCCGGAGCCTTATCATGGCCCGCGTTTCCCCGTGACCACGATTCGGGACAATGTTGAAGCCGTGCACCGGCTGCTGATGGAAGAGCTGAAGGTCACGCATTTGCGCGCGATCATCGGGTTTTCCATGGGAGCGCAGCAGGCGTTCCAATGGGCGGTAAGCTACCCCAACTTTGCCGACCGCATTGTGGCCACGTCTGGGACGGCCAAGACGTATGGGCATGGTGTGGTGCGGCTGGAAGGGCAGATCGCCGCGCTGACCGCCGATGCTGCCTTTAAAGACGGCGATTACACCTCGCCTCCGACCAAGGGGCTGGAGGCGTTCGCCACGGTCTGGACCGCATGGCTGTTTTCGCAGGAATGGTGGCGCAAGGAGCTGTGGCGGGAAGGAGCGCCTGCGGGAGTTACGTTTGAGAGTGTGCTGCATGAATTTCGCACCAACTTCATTCCCGGCGCCGACGCCAACAACCTGATCCTGCAATGCCGGACGTGGGAGAAGCACGACGTGGGAACGACACCTGGGTTTAACGGTGACGTGGAGAAGGCGCTGCGGTCCATTAAAGTTCCGTTTCTTTATATGCCTTCGGAAACCGACCTTTACTTTCCTATCGGCGACGCCCGTTACGAAGCGGGCTTTATGTCCACGGTCACGCTGACGCCGATTTCTTCACTCTGGGGGCATACTGCCGGCGCAGGACCGAATCCGGTGGACTTGAAGTTTTTGAATGAGAAGATCGGGGCGTTTATGGGGAGGTAGTTGTTGCGGAGCGGGCAGATTGGAGAATTGGATGTGTCAAAAAATTGCCTGCCAGAGCCATGGTTTTTCACAATGAATTAAGCAGCTCCGCGAACAAAAGCCGCTTCATCTCGCTGCCTTGGATATCAATCAAGTTACGAATTTCTACGTCTTCATATTTGTCTGGGGAACCTTCAAGTTCAGAAATCAATTGGAACCTTTCCTGTGTGAGCGTTGCACGTGAGATGAAGTGAAAAGACAAGTTTTTCTTCTTTTCCATTTTTGTAGGATGACCCACGGCGCGATTCCTAATGTCGCGGACTCTTCTAAGGGCTGGATTCTCAAATTTGCACCCCAACGACTCAAAGAGATGGCGCACCGCGTCCTGTTGCACGTATAGCACTTGAAGAATGCCATAAACCTTCGTATAGCAAGCACCTTCCGAGGCCGCAACGCTTTCGGAAAAATAGGAATCAATCGCCAATTGAGTATCCTCAATTACGTCGAGACTGCTGCAATTACGTCGAGACTGC
>JBARMK010000419.1:0-4672 GCA_049802395.1 Candidatus Angelobacter sp.
GTAATCGGGGTACATGAGTCCTCCGTGAGGCGGCGGCTGGAAAAACTGCTTAAAGGCCTGAGAAAACAAGTGATAGCGGGGCTGGTTTCAAGGGGCATGAATCGGGGACAGGCGGAAGAGGCCCTGGAAGCGGATGTTCGTTATTTACAGGTAGATGTGAGCAAAAAACTGCAAGAAAATCGTTCTGCTGCGTTCCAACAGAACAAGGGATCTGATTAGCCATGGCTGAATTGTCCAACATGCTGCGCCAGCGGCTCGCCGCCGCCGAAAATGGGGCGCGGGTGCATCCAGACGCCGATACGCTGACGGCGTTTGCAGAACAATTACTCCCGGCCGGGGAGCGGCAGCAGGTGATGACCCACCTTGCCGCTTGCGGCACCTGTCGCGAAGTGGTTGCCCTCAGTCACAGCGAACTTCCTGAGACGGTTATGCAGCCGGTCATCAAGGCGGCGCCAGTTTCGCCATGGCGCAGATTGTTTACTCCGGCCATGGGGCTGGCAACTTCAGTAGCTGCCATTGTCGTGTTCACAGTTGTGATGCTGCAAATCCGGCAAAAGCCCGCGCATCAGCAGGGACAGCCCTCGCAGGAAGCCAGGGTTGAGTCGCTGCCAGATCAGAAGCCCCAACAAGATGCAAAAGTGGCGTCGCCAGATCAGGTTGCCGGCAATGAATCGAAGCCCGCTGCTCCGGCTCAGGAAGCTCCTGCGCTTTCAGTGCGCGCAGCAGATGTTACGCACTCCAGAAAAGATATCGATGAAACGACCCGTGCAGCGGCAGTGGGCGGCATGGCGGCCGCCAAAACCGCGGCAAAGAAAGCGTTGCCGATGAACGAATTGGCTGTTAGACAGCCGGTGACGTCCAGCCCACAGCCTGTTCTAGCCGCGGGAGCAAGAAGGAGCGATTTTGTTAATACCAGTTTGTTTGCGGCCAATGGCGGTGCGGTTGTCATAGATGGGCAGGGCAGGAGTGATTTTCCGGCAGGTCCGCAGCCACGGGCTTCAGAGACGCGGTTTAACTCAATCGCAAATGCCAAGTTCTCGGCCTTCTCTGACATTCCTCCGAATCCCACAGGCGAGAAATCCCATATGCGGATGATGCCTTCTCCGCCACCGGAGTCGCCCGACCATTTTGGCTTCGCCTTCCTCCAGAAGCTGGAGAAGGGTGCGCGCAGCGCCCTGCGCAAGAGTGCGGGCACAGCTCCGGCGATCAGCGGAAACGCGCTGGCATTCAGCGCCATGGGCGGCCCCGGCAAGTTCAGCGCCGACCTGCAAAAAGGACAATCCGTGGAAATTGCGGCAGCGCCGGCGAAATCCGAAGCCAGCGCGCTGGAGCAGTCTGAAGCGCTGAGCGCTCGTTCGATGTCGGCCACAGGCTCGAGCTCCGGTGCATTGGCCACCGTATGGAAGGTGGTTGACGGCAAATTGATGAAGGTTGCCGGGCAATCGCAATGGGAAGACGCTTATCCGGCAGGCGGCTTTGATTTTACCTTTGTGCAATCGCGCGGCGGCAATGTCTGGGCCGGCGGCACAGGTGCCGCGCTTATCCATTCACGCGATGGCGGCGCTACATGGGAGACTGTGAGGCTGGGTGATATGGCCTCCGGTTCGATTGTGAATGTTCTCTTCGGCGGCAACAGCGTTCAGGTAAAGACCTCTGACGATCAATCGTGGTCAAGCTCAGACGGGGGCAAGACCTGGAGTCTGCAAAGCAGCCAGCAATGATCACTCCGCATCCGCGACGCGCGGTTCATCGTCTTCTCTTTCGGCTGCAAATAGTGCGAGTGTATAATCCGCGCCCATGATCCTTAAAATTGCCCTCTTGCTCTGGTTCGTAGCGCTCCTTCTGTCACTGGTGGCCAAGCGCGGGAGCGGTGGCAGGACCGCGATGATGCGCCTGTTCGTCGGCGGCTTCTGCCTGCTGATTTTGGGGTTCTTTTTGAAACTAATCTCAAGGCTCTTGTGACAAACAGTGAGCTAAGCGGGACTACCGCAAAGGTCGCGAAGGACGCAAAAAAATTGGAGAGATTCCCAAAGGACTTCAGCGGCGGATTTGCTCACTCGCGGCCAGCGATCCACGCGACACTCGCGTTTCCTTCGCGATCTTCGCGTCCTTTGCGGTGAAATTTGTTTTGGCTGGGGGCTGAACTGCTGAAATGCTACGCCGTTACCAGCGATCCCACTTTTTCGCCGGTGACCACGCGCTTGATATTTCCAGGCACATTTAAATTGAAGATCACGATGGGAAGGTTATTTTCCTGGCAGAGCGAGATGGCGGTGGCGTCCATGACGCGCAGGCCGCGCTTGAGCACATCAAGATAGCTGATGGATTCGATCATGGTCGCGGTGCTCACGACTTTTGGATCAGCATCATAGATGCCGTCGACCTTGGTAGCTTTCATGATCACGTCCGCTTTGATTTCCATGGCGCGCAGGGACGCAGCGGTGTCAGTGGAGAAATAAGGATTGCCGGTGCCGCCGGCAAAGATCACAACGCGGCCTTTTTCCATGTGCCGCAACGCGCGCCGGCGAATAAACGGCTCCGCCACCTGGTTCATCTCCAGGGCTGACATCACGCGCGTGTGCACGTCCTGTTTTTCCAGCGCGTCCTGCAAGGCCAGGGAATTAATCACCGTGGCCAGCATGCCCATATGATCTGCCGAGACGCGGTCCATGTCGCGCGCCTGCTCCGCGACGCCGCGAAAAAAATTTCCACCACCGACCACCAAAGCGATTTCAACGCCCAGATGGTGAACTTCCCGGATCTCCGCGGCGATGGCATGGATGCGCTTCGTATCCACGCCAAATCCTTTGTCCCCGGCCAGCGCTTCGCCGGAAAGCTTGAGAAGAATGCGTTTGAAAACAGGCATGCCGGTTAAGTATAGCAACTCGCCGCCGGCAATCAGCAATTGGCCGGTCATTCGAGCAGGGGAAGGATGCGCCTCCGCACCTGCAACAACTTTCTGCCCCTACGTCGTGCTGAGCGCAGCTGGAGTGCGACCAGTCGATCGCCCGAAAAAATCGATGCACTAACTCAAATACGCCTTGCCTGCGCTTTGAAAAGAAAAACAACAGGATCATTGCGAAAGATTCACTGAGCGCTCTCTTTCTCAGAATTGGCACTGGCTCGAAACTGCAAGCATCATGGCATCACAAACCGCTCATGCAGATGACCACCTTCATGGTCCAGTTTTATCTGGTCATGGAAGAAAGCAATAGCACGATCCCGCCTGACTGAAGCCTGCTGCCTGTGGTCAGAGCGGTCTCTGGGATCGAGGAGCAGCAAAAAGCGCATTCCGCAGATGGGACACAAGATGGACTGGTCCGCTTGCACGTAGCCCTCAGTTACCATTGCAAGGCCTTTGGACCTGGCGCTTTCTTTTAGCGCAGTCGATGGCAGTCTTTCTTCGTTCTCCATATCGCGTGCTGAGTGCGCAAGTGTAACAAGCAAAATAAAACGCTGAACAAAAAGATTGTGCTGTTCCGATTCCACAATTTAAGCATTTTCTAATTTGGGACCTTCAATTATTGCAAGACTTAGGCGGTCGAATAGACTACTCTCTTTGCTTGGGACCACGGCAAATGCAATTTACGAATAGAGTCATACTGGCCTTTACGATTGGCCTGCTCATTCTTGCGTGCGTAGGAATTTTGTCTTATCAAAATGCTGCGAGAGAAGAGTCAGATCGCGAGTGGGTGACGCATACATATCAGGTGTTGGCCACCATTGATCTCGTCGGCAGCAAGCTGGCAGATGCCGAAAGCGAGCAGCGCAGTTACATGCTCACAGGCGATCCTCTGGCCTTGCAAAGCCATGAATACAAACTCGACCTTCTTTCGACTGCGCTCAAGGACCTGCGCGAACTGACGGCTGATAATCCTGTTCAGCAGAGCAATCTGGACACGTTAGCGCCCCTCATTAACACAAAGCTCACACAGATGCACCAGGGCATCGAGTTGCGCAAACAGAAAGGCCTTGAGCCCGCAGCGGAAGCTATACGGCGAGGACCTGGCCTGGGGCTGATGGCAACAATCCGCGATCAACTCAGCGCAATGAGAGCGGAAGAACAAAAACTTTTACTGCAACGAAAAGTTACGGCCGATACGGCTTCCCGCAGCACAAAGCGGGGAATCATAGTCGGGAGCCTGATCGCTGTGGCATTCTTGCTTGCTTCCGGGCTTGCAGTGAACCGGGAGCTAAGAGAACGTAGCCGCGCTGAGCGCGCGCTGCATATAAGTGAAGAACAATTCCGTTTGGCGGTGGCGGACGTGAGTACGTATGCCATTATTACGCTGGATATTCAAGGGAACGTGGCAAGCTGGAATGCCGGGGCAGAGCGCATCAAGGGATATCGCGCACAGGAGATTATCGGCAAGCATTTTTCCAGCTTTTATCCGCAAGAGGACTTGGCAGCCTGCAAGCCCGAAAAGGAATTGGAGACCGTTGCTACCGTTGGCCGCCTGGAAGATGAAGGCTGGCGAGTGCGGAAGGACCGCTCTCGTTTTTGGGCCAACACGGTAATTACCGCGATGCGAGATGCACAAGGCAAACTGATTGGATTCTCCAAAGTCACCCGTGACCTGACGGAACGCAAGAGGACGGAAGAAAACATCAAAAAGCTGAATATGGACTTGCAGCAGCATGTGGACGAACTGACGGCGGCCAACCGCGAACT
>JBARMK010000420.1:0-23257 GCA_049802395.1 Candidatus Angelobacter sp.
GCCACTCCCTTTTGGCCACACGGCTTATCAGCCAATTGCGGGACGAATTCCAATGCGAAGTGCCAATCAACAAATTCTTTGAGACTCCCACGATTGGCGAAGTCGCGACCTTGATACGGAGTGTAAAACTTGGCCAGGAGGAAGATGATCGATCGGCCATTCTGACCATGCTGGCGACCCTTTCTGATGAAGAAGTCGGCCTGGAACTAAAGAAACGAATCGCAGTGTAAGCGGCTTTACCGTTCGAGACGCTGCAAATACATCTCAAACAGCTCTGCTCGAAATCCCGACATATTTAAGACTGCAGCAAAGAACTTACGATTTTTGGAGCAATCGTAAAGCTTTGCCTTCTTTCCATAAGTTTTGACTATATAAGAAAGCGTGAGCATCATGATTGGATCGATAATTGCTGGCACAACTGTAGCTGCAACCGGACTTACCGCTTACGGAATGTTTAAAACAAAGTCGACGCTACTTGCGCCCTCAATTTGGCGCGGGCCGCAGAACCGCCCGGCAATTGCGCTCACGTTTGATGACGGCCCAAGCGAGTCCACAGCCGCCATTTTAGCGATCTTACAACAATACCGAATCACCGCCACCTTCTTTCAATGCGGGCTAAACGTAAGACGCCTTCCTCAGGTTACCCGCGACGTGAAAGCAGCGGGCCATGAGCTAGGCAACCACACCTATACCCATCCCCATCTTTACTTTAAGTCGCCAGGTTTTATCTATCGCGAATTGGCGCGGACCCAGGAGACGATTGAGGAAACGACGGGCGTAAAGCCAGTTCTATTTCGTGCGCCATTTGGAATCCGGTGGTATGGGCTGCGTCGTGCGCAGCGGCGCCTTGGACTCACAGGCGTCATGTGGACAGCCATTGGTTTTGATTGGGCACGCCCAGCCGACCGAGTCAGTGCATTCCTTCGAAGGCAAGCCGCCAATGGCGCCATATTTTGCCTGCATGACGGAAGAAGAACCACGGTAAATCCCGACATTAGCGAGACCGTAAAAGCCGTAGCAGCGCTTATACCGATGCTTCTGGACAGCGGATTTCATTTCGAAAGCGTGGGGCAGATGAGAAGCCGCGGCAACATTCAAAACGCGGAAGTTGGCTCTAACGCGGTCTCAAGCCACTCATAAGGAACTGGCGAAAAGTTTATCGTCACGGAAACATAAGAAAGAGGAAATCACATGTACGGGAAGATATCACGATGTGCTTTGCTGACGGCAGTTTTGTGTGCATTAAGTTCAGTTGCCTTTTCACAAACGGATAGGCAATGCTCCAATGCCGACCTGGGGGGTGACTACGGTTTTACTTTCCATGGAACCAACCTTGAGCTCAAAGTAAGTTTCATAATTATTGGTAGGTTTGAGGCCGATGGCAAGGGGATCTTTAAAGGGACGGAATCAGAGAGCGTCAATGGAAAAACAGCACGCGGACCGTTCACAGGAACCTATGCCATCAATCCTGACTGCACCGGTTCTGCGATCTTACGGTTTGAGAAATCTAATGTTGAAGCAAAGCTGGACTTTGTCCTGGTTGAGGATGGCAATGAAGTTTTAATTCTCGATGTTGGTGGCGGTAACGTCGAGTCTGGCGAAGCCAAGCGGCAGTTCTGGAAGAAAAAGAATCGGTAATACTCCATGAACTACTTTGCGCTGCGGTAGATTCAGCAACTCACAAACCATACCATCGCCTGAGGGCAGGCATATTTAATTAGCAATTGCTTTATAATTACAAGAGGATTTGCGGAGGAAGTGATGGGAACTCTACGTCAAGACATTCACTACACTTTGCGAACGATGCGCAAAAACCCGGGATTCACGTTGATAGTGATATTCCTGCTCGCATTGGGCGTTGGCATTAATACAGCAGTCTTCAGTGTAGTATACGGCGTCATGTTAAGGCCGCTGCCATTTAACAGTCCCGATCGCCTGTTTGCTGCTTTTTCCAGCCAGCCTCGCCAACGATCGCACACTGATTTTTCTGGCCCAGATTTTGTGGATTTTCGAGACCAGAACCGATCCTTCGAACAAATTGCCAATGTACTCCCATATTTTTCTGAGACCCTCGTTGGTGAAGGTGAACCACAAATACTTCGCTGCACAGCCATTTCGCCTGAGTTTTTTCCTATGCTGGGTGTGCGTCCATTGATTGGGCGTCTGTACAGGCCCGATGAATATCATCATGATGGCAGCGTTGTAGTTATCTCCTATAGCTTGTGGCAGCGTCAGTTCAATGGCGACCCCAACGTCCTGAACCGTGTCATTCACCTTGGGGATTCCAGCGAAACCATCATTGGCGTGATGCCTCCTCTGCCGGATATATATCCACGAACTGAAATTTGGGCACAGTTGATTCCGGATTTTCAGTTCATGAAATGGCGGGGCAACCGGTTCCTTGATGTGATGGGAAAACTCAAACCGGGAGTTTCGGTGCGGCAGGCGCAGGAAGACCTAACTGGGATTTTGCGCCGGGCCCCGGAGACACCGGCGGACATGCAAGTAGACCTTGTGCCGCTGAAGAATGAATTGGTCGGAAATGTAGCGCCCATCTTGAGTGTGCTGATGGCAGCGGTCGGATTGGTTCTTTTGATTGCATGTTTGAACATTGCCATGTTGCTGCTTGCCCGCAGCCAAACCAGAAAGGAAGAGATTGCAGTGCGCATCAGCCTTGGCGCCAGCAGGCGACGGCTGCTGCAGCAGCTTTTGACGGAAAACCTGATTCTTGCGCTGGTAGGCGGAGCTGTGGGTATTTTTTTGGCAATGGCAGTCATGAAGTTGATCGTGGTGGCTGGTGCACAACAGCTGCCACGGACCCAGAATGTGGCAATTAACCTTACGGTTCTTGGATTCACTCTGCTCATCGCATGCCTGACCAGCCTTATTTTTGGACTTGCTCCTTCACGGGCCTTGTTGAAAACAAACTTGGATTCCACACTTCGCGCAAGCAGAAGTGAGGCCGGAAGCTGGCGGAAATCGCGCCGCGGCCTGCTCATCGTTGGGGAAGTAAGCGTGTCAGTGATTCTGCTGGTAGGCGCAGGGTTGTTGTTGCGCACTCTTTCGAATCTTCTCCATAAGGATCTTGGTTTTCAACCGGACCATCTGCTGATCGCGCCTCTGCGCCTTGCCGATGGGGGATTTGCTACTCCCTACCAATTGAATTTCTATAACCGCATCCTCACTGAGTTGCCGGCAATATCCGGGGTGAAGGCGGTAGGCGTTGCTGATTGCGTGCCCGGATTGCGTGCGGAAACCGCAAGCATGATGGTAGCCGACAGACCCGTGGATCCCAACAACATACCTGCGGCTTCAGGATGCTGGATTAGTGCAGACTATTTCCGCGCGACAGGGACTTCATTGGTGAGTGGCAGATTCTTTGATCAACATGACATTGCTACTACGCCCCTGGTGGTGATCATCAATCAAGCTCTGGCCCGTCGTTATTGGCCCAACCAGGATCCATTAGGCAAGCGCGTGAACGTGACCTATACCGGTCCAGGACGCAAGAGTGATGGCCAGACGCGTTGGCGCGAAATTGTCGGAGTTGTTGAGAATGTCAAACAGCATGGACTCGATGAGAATGCGGATCCCGCCGTCTATCTCCCGTTTTATCAGGACGAGACAGGCCACGTGTATCGTGCAATGGGCTTGTATGTTCGCACTAGCATTGACCCTGCAAACATCACAGGAACGGTTCGAACCGGCTTGCGGAATATAGAACCTAATCTCCCGGTCACGTTTCGTAGTATGGATGAAGCCCTCGCGCAATCGGTGGGACCGCGACAATTCACATTACAGATTTTTTCTTCTTTCGCAGTTTTGGCCGCAATACTGGCAGGATTCGGCATCTATGGCGTCGTCGCGTATTCAGTTAACCGGCGCACCAAGGAAATTGGTTTGCGTATGGCGCTAGGTGCGGACCGCAGCCAGGTGCTCGTTCTAATACTTTTCGAAGTGCTTACTCCCGTCTTGACTGGGTTGGGAGTCGGAAGCGTTGTGGCAATCGTTGGAGCGAAATTGGCCAGCAGAATACTTTACCGCACTCCTGGCATAGACCCGGCTGTGCTGCTGGCTACTACCGGGATCATGTTGTTTGTCGCTGGACTGGCTGCGTCTCTGCCGGCCTATAGGGCGGCTTCAACGAACCCAGTTGGGGCGCTTCGTTCAGAGTAGCAAACCCGAGCGCCCCCGGCTCAACGGTGTTTGGAAAGTATCAAATAACACGAGTTCCATTCGGCAAGCCGCAGCGTTCAACCCTTGCGCTGCCCGCGCTCTGCTATTCATTCCTGATATTACCCGCAGCCTCCTTGGCATTCGGTACGCAATTAGCTGGGTTCCGTAGCAGCCGGATAAATTTCATCTAGCGTTTGGCTGTTGTGGATTCGAACCATCCAGGAGAAATAAAAATGAACAGGATAGCAACGCCGATTGCTTCCGTTGTTATGACAGCTTGGAACAGTGAATTGTATCTTGACCAGGCGGTAGCGAGCATACTCACGCAGACATTCTCTGAGTTTGAATTCATCGTTGTTGATGATGGTTCCACCGACCGGACAGCCGCATTGTTGACAGCATACAAGGCCAGGGATTCGCGAATGTCAGTTTTCAGCCGGAATCATCAGGGCCGGATAAACGCATTGAACTTTGCTTGCGAACGCGCCAGGGGAAAATATCTTTTTAATCTTGACGCCGACGATGTAGCGCTTCCAACTCGCATTGAGCAGCAATTTGCTTTTATGGAAGAAAATCCAGATACAGCATTGTTGGGCACTGCCAGCCGGCTGATCTGGGCGGATGGACGGCTCATTAGAGAAAGGATACCTCCCCCTGATGATGCCTCCATTCGGCAGGAACTCATGACGAGAGCCTGCATATGTCACACCTCGATTGCGATGCGAAAAGAAGCTTTTGTTGCCGCCGGAGGATACCGTGCCCCATTCAGATACGGTCACGACTATGACCTCTTTTTTCGGATTGCTGATTATGGTGAACTGGCAAACCTTGACGAGGTACTGGTACTACACCGCATACACGGAAATCAGTCATCTGCACTCAGCTTCGAGGAGATGATACTTTCAGGCATCGCAGTGCAAGTCGCTGCCAGGTTGCGAGCTGAAAAACAAAGTGACGCGTCTCTCTTGGAGGACGAAAATGCCATCTCCCGTGCAACATTAAAACAATTCGACGTGACCGAGGAGGAAATCGACAAGATAACCCTTTTCGTTATTGAACATCATCTCGCGCTCGCACTGTCTCCAGAGCGGCCGTCTGAGTCCGAGCGCCAAGCCGATGCTTTTATTGCTCTGGCTAAAGAATTTTGCGGCCATTGTAATCATCAAACCCTGTTTTCCGGGGATTTCCCATTACTTACCAGGGTGCTCAATCTATCCACGCATGTCGTAGCGGCGGGGTAAAATGCGCCCGCTGTATCTGGGTCTTTCCTGAAGCTGCACTGCAAACGAAACGAAATTCTACCTGCAAGTAGGTAATACGACCGGATGCTCCTGATTTATCCGGCCTCACATCCGTTTACAACAATCACAAATTTTCAAAAACAGTGAGTCTTATGAGCATAGTTCAGTCAGTCGGCTTATCTTCGGCGCCCACCCTAGTTGATTTGTTACGTTTTCGATCAGAGGCTTTTTCCAACCGGATAGCATATATCTTTCTGCGCGACAGTGATGGATCCGAAATGGGCTGCACCTACCAGGAACTGGATATTCAAGCAAGAAAGATTGCAGCATGGTTGCAGCTTGAGAAACTCTGCGGTGAGCGTGTGCTGCTTGTTTATCAGCAGAGCCTTGAGTATATAGCTGCATTTCTTGGCTGTTTGTATGCGGGCTGTATTGCGGTCCCGGTCTATCCGCCGCGTTTGAACCGGCACCTCCAGCGCATCGCAATGGTAGTCAAGGATTGCCGGCCATCGGTTGCGCTTACCAGCCGGGCACTCTTCTCCAGAGTCCAATCGGCGGCGGCGAAAGAACCCGAATTAGCTTCGTTGCGCTGGTGTGCGGCCGAAGAAATTGGTTCAGATTTGGCTGAGCGCTGGACAGTCCCCGCGATCGATGAACAAAGCCTGGCCTTCCTGCAATATACGTCGGGATCAACGGCCCAGCCAAAAGGGGTGATGGTGAGTCACGGGAATCTGACCTGTAACGAGAAAATGATCCAGCATGCCTTTGGCGTAACCGAGGAGTCGGTCATTGTCGGGTGGCTGCCTTTGTTTCACGATATGGGTCTCATCGGTAATGTCTTGCAGGCACTGTGGGCGGGTGCCCGCTGTGTGCTCCTTTCACCAAGTCATTTTTTGCGGCAGCCATTTGCCTGGCTGAACGCAATCACCCGCTATCAAGCAACGATTAGCGGCGGACCCAATTTTGCTTACGATTTATGCACAAAGAAAATAACTGCAGAAGAGCGCGCCGTGCTGGACCTGAGTAGCTGGCGTATCGCTTTTAATGGATCTGAGCCGCCTCGCGCTCAGACAATGTCAGAGTTTTCAGAGAAGTTCTCATGTTGCGGATTCAGCTCAAAGGCTTTTTTCCCCTGCTACGGCCTGGCGGAAGCAACGCTCTTTGTTTCCGGCAAAACGAGCGATGGCCCCCTGACTGTGGCTGTGTCTCCTGATTCCCTTGCGCACCACCGGTTCATTGTTTCGAATGGAGACGAAGACCGAGCGCAATCGCTTGTGAGCAGCGGTTCCGCCGGGATGGGTGAAGAAATTGCAATCGTTGATCCTGATACCCTCCAACGCTGTTCACCGGAAAGGATCGGAGAAGTATGGGTCGCAGGCGAAAATGTGGCCTCCGGTTATTGGAGCCAGCCGGAGACCAGCAGAACTGTATTCCATGCATATACGGCAAACAACGGCGGACCCTATTTGCGGACAGGCGATCTTGGGTATCTCCACAATGGCGAGTTGTTCATCACTGGACGCATCAAAGACCTAATTATCGTCAGGGGGCGCAACCACTATCCGCAAGACCTGGAGTTTACGGTCTCCCGCAGTCATCCTGAATTTGCCGGCGGTGCGGGCGCAGCATTCACAGTTGAATTTGATGGAACCACACAGGTGGTACTGGTACAGGAAGTCACCCCTGCAAGCAAGACATCCAACCTGGCAGAGCTATTGCAAACTGCCGTGCAGGCAATCGCGGAAGATCACGAGATTCAGGTGCACGTTGCCTTGGTTGAGTCCGGCAGTTTGCCTAAAACCTCAAGCGGTAAGATTCGCAGGCAGGAATCTCGTAGACAATTCTTGAACTCGGAGATGAAGCTGCTGGCCAGAACCACGAGCGCTGCGGCTGCTCCACCCGACCCACATGCCGCCATAGAAAGTTCCACTGCGGACAATCATGCCTATCAAGAAATAATTGCGATCGAGAAAGACCTTCTGGCGATCACTGCTGAGATCCTCAAGCTACCCGCCAGAGAGATTGATATCAAGACGCCTCTCACCGCTTACGGTCTCGATTCGCTTCAGGCTGCCGAACTCAACAATGTCGTGGCGCGGACCTGGAACATCGAGTTGCCGCTGGAGGAATTACTTAATGCGCCCACAATTCATTCCATAGCTGCTTTCCTTCAGACCAAATTGCGCGACGGTGTAAAACAGGCGCATGGTCTTATAAAGCACGACGCCGCGGGACAGGAGTGGCCGCTTTCCTACGGTCAGCGTGCCATGCTGTACCTCTACAAGCTTGCCCCCCAAGCTGCGGCATATCACATACCTGTGGCAGTCCGCATACATGGGCCCCTGGACGATACAGCGCTCCGCGGCGCAATCGATGCGCTGGTCCGCCGACATGAGTGTCTGTGTTCAGTGTTTACAACAGGCGAGAACGGAATGGTACAGCGACTTGTCGTGCTTCCACTTTCTCCCTTCCGTTTAGAAGCTGCGGAAACTTGGACAGAGCAGGACCTGCAAGCACGCCTCACTGAGGAAGCACGCAGTGCATTCGATCTTGAACAAGGCCCGTTGTTCCGGACGGTGTTGTTCAGGCGGAGCGCAGAGGAGCATGTGCTGCTGCTCGTCTTCCATCACATCATCACTGATTTTGCCTCGCTCACATTGCTGTTTGAAGAGTTCAGGCAGCTGTATGCAGATTTCCGAGCAGGGCGGGAATGCGAACTGCCAGTTTCTCCCCACCGCCACGCCGACTTCGTTCAATGGCAACAGGAGATGCTGCAAAGCGAGCAGGGACAAAAACTCAGAACGTACTGGAAACAGCAGTTAGGCGGCGGGTTGCCAATTCTAAGATTGCCCACTGATCACCCGCGCCCGGCGGTGCAAAGTTATCACGGTGCGACGTTCAACTTCAGAATTGACAACGCAACTGCGGCAGAGATCCAGCATCTGGCCCACACTCGGGAGGTGAGCTTATACACCGTACTTCTGGCAGCATTCACGGTATTCCTGCGCCGCTACAGCTCACAGTCTGAGATAGTGCTCGGCTCTCCCGTTTCAGGCCGCACACGTCCGTGCTGGAGCGGACTGCCAGGATATCTGATCAACCAGATTGTCTTTCGCACTCAGGTCCCCGGCGAGGAAAAGTTTTGTGGTTTTCTCACACAGATGCAGCGCCTTGTGACCGGCGGTCTGGCACACCAGGATTACCCTTTGGCACTGGTTGCGGAAGATCTCCAGCTTGAACGCGATCCTGCGTATCCTGCCCTGTTTCAGGTGATGTTCAGCCTGCAAAAATCCAGTCCCGGCCACGATGAAAACATGGTTGCTCTGGCATTGGGCGTGCCCGGATGGCAGGTTGAGTTTGACAACGTAAAGCTGGAGTCGTTCAGTCTAAATCATGACACGACCCAGTTGGACTTGACTCTGGCAATGGCACAAATCGGCCAGGGGTTGGCCGCGTCTTTCCAATACAACACTGAATTATTTGATCGTTCCACCATAGCCCGAATGGCAGGTCATTTCGAAGCCCTGCTGCAAGATATTGTGGCCCACTCGGAGCGCCGCTTAGACGAATTGCAACTGATATCCGCCGAAGAACAAAAGCGCCTGATCCTGGAGTGGAATGCCACCAAGCGGACTTATTCGCGGGAATCCAGAATCCATGATTTGTTTTCAACGCGAGCACTCGAGTTAGGTGAGGCAACCGCGGTCATTGGCGGTGGCGAACAGATGACCTACGCTGGATTGGAGCAGAGAAGCAATCGACTTGCTCATCATCTCCGATCTAAAGGCGCTGGCCCGGGCGCCATCATCGGCGTGTGCATGGAGAGACGTGCATCACTGCTGGCCGGAATACTGGGGATTCTGAAAACTGGCGCTGCGTACCTGCCAATAGACCCACTCCTGCCTGACGAGCGCATCAGTTACATGCTGGAGGATGCCGACGTCAGCATGGTAGTAAGTCAGCAAAGCCTGGCGCACCGTCTGCTGCCTTATGTAGCCGACGTAGTAAGTTTTGATATAGACGATAGCATCGCCCGGGAGAGCGTGCGGCCGCTGGACCTCTCAGGCAGCTCAGACCATCTTGCCTATTTGATGTATACCTCAGGATCGACCGGAAAACCCAAGGGTGTGATGGTTACTCACCGCAGCGTGATTAATTTCTTTCATGCCATGGATGAGCGCATTTCATGCACTCCACAGGACACTCTGCTGGCGGTTACCGCCATTTCCTTCGACATATCCGTTCTCGAGCTCTTGTGGACACTCACCCGGGGAGCAAAGGTGGTACTGGCGGACCCACTCGCTATTTCTGCTCAGGCCGTTGCACCGCGAAAATCCATGCCGGAGATCGATTACAGCTTGTTCTATTTTGCCAGCGCCGACGAACAGCAGAGTGCCAACAAATACGAACTGCTGATAGAAGGGGCAAAATATGCAGACAAGAACGGATTCGCCGCAATGTGGACTCCGGAGCGGCACTTCCATCCTTTCGGCGGGCTCTACCCCAATCCAGCGGTTACTGGCGCTGCCCTGGCCGCAATCACTCAGCGGATCCAGATTCGTGCAGGCAGTGTGGTACTGCCCCTGCACAATGTGATCCGTGTGGCTGAAGAATGGTCCGTGGTGGACAATCTCTCCGGCGGCAGAACGGGTTTAGCCTTCGCTTCTGGCTGGCATGCCGATGATTTTGTGTTTGCCCCACAGAATTACGTTAACCGAAAAGAGCTTATGTTCCAGGCCATCGAATCCTTCCTGAAATTGTGGCGTGGAGAGGCACTGCCAGTGCAAAGCGGCAGCGGGAAGGAAATTGAGGTCAGAATATTTCCCAAGCCGCGGCAAGAGCGCCCACCACTTTGGATCACTGCTGCCGGCACGCCTGATACCTTCATTCGAGCCGGACAAATGGGCGCCAACGTTTTGACTCATCTGCTCGGCCAGAGCGTGGAGGACGTAGCAGAAAAAGTACGGCTTTACAGAGACTCATTGCAGAAGCATGGACACAACCCCGATGCGGGCAAGGTCACACTGATGCTCCATACCTTTCTCGGAGACGACCGGGGGAAAATTAAAGACCAGGTGCGAGTACCGTTTACCAATTATTTAAGATCTTCCGTCGATCTCATAAAAAACCTTGTCAAGAGTGCAAACCTGCCTCTCAATTTCGAAAACATGAGTGCCAAAGACATGGAGGACCTGCTGGCTTTCGCCTTCGAACGGTACTTTGAAACCAGCGCTCTGTTTGGCACGGTAAAGAGCTGCGAAGCCATGATTGAACAACTTAAAGGAGTAGGCATTAATGAAGTTGCCTGCTTGATTGATTTCGGGGTAGCGAACCGGGCGGCATTGGCGAGTTTGAGTTACGTTACTGCTCTCAAACGTATTTCCGTGCAGCAGTTGCAACGGGAATCGCGTTCTGTGGCCGACCTGGCAAAGTTTTATCAGCCGACCTTGATGCAGTGTACGCCCGCGGTATTGAAAATGATAAGCGCCGGTACTGATGGGCTGGCGGCGCTGCACTCATTGCGCACTCTCATGGTAGGCGGCGAGAGTTTGCCTCCCGTGCTGGCCCGCGAAATAAAGGAGACTTTAACCTGCAGGCTGATCAACATGTATGGCCCTACAGAGACCACAATTTGGTCTTCCACTGCGGAACTGACCTCCGCAATTCCCATTCATATCGGCAAGCCCATTGCCAATACGACCATGTACATCTTGGACCGCGATTCCAGCCTTCCAGTTCCTATCGGTGTGGTTGGCGAATTGCATATCGGAGGAGACGGAGTGGCCTTCGGTTATTTAAACCGTCCGGATCTCACGGCACAGAGGTTCTTGCCTGATCCCTTTGCGATGACGCCGGGTCTGCGGCTTTACCGAACTGGCGATCTGGCCCGCTATCTTCCGGATGGCAATATCGAATTATTGGGCCGCGACGATAATCAGGTGAAGATTCGCGGCATCAGGATCGAGCTAGGAGAAATTGAGGCGGCTTTGGCTGAGCACCCAGCGGTTGAACAAGCCGTAGTGATTGCCAGGAAAGAACATTCTGACGATGAGAAGCATCTGATTGCCTACGTAGTTTCTACGCAAGAACGGATACCGACGATTGCAGATCTGCGAAGCTTTTTGAAAGCTAAGCTGCAGGAAGCCATGATCCCATCCGTCTATGTGTACCTGCCCAAGCTCCCACTTACAACCAGCGGCAAAGTGGACCGGAATTTATTGCCCGAGCCAAAAGCTGAGCGCAGAGACATGGGCATTGGATTTGTGGCGCCGACCAATGAATATGAAGTGGCAATCAGTTCCATCTGGAAAAGCGTGTTGAAAATGGACACAATCGGGATCGACGATAACTTTTTCGATCTGGGAGGTCATTCTCTTCGGCTCGTTCAAGTGCATGGAGAGCTAACTCGAAGCCTGCATTGTGATGTGCCACTAGTGAAGTTGCTGGAGTACCCCACCATCCGTGCTTTGGCGGCTTACCTGGGTGAAGGAGCGGCTGAACTGAACCAGCACAACAGCACGGATCGGGCGATGAATCAACAGGCGGCTATACTTCGGCAACAACAAAAAAGCATGATAGCGCGGCGGATTGTTCAGCCCTGACAATGGGCGACCGGCTACGCAGATCCCAGGCACTTGCACTGACACATTCCATCGTAACTCGCCAGGGCGCTTGAAAAACTTCAATGCAAACAACAAAGTCAATTCGATGACTGCTGATTAACTCGCGCCACTTTTGCCTTTGAATCTCAATATTCCGTCCTATATGGAGCACACTTGGCAGGGTTGCAATATCCAGACATCTCCGAAACTCTCAATCTGAATATAGGGTGGGGCCTCTCTGAGCATGGTTTTGCTCTTATTCTCGAGTTGTTAAACAAGAGTGCTCCGCCACGGTCTATTCTCGAATTTGGTAGCGGCTGCAGCACTATTCGTTTCTCTCTCGCATTTCCTGAATCCGCAATCCTCTCACTGGAAAGCGATTGGCTGGGATTTGGGGAAGTAGAGCGTTTGCGAGAACGTTTGGGACGAGAAAATGCCATTACTCTCCGCTATTGTCCGTTGGTCCCACATTCTTATGGTGATGGAGAAGTTTTTTCTTATCAATCCGAACCATTGGTGCATAGCGGCCGGTTTGATTGTTTAATTATCGATGGACCGCCATTTTATGTACTGCGGGGCCGAGAAATTTGCTTATATCAGGCCTATGCCAGCTTAGAGACCGGGGGCTTTGTAATCCTGGATGACTTTTATCGAAAAGCCGAGCAGATAACTGTTTCCAATTGGCTTTCTGTTTATCCAGACAGCTTTACTCCACCTCAAGTTCTTGATAGCAGCCACGGAATTGCCGTGTTGCAAAAGATCAGAGAAGTCACGCCAAACTGGCAAGCAGAGTCCCTTAAGGCGGATAGACAAAAAATTTCGGCGCGCCGCCGGCGGGTTCGCGATGCATTGACGCACATCGACGACAGTGAATGGCTCTTTTATCGGGACCGCTTGAAAAATACGGCTACAACCGGCCGCTTTTTGGGAATGATAAACATCATAAGAGATTGTCACGGAGTGCCGCGACAGCAAATAGAGAAGACGATTAACCATGATGCAATGCTGTCGGACACCGAGCGTAAATCATTATTGGACAACTGTTTCAGAGTGTTACAGGATGAATTGCGGGAATGATGTAACCATCATTACTGATCGGTTTCTGGCTCTGATTGCAAAACTACCCTAATAAATTACAGGCCTGCTGCCTGCCAAAAATTAATTCCGCTCATAATTTCACCTCGACTTCTAGTGCCATGAATTCACGGTCAAACTCAAGCCTGCGCATATTGTTGCTGTCTCCGGAATACACTCCTGAACTCAGCGGTGGTGTAGGCACTTGTATGCAGGAGCTAGCTGACGCGCTTTGCCAAGCGGGCTGCGAAGTATTAATCGTTGCTTGTACCTATAGGCGTTCGGGAATCTTCAGAGAAATGAATAAGACAGTTCATCTTCTCGAGCCCGTCAACAAGAACGGCGCTAATAAACAGCAGCAGTCGATAGTAGAGGGTATTCTCGCATTCAATCAAACTCTCATTTCATACACACGCAAATTGATAGCTGAGCAGCGTCCGGATGCCATCCATTGCCAGAATTGGGTGACTTTTATCGCCGGCCTCCAGTTGAGTGTTGAATTCAAGATACCGCTGATCACGTCTGTGCATTATCTGGCTGAACCAATTGAACGATGGTGGGGCCAGGTCCCCGATCTTGCCATTGTCGAGCAGGAAGAAAAGATGTTTCGGGATGCTACTTACCTTGTGGCCGTCAGCGATTCCATGAAAAATCTGATCAAAGAGACGTATGGCCTTCCAGGCACACAGCTTTCGGTCGTGCATAATGGAATTGACGCCCCGCGTTTTCTCGATCCTGTACTGGAGCCTGGCGCTGCTGCCAAATTGCGTCAAACGATTGCAGCGCCAGACGACAAAATCATCCTGTTCTGCGGGAGGCTGAACCCCCAAAAGGGGATTTCTGCGCTCTTGGATTCAGCGATGATCGTAATGGAAGAGTACCCAAAGGCATGTCTTGTGATTGCAGGAGAGCCGGACTCAAAAGAGGGCTCAACGTTCCTGCGGGAGAAGCTGGAACAAAATCCTATTTTGAAAAAACGAATCAGGCTGCTGGGTAAGCTGCCTCGCAAACAACTTGCCTTGCTTTACCAGATTGCCGACGTAGCGGTAGTGCCATCCGTTTATGAGCCATTTGGATACGCTGCGGTTGAGGCCATGGCCGCGGGAGCGCCGGTCATTGCCACTGCCGCAGGGGGCCTTGCCGAAATTGTGCAGCATGAGCGGACAGGAATTCTGGTTCCGGTAAATGTTGACGGGAATATACGTGCTGTGGACATCACAAAATTGGCGTCCGCCCAACTTATGCTTTTGAGAAATACAGCTACCGCGAAGCAGTTCGGAAAGGCGGGCCGCCAGCGAGTGGTGGAGGAATTTGGCCTCGCTAAATGGGGTGAGTCAATGGTCCGAGCTTACCGTGATGCAATTAATCAATTTTGAGTCATTGACGATATTGCAAGGGGGTTTGGGCGGTGGCACATTTTAAGATGGAAAATGAAATTCATTTGGAGGAACCGCAATGGCTGAAGAAAGAGAAGACAAGACAATTTATAAGGTAGTGCTGAACCATGAAGAACAATATTCGATCTGGCCGGCCCATCGTGAGAACCCCTTAGGCTGGAAGGATGCTGGGAAGAGCGGCACAAAAGAAGAGTGCCTGGCGTACATCAAAGAGGCCTGGACAGACATGCGGCCTCTGAGCTTAAGAAAGAAGATGCAGGAGCAGCGGTTGGGTTAAAAGATATCCAGGATTATTGAAGCTAATTGCAGCGGACATTCTGAACCCGCGTGAGCACCAGTTCACAACTCGAGCAGCGCTTTACCTATAGCAGATGGCTACCCTATTGCCGATGGCAGGCGGAACCGAAGCTGCGGTTACTGTGTTTTGCACACGCTGGAGGATCGGCCACGCAGTTTCGTGGATGGGAGCGCAGGCTGCCCAACACGGTGGAAGTTTGCGCGGTCCAGCTTCCTGGACGAGAAACCCGCCTGCATGAGAAATTTATCAAGAGAATTCCGCCATTGATTGATGAGCTTGTCAACGTATTATCCCCTCTCATCGATCGCCCGGTCGCAATCCTGGGCCACAGTCTTGGTGCGAGGATTGGATTCGAATTTGCCAGAAAAATTTGTGAGCGGACAGACGTGGGAAAAATTGTGCAGGTGTTTGTGTCAGGCGCGCCAGCACCTCATATAGCCTCAACCGAGCCACCCTCTTTTAATCTACCCGAAGATGAATTTATACAGGTACTTAAAGACTTCGGGGGGACTCCACCGGAAGTTTTGCAAAACCCGGAAATGCTTCAATTCGTTTTACCTCGATTACGGGCAGATTTGGAACTTAACGAGACCTATGTTTTTGCCGGAGGGCAGGCTCTGGATGCATCCATCTCGGCATTCGGCGGAGAAGCAGATCAGGAAGCGACGCCTGCGGCGGTCAGAGCGTGGGGCGAACATACAACAGCCAAGTTCCGCTGCCGGATTTTTGCAGGATCACACTTTTTTCTCTACGAGAAAATTGACCAGATTATTCCTCTCATAACGCAAGATTTAATTGGCCATTTGTGAACCAGAGAACTTCAGCTTGATGAAAATTACTTAAGGAGCCAACAGTGCAGACTGAAACAAAAGATACACGGTGGTGCTCGGAAGTTATGCCAACGGGATTGCGGTCTTCAACGCTCGAAGCTGTAACGGTGCTGCGTACGAAGGCTGAAGCCCGCACTGCGAGAGTCGGTATCATAGGCCTCGGCTACGTTGGGCTGCCGCTGGCGCTCTTATTCAGCGAAGAGGGCTTTCCGGTTACCGGGTTTGATATCGATACGGAAAAAGTGCGCTCGCTGAACGACTGCCGTTCCTACATTCACCGTATTCCGCACACGGACATCGCCGTGGCTCGCAGCAGAAGCTTTGCTGCCACTGCGGATTTTTCATGCCTCACCCAAATGGATGCCGTTATAGTTTGCGTTCCCACACCGTTGGACGAACATCACGAGCCGGACCTGGGGCACATTAAGGCCACGGCCCAAAGCATCGCACCAAATCTGCGGGCGGGGCAATTGATCGTGCTAGAGAGCACTACTTACCCCGGAACAACCGAAGATCTTCTGACGCCTATTTTAGAATCGGGCAACGAGGCAGGACTGAAAGCAGCCCGCGCTGCGCAGGACGATCCCAGTAAGACATTCCTGGTCGCCTTTTCTCCAGAACGCGAGGACCCAGGCAATGACTCCGTGGCTCGGCGAGATATTCCCAAAATTGTGGGCGGCCTAAGTCCAGAGGCATCTGAAGCTGCAACCATGCTATACAGCTCAATTTTCAATCGCGTTATTCCCGTTTCCAGGCCTGCTGTTGCCGAGATGACAAAGCTGCTGGAAAACATTTATCGCTGTGTGAATGTCGCTCTGGTCAATGAACTCAAGATGCTCTGCCTGCGTATGGGAATTGATATCTGGGAAGTGATAGAGGCGGCTTCGACCAAACCTTTTGGCTTTCATCCTTTTTATCCCGGCCCAGGGCTCGGCGGCCACTGCATTCCCGTAGATCCGTTTTATCTCTCTTGGAAAGGAAAGGAATATGACTTCAATATGCGATTCATTGAGCTGGCTGGCGAGATAAATACCGCCATGCCCTATCATGTTGTGGACACCGTTGCTGCCGCTCTCAACCAGCGGCGCAAAGCACTCAATGGCGCAGGGGTGTTGGTGCTCGGAGTGGCCTATAAGCGCGACGTCGATGATCTTCGCGAGTCACCCGCGCTGACGATCATTGAGGAGTTGCAAAGGCGTGGCGCTGCAGTCTGCTATAACGACCCCTACTTCCCGAAAGTTGGCCGTGGCCGCAAGTACAATCTGCAGATGACATGCACGCCACTGGATAATCTGGGACAATATGACTGCGTCCTCATAGTAACCGACCATTCGGACTACGATTACGAACATATTGTGAACGAATCCCAACTTGTAGTGGACTCGCGCAACGCAACGAAGGCGGTGAAATCAGAAAAGATTGTGCATTGCTAACTGCCTGCTCTTCCCGTACCTCTAATCCCCCCTCAATCCGCTTGCTCGGCTCCAACAGCAGTTCCACTCCTGCCTGGCATTAATTCCTGCCGCTGAGCTTAAGTTCGCCCCCATTCTGCGCCTCCCTCTCGCTCTCGCACGATCCAACGCGGTGGCCGCCGCGGCCCGCACTGGCGTGCGGTTACTCTTTATTGTTGCGCGATATTCTTGCGCGATGGCAAGAGGAAGGCCCGTTTTTTTGAGGGGACTGACAGCAGCATCCAAAAACCACAGAAGCCATTGATTCTTAAGGGGATACTAATTAACTATCCAGACTTGACCGGTAATCTTGAGAAATAATTGAGCGAATCTTAAATACTTTTATCGAGGTCAGCGATTATCTTGGCTGCATAAGGCGCTTTCGGCACCGCAAATAAAGATTCCGGTGGCACCAGAAATTTAAGAGATGCGACCTTATTTATATGGAGAAAACGTTAATTTCAAAATCGAGAGTAAACAAATGAAAAGTAAATTCCATTGGTTGCTTATCACTATTCTATTCGTCCTTTCTCTCGCTTCTATTTGCTTCAGCCAGGGTACGCACGCGCCAGAATGCCCCACGTGTGGACATCAACCCTCTGTACCCTGTCCACCCACTTCTCCCCCTGATGCGTGTGGCGGAGGCGGTTTAGCCACTCAACCAACCCCTAACCCTCAACCGACCCCTACACCATCACCAACACCAGCGCCAAAAAGCTAAAGAGAGGACGGGTAGGAAGATATGGATGCACGTGCTGAAAGCTGCGTTTAGAGGTGCGGGTAAGGCATGCTGTCACTCGCCAGGATTGCCTCGATATCGTCCAGGGTGAAGACATGCCATACCCGGGCCGTCTGATCAAGGCTGGCAGTGACAATGCGCTGCCCGTCAGAGGAAAACATTGCTTGCCAGACTTGGTCAGTATGACCGGCGAGGATAACCACCAATCGATAGTCGGCGGTGGCCCACACACGTGCAGTATGGTCCCGACTGGCAGTCACGATTTGGCGGCCGTCTGGGGAAAATACAGCAGTAATCACTTTGCCAGTGTGGCCCTGGAGGACGGCGAGCAGGTGGCCGTCAGCGCTGCTCCACACTCGAGATGTCTGGTCCCAACTGGCCGTGACAATGCTTTGCCCGTCGGGAGAGAACTGAGCTGCATCCACAAGATCCGAGTGGCCCTCAAGCGTAGCTCGAAGGCGGCCATTCGCGCTGTCCCAAAGGCGTGCTGTGTGATCGAAACTGGCTGTAACGATGCTGCGGCCGTCGGGGGAGAACTCCGCGCGCCAAACTGGGCCGGTGTGGCCCTGCAGAATGTAGAGCAGCCTTCCATCCGCGGCATTCCACACCCGAGCAGTGTGATCATCGCTAGCAGTCACGATGCGCTGCCCATCTGGCGAGAACGCCGCATACCAGATGGTCTGCGAATGGCCCTGAAGTGTAGCGAGCAAGCGGCCATCAGAGCTGTTCCAGACCCGTCCCGTATGGTCCCAACTGGTGGTGACAATATGCTGACCGTCAGGGGAGTACGCAGCTTGCTCTACCTTATCGGTATGGCCCTTGAGGGTCATTTGCAGCCGCCCATTGCTGGCACTCCATATCTGTGCAGTTCCGTCCACCCCAGCGGTGACGATCCGTTCTCCATCCGGAGAAAAATGCGCTTGCCTGAAGCCGCCGCTGTTCTGGAGAGGACCCAGCAAAGCGCCATTTGAGCTGTTCCACAGCCGTGCCGTTTCATCCTGGCTGACGGTGATGATTCGCTCGCCGTGGGGAGCAAACTCTACATGAGCAATGGGACCGCTGTCACCACCTAAACTGGCCAACATCAAATCAGTAGCAGTGCTCCAAACGCGCAGCGTGTGGTCAGCACTAGCTGTAACAATGCGGTGACCGTCGGGCGAGAAAATAGCCGTATCAACAACATCGGTATGGCCTTCAATCAGCGCCAGCAGCCGGCCATCAGCGTTGTTCCAAACCCTGGCGGTATGGTCCCAGCTAGCGGTGACAATGTACCGCCCGTCGCGCGAGAACTCCGCGTTCTGGACCTTGCCATCATGCTGGAGAGTAAACAGCAGACGGCCATCAGCTACTCTCCAAACCCGCGCTGTATGGTCATCGCTGGCTGTTATAACGCGCTGACCATCCGGGGAAAGCCGAGCGGAGTTTACCGGTCCACTGTGCTGAAGAACGGCCAGCGACCGGCCATCGCCCCGGTTCCATATTCTTGCCGTCCGGTCCCAGCTCGTGGTAATAACCCGATCACTGTCCGGAAAGAACTCCGCGTGATATACCGATTCTTTATGTCCCTGAAACGTAGTCTCAAGACGCCCATCGACGCTGCTCCAAATTCGCGCGGTGAAGTCGTCACTGGTGGTAACGATGTGCCGGCCATCAGGAGAAAACGACGCACCATAAAGCTTATCGGTGTGACCCTGAAGCACATATAAAAGCCGGCCATCGCTGCTATTCCAAATCCTGGCGGTATGGTCTTGACTCGCAGTGACAATCAATTTGCCATCCGGCGAGTACGCTGCTTGCACCACTTTGTCCGTGTGGCCGCTGAGAGTCGCTAACCAGCGACCGTCGCTGGCGTTCCATATCCGGGCGGTCCGGTCGTAGCTGGCAGTGACGATTTGCCTGCTATCAGGAGAGAAGCCAGCATACACAACCTCGGCTGAGTGGCCTCGGAGGGTAGCGATCAAATGATTGTCAGTGGCGTCCCATAGCTTTGCGGTGCGGTCCGTGCTTACGCTGAGAATCAGCCGCCCATCGGGAGAAAATACAACATGGCCGACGGGGCCATCATGGCGCATTGTCGCCAGCAATTCGGGAAATGCCCTGGCCACGGCGAGTTCGGCTTCTTCGGTCTTGGCCGTGCGCCAACTGCGCAACGCCAGATCAAGGGCCCGGCTATGATCTCGCGCCAACAAATTGGCAGACTGTGCAGACAGTGCGTGCGACCTTTCCACCAACTGCTGAAGGTGGGCGATCCACGCGCTCCCCGCCGCTACCAGTAAGAGAGCTGCCAGCGCTCCGGAAAGCCAGCGGAGACGCAAGGCCGAGCGTCGTGCTCCCAACGTGGCCGCCGCTTGCTGTTCCCGAAGCTGCTTTTCCGCTTGAGCTCGGGCCTCTGCCTGACCGCGAAGCTCCTTCTGTCGCGCTAATTCCCGTTCCTGAGCTTCAGCGCGGGATGCAATGCTCGCTTGAACAAATTGCTGCACCAAAAGGTGCGCTTCAGGATGTCTCGCCAGCCATTCTTCTCCCTGGGCCAGGCGCGCTCCCTGCAGCAGAGCGCCAGTGTCCCCTCCCAGGCTTTCCCATTCTTCCGCAGTCTGGCGGAGTCGCCGCTCCAGCGCTAGTTCCTCACGGTTCAACCCGAGCCATTCCCGCAAGGCCTGCCACTCACGGATCAGGGCTTCATGCGACACTTCGACGAATGTGGCGTCCCCTTCGCGGCCGGTGGAGACGAGCCTGCTGGATACCAAGCGGGCCAGAAGGGGTTCTACGCTCTCCGCGGAGTTCAAAGAATATAAATGCGATTTCGGCACACGCCGCCTTGTATCCTGCGCGCCTTCTCCCAAGTGGATCAATTCCAGAAAGATCCTTCGTGTCAGGCGCTTTTGCTTCTCATCTCCTACAGATTGGTAGACACTATCAGCGTGCCGACCCAAAGCCCCCCGCAATCGTCCAATATCCGCATAGGCGCGGTTGGTGAGGGTACGGCTCGCGCTCTCACGTTTTTCCCACAGCAGGCCGAGCGCATGTTCAAGAAGCGCCAGGTCCCCCGGTTCAGAGCCACTGTCTTCCAGTAAGGAGTCGATCAAACCGGTTTCCGCGCTGGCACCCGCCAGATGCAGGCGTTTTTCGATGCTTTCGCGCAATTTTGCCAGGGGCATGCGGGGCAGATTGTAGAGATTGGCCTGCAGGCTGCGGCTTAATTGAGGATGCTCCAGGCAGTTCGCATAAAAATCCGCCCGCAGCGACAGTGCCAGATGCACCGGAACCGCGCTGTCAAAACTGGCGGCCGCCAGCAAGACATCAATGTATCGATTGCGGGTCTGTTGGCTTGAGGTGAGGGTGAAAATTTCCTCAAACTGGTCCGCTACCAGCAAGATATGGGTTTGTTCCGCCTGATACGCTGACGCATTCGCCAGAGCAGCAATGGCATTGCGCAGAGAATCCACACTTAGAGGCAGCTTGCTGCGACACTCGGCGATGAACTCGGCCTGCTCTTTTAAATTTAATGACGGGGCCAATTGTTTTGGCAGAACCTCAGCCAGATAATCGAAAGGCGCTCCGGAAGGACGAAACACCACCACCCGCCAGGAGCGAACTGCAACACCTTGTTGTCGAAAGCGCCCCGCGTGCAGGGCCGGAATCAACCCCGCTCGAACCAGAGACGACTTACCACTGCCTGAATTGCCCACAAGAGCCAACACTGGCGACCGATCCAGGCGGTCGAGCAAATCCTGCGTCTCGGTTTCGCGTCCGAAGAACAGCCATGCGTCTTCAGGCTGGAAAGTCTGCAAACTGCGGAACGGGCTGTGCCGTCCCCAATAATCCGGCTCGTTAGGTTGTCCGGCAAGTGAAGCTGATGTGGCTTCTATGGACTTTACCGCAGCGATAAACCGGTAGCCTCTTCGCGGTATGGTTTGAATGAAAGCATTGCCGTTGCGGTCATCTCCCAAAAACTTTCTGAGGGTAAAGATGTTCTGGCTAAGGTTACCTTCTTCCACAAAACTTTCCGGCCAAAGCGCTTGAATCAGCTCATCTTTTTCCAGGATCCGGCCATTGGACTGCACCAGCAGAACAAGGGTCTCAAAAACCTTAGGGGCCAGATTAATCAGCTCGCCAGTGCGCAATAAAATCCGTTTTTCCGGGTCCAATCGAAATGAGCCGAACTCGTAGATCAACTGATGTCCCTCATGCCTATATCACGCATATAAACAAGGATTGGTTCCAGAAAAAGGTTCGTTACAGAGCAGTCAGTTTTGTCCCAAATTATACGATGAACTGTCTTTCAAGAAGGAATATTAACTAACCCCATTGATCTGAACGTTTTACCGTTGGCAAAATGCATTATGGAAATTACTTCAAGAGAACTTCCTGAAGTTGCATGGCCCGGAGGGCGCATTCTCGGGATTCATCGACTCCCCTCGCTCTGAGCGACTCCGAATGAGCGAAGCAGAAAGACAGGTGCAGGAGGTCATAACCAAACTGACCCGGTACCTACCTGTCTTTGGCAAAAAGCGCAGGTCTCTGCGCTGGTAGAATTAGCGGGCCATTATAATGCGAGTTCGTTGCACTGGCGACGAGTCAGGCAACATGCTTTGCTGACATGTTTTGCGTTTCCGCAATGGGAACGGAGGGTTTTTTATGAAAATATCTTTTATCAAACCGATTGCAGTTGGCGTGATCCTGTTCAGCGCTCTTGCCCTGGCGATGGCAGCGGGTGGCAGTTACCACCTGCTCAATAAATACCCGTTCGGCGCAGCCGAGGGCAGTACACGGGAGTATTTTGACTACATCACGGTCGATTCTCCAGCCCGCCGCGTCTACGTGTCTCACGGCACGGAGATTAAAGTGATCAATGCCGATACCGGCGCCCTCATCGGCAACATCACTGGCTTGAAGCAGGACCATGGAGTTGCCGTAGCCCATGAATTTGGCCGCGGATTCATCAGCGACGGAGCCGCGGGCAAAGTGCTTATTTTCGATCTGAAAACCCTCAAAGTTACCGGCGACGTGAAAGCCGACCAGGATGCCGATTGCGTGATTTACGATCGGGCATCGAAGCGCGTCTTTGCGATGAATGGCGACCCGAAGAGCTCAACGGTGATTGATGCTAAGAGTGGGAAGGTGGTAGGAACCATCGACCTGGGTGGAGGCCCGGAGTTCGCCGTCTCCGACGGCAAAGGAACCGTGTATGTGAATCTGGAAGACAAGAACGAACTCGTTGCCATAGATTCTCACAAGATGACCGTCAAGTCTCGCTGGCCGGTCGCACCGGCTGGAGGGCCCACGGCCCTGGCTATGGACGAGCAGCATCGTCGGCTATTTAGTGCAGGCCGAAACCCCCAGATGCTGGTGGTGATGGATGCCGATAATGGTCATGTCATCCAATCATTCCCTATCTCGGCGGGCGTGGACGCCGCTGCCTATGAGCCAGAAACCGGGTTGGTGTTTGTAT
>JBARMK010000421.1:0-4945 GCA_049802395.1 Candidatus Angelobacter sp.
CATAAGCTCCGAGGAGAGTAATCCAGAAATGGATTCGTCCCAGGCGCTCGTTCATCATGCGGCCGAACATCTTGGGAAACCAGAAATATGTCGCGGAGAAAATTGCAAACAATCCCGCCATGGCCATGATCAGATGAAAATGCGCGACCACAAAATACGTGTCGTGCAGATAGACATCCAGCGCCGGCTGCGCCAGCAGCGGCCCGGTCAATCCGCCGGTGATGAACAGTGAGACAAATCCCACCGAAAACAGCAGCGGGGTTGTGTAGCGAACCCGGCCGCCATAGAGTGTGGCTACCCAATTAAACGTCTTGATCGCTGAAGGCACGGCGATCGCTGTTGTCAAAGTGGAGAACGCAAAACCTGCGTGCGGGTCCATGCCGCTGGCAAACATATGATGTCCCCAGACCATGAAGCCCAGGCCGCCGATAGCCAGAATGGCGCCAACCATTGCCTTGTAACCAAAGACCGGTTTGCGCGAGAAGACCGAGAGCAGGTGCGAGGTCACGCCCATGGCCGGCAGGATTGCGATGTAAACCTCGGGGTGGCCGAAGAACCAGAATAAATGCTGCCACAGCAGCGGCGAGCCGCCAGAGTGGTCCACCGGTTTGCCGCTTACAAGTAGTCCTTCGGGAACAAAGAAGTTGGTCCCGGCATGGCGGTCGAGTAGAAGCATGATTACGGCTGCCGTAAGAACACTGAATGCTAGCAGGCTCAAAATCGCCGTCACAAACCACGTCCAGCAGGTCAGCGGCATGCGCATCAACGTCATTCCGCGGGCGCGCTGCTTGATCGTGGTGGTCACAAAATTGATTGCGCTCAGGACGGTGGCAATACAGAACAGGCCGATGCTGACCAGCCAGAGATCCGTTCCCAAAGCTTGTCCAGGACCGGAACTGGCCAACGCGCTAAGCGGCGGATACTGCGTCCAGCCGGCGCCTGCCGCACCACCGGGCACGAAAAACGCTGCCATCAACACAAAAAACGAAATCAGCGCCATCCAGAAGCCCGCCACGTTGATCCGTGGAAAAACCATTTCAGATGCGCCTAATTGCAGAGGAAGAAAGAAAGTTCCAAAGCCGTTCTGCGGCACCGTGGAAAGAACAAAGAAGACCATTAGCGTGCCGTGCATGGTCAGATAGGCGAGATAGTTTTCTGGTTTGACTTCACCCAGGAAGGGAATTGCTGCCTTCGGCCAGACCAGGTGAATGCGCATCAGCAATGAAAGCCATGCGCCCACAAGCACCGCAGCCAGTGACAAAAAAAAGTACTGGCGTCCAATCATCTTGTGGTCCGTGCTGAAGACGTAGCGACGCAGGAAGTCCTTGCGCGGCGATTCTCTCGGAATGGCAGATGGTGGATTTGATTTTGTGATGGATCTCATTTATCGATTCGTTTGCGACTTCAACCATTCCTCAAACTCTTCCTCGCTTACCACACGCACCTGCGCGCGCATACGATAGTGCCCGGTTCCGCACAACTCCGCGCACGCAATTTCATAAACTCCAGCCTTGATGGGTGTGAAATGAGTGTGAATCTCCATTCCAGGCACAGCATCCTGTTTGAAGCGCATAGCGGGAATAAACAGGCTGTGGACCACGTCCTGCGCCCGGAGTTGAAGCTGAACCAGGTGGCCCACCGGTACCACCATTTGCGTGGAGACAAAGTCATCCCGTCCGGCTGGGTCGTCCGGATCGACCCCCAGAGGGTTCCCTTCATCTGGTTTTGCAAACTTCGGCGCGTCTGTCCTGCCAAAAACTCCGTCCGGCCCGGGATAGCGGAAATACCATTGAAATTGTGCGCCTGTGACCTCAACCAGGATTTGGCCGGGCTGTTTCCCCGGAGCCATCGCGCTCGACCACAAGCGTTCGCCGGAAATGTTGAACCAGAAAAAGATCGCGGTGATCACCAGTGTCCAGGCAATCTCAAATCGCCAATTTCCATACCAGTTTTTTGATTTTGAAGTTGACTGCCGTCGCATCAAGACAAAAGCCAGCACCAACTGGCCGGCAATAAAGAGCGCGCCTAATACTCGGAAGGCGACGGCATAGTCGTGATCGAGGGCCACGGACTGCGCGGAAACCCCGGCAGGGAACCACAAAGGATGGGCTACAAAAAGATAGACGCAGCCCAGCGTAATCAGGACTAGCGCGATGCGAAGCGCAACCGCCATCAGCTTTTTCGCTCGCCGGTTCCGTTCTTCACCAGCTTGAGAAATTCCTGGTGCACGCGGGTATCGTCAGACAGCTCAGGATGGAACGTGGCTGCCATGATCTTGCCCTGGCGGACCAGCACCGGATCGCCGTTCTGCGTCGCCAGCACTTCAACCTTCTGCCCGGTGCTCATGATCTTGGGGGCGCGGATAAAAACCATTTCCAGCGGCTTGTCGCCCAGTGTGGTTTCGGATTCGCGAATCGAACTATCAATCTGGCGGCCGTATGCATTGCGCCGGATGCGGATGTCGAGCGCGTGCAAAGAAGGCTGTGGCGGATTTTCAACATCCGTGGCCAGCAGGATTGCTCCGGCGCAGGTCCCGAACGTGGGCTTGGTGCTGACGAAGTTGCGCAGCTTTTCCAGGAAGCCGCGTTCAGCCAGGAAATTGAGGAATGTGCTGGACTCGCCACCGGGAATCACGATACCGTCGAGGCCATCTAGCTGTTCCGGCTTCCGCACCAGCGTGACCTCCGCCCCCAACTGCTCCAGCCGGGCTTTGTGCGCTTCGTAATCACCTTGGATGGCTAAAACGCCAATTTTCATTTTGGAAACCAAAACCCGCCACGGAGGCACGGAGACCCAGAAAATTATTGTAGAGAGAAGAGATCGGCTAGCGGGTGATTCTTTAATTCCTTCCAAAGTTGTGGATTCTTCGGCTCCTGCTCTTTGACTCCGTGGTGAAAATTACCTACCAGCCCCGTGTCTGCAGCATGTCCCCTTCCGCCATCCCCGCAACGGCAAGCCCTTTCATGGCGCCAACCAGATCCTCGCTGACTTCAAGTAATACTTTAGGATCGTCAAAGTGTGTTGTAGCGCGGACGATAGCGCGCGCACGTTTCTCCGCCTCGGCAGGTTCGCAGAAATTGAGGCTGTCCGCCATAAATATTCCCGAACCAACGAATACCGCCTCCGCTCCAAGCTGACGAACCAGCGCAGCGTCAGCCGGTGTTGCAATGCCTCCGGCGGAGAAGTTCGGCACAGGCAGCTTTCCGTTTTTTGCTACCAGCCGGACCAGGTCGACCGGAGCTTGCAGCTCCTTTGCCTGCGCATAAAGTTCTTCTTCGGAAAGCGCCTTTAAAACCCTCATTTCACGCACGATCTGCCGCATATGTTTTACGGCGTGAACCACATCGCCTGTCCCGGCTTCACCCTTCGTCCGGATCATCGCCGCACCTTCGGCAATGCGCCGCAGGGCCTCGCCCAGGTTGCGTGCGCCGCAGACAAAAGGAGTTTTGAAGCTGTGCTTGTCCACGTGGTGGGCTTCATCGGCCGGCGTCAGGACTTCGGATTCGTCAATGTAGTCAACGCCCAGCTCCTGCAAAATCTGTGCCTCGGCAAAGTGTCCAATACGGCATTTGGCCATCACAGGAATGGAAACCGTAGCCATGATTTCGCGGATTTTTTTGGGCGATGCCATGCGAGCCACGCCACCCTGGGCGCGAATCTGAGCCGGCACGCGCTCCAGCGCCATCACCGCCGCGGCGCCGGCTTTTTCCGCGATCTCCGCCTGCTTGGCGTCCGTGACATCCATGATCACGCCGCCCTTCAGCATCTCTGCCAGTCCGGTCTTCAGCCGCAGCCCCGTATTGCCATTCGTTTCAGACATAGAAAACTCCTGCCCGTGCCCGCGCACGGCTCACTTGTAAAGGGTGAACACTCTATTTTACTCGTTTGCCGGGGTTTGTGCTTGGCCGCTATCGAGTGTTGGGATTTGCCGGAACCACGCCTGACGCCACCCCTTTCACAAGCCCGGGAAACATCTTTTCCGGATCAATGGCAATAAAAGTGCCTGTGCTTCGCGCCAGCACCACGCCTTGCTCGTTGCTGATCTCCGCTACGTTGGTGTGCCTGCGGCCTTCAACGTTTTGCTCGAATCCCGTGACCGTCAGCAATTTACCCAGGGGAACCGGCTTCATGTATCGGATGTCCATTGAGCTGGTGAGCGCCAGAACGTTGCGAAAGCGGTTCACCTTGCCCATGGCTTCATCCAATATCGTAGCGATGATTCCGCCATGCGCGTGCCCGGGGGGGCCGGTATATTTCCGGGAAAGCTTGAATTTGCAGACCGCGTGGCGCTTCGCCTCGTCCAGGAAGAACTTCAGATGCATGCCATTAGCGTTGTCTTTGCCGCAGGCGAAGCAATGGTTCTTGCGAGGCTTGGGTTTTCCGTGGACAGCGTGTCCATGCGCCGATTTCCGTTTTGCCATGGTTGATAGTGAATTTTAGCATTCACCTGCTTCCTGATCGCTGAATGCTATTTCTGCCCCACCAATTCAGCGATGCCTTTCTCTGCCAGGGTTTCGTGGTAATGCAAAATCCGCAAAGATTGAAACGCGTGCAGCAATTCATTCGGCTTTAGCAAAAACATGGGATGGCTGGGGCCACTTTTAGAAGGCCCGCCCCTGAAACGCTGTTGCTCCGTCGTATATGTTTTGTAAATCAAGAAGCCGCCCGGCTTGAGCGCCGACAACAAAGCAGGGAAGAGTTCGCGCTGCAGATAAAAGAAGACCAGAATCAGATCGTATTGATCACGGCCAAGGTCTTTGACCAAATTCAAGTCTGCGACCTCGGTTGTGACGAGCGAATCTTTCGTCCCCGTGCCCAACGCCCTGGCTGTATTCTCTTGCGCTTGATTGATTCCGACCTCGGATATGTCGAGCAGATTTACTCTCCATCCGCGGCACGCCAGCCAAATCGAGTGACGTCCTACGCCGCCCGCAACGTCCAGCGC
>JBARMK010000422.1:0-9120 GCA_049802395.1 Candidatus Angelobacter sp.
GTTCAACGTGTTTTCTTTCAAGGCCGTGGAAGATGACGATACCGGCGGCAATCCTGACGAGTTCCTGCTGCGTTATAACATCGGCGGCATTCACATCAATGAAGCGGCATTTCTCAAGCTGCGCAGCGAAATTTCCCTGCAAGCTTTTGACCTGCAGGTGCCCATGATCTGGAACAAGAGCGCGGTGCGGGTCTACGCGGGCATGGTCCCACTGAGCCAGGGATCGTTTCACCAGATTATTGTGCGCGAAGGCCTGATTGCCCACGTGGATGCGCGCGATTTCTCTCTAAAGCAGGTTACTGGCCGGCATTACTATGAAGTATGTACCCACGCAAAAATCTATCAAGCGATTGAAAGCGTGACGAACCTGGCTGCAGTCCGGTAGCTTAGAAACTTTTGCGCGCAACTCTGAAGGGCACCCGTACCACGGCTTCAATATCGATAGGAATGCCGTCTTTAGTGCCGGGCCGAAACCGCCATTTCTGCAGTGCGCGGCGCGCGTTTTCATTCAGGCGTTCGTCAAATCCCTCCAGAACCCGAACTTCGTTTACGCTGCCGTCACTGCGGATAACGGCATAAAGCACCACTACGCCTTCGATGCGGTCATGCATCAGGTCCTGGGGATAAGCAGGATCAACTTTTGTGATGGCCTCAGGCGCGCTTAGGTCAGATTCAGCGTGGCCAGAAGGGTTCAATTCGGCGAAGCGAACGGTCCAACTCCCGACTGAAGAAGAAAGATTCGGCATGCTGAGCTTCATCGAATAGTGCTTACGCGCACCAAAGACCTGCGCATCAATGTGGTCGCGCGGCTGGCCGTCGGTCTTGTCGGGCGGGAGCACATGCACAGGACGAGGCAGGGATGGCGCTCCAGCCACAGCGTTGGTAGTGATCTTCGCCGGCGGAGGCGCTACGTAAATGTTGTCCGCGCCGGCATTATTTGCAGACCGATTCGTGGCTGAGTCGTTGTTGCCGGCTTTGATTTCAGGCCGTGCCGTCGCGCCTGGGTGTCCTTCCGGGCTGGCGGCAAATTCTCCGGGGCGATTGCCCTCCGGAACATTGACGGAAGCAATGGGCGCAACAGGTCTGGCATTCAACACCAGCAACTGACCGATATCTCTTTCGCGCGCGCTACCCCCGGAACCGATCGGTTGCACGGGCGGTACGGCCGCAATCTCGGGAAAAGGTAATCTGACATCGCCAAGATTTTTTGTAGCCGTTGCAGGCGCCGGCGGCGCCACCTGAGGTGGCGCTATGGGTAAAGAAGACGAGTCAAGTGAATGGTTGAGCGCGGCCTCCGCAGGCGGAGGAGCCACCAATGGGGCTTGCGCTGGAAGCTGAAGAGTGTGAGTGCTGCGAGTGGCAGTCTCGGGAGCGGGTGGAATCACTACCGGACCCTCCAGTGGAAGAGGTTGTGCATGCCGCTTCGGTGCGATTGGGCCGGAAGGCGCAGCTATAACCGGCTGGGCAGCCGGGGGAAAGAGTAGAGGATGCAGGTTGCTTTGCGTTGCCGGCTCTACGGGCGCTGCAACTTCCGACACATTGGCCGGCAGCACCTGCAATCGATGATTCGTCGCCACAGGCGCTCCAGGCATTGGCGCCGCGACGATCAAGTTTGGCATTGGGACGTCTTCTTTAAGAAAGACCGGGTTCGGATGAACAATGGTCTGCCGGGTGCTGATATGGTTTTTGTTGGTGACGACGATCTCCTGCACGGCATATTCAGGATCGGCCTTTTGCGGATGCGCACGCCGCGGCGGATCGGGTTTGCGAGGAGAGACCGCTGGCAGATACTCCGACAATTCGTAGTGCAGGGCGGACGTTCTGGGCGGGGCTTGCGGAAGTACCTGGGGTTGATTCAGCCAGGCCAGATGAAGCGCGTAGGCGCCAAGTACTACCAGCACATGGCCTAGAAATGATTGCCGCTCGGCACGCCATGCCACAGGCCGGTGGACGAGAGCATCAGGCCAATATTCGGCGGGCTTTGCTGTGACCCATACGGGTGGAGGCGAGGCGCGGAAGAGACCGGTGATGTTGCGCGCAAACACGCGCAGCCAAGGCTCCGGCTCGATAACGAACTGCAAGCCTGGAAATGGAGCCGTCGGCTTGTCTGGGGCCGGTCTTGTTGCTGACTGCATTTCTCTTGAACTTCCGGGCCAAGTAGAATGATTATATCTTTACTGAAAACAAGGCAGAGTTCATGGTTTCATGGCGGAGAATCGTTGGGCTCCTTACTTTGGTCACCTGTGCGGCGGCTTGCCAGGCGCAGGGGGGCTTTGTCGTTCGCGGGCAAGGCAAAGCGGGAGAGCAAGATAGCCACAAACCCACGGTCAGTACGCCGGCGGAAGATATCTCCGGGATGTACAGCTTCTTAAAGGAAGGAGAGTTCCTCCAGATCAACCTGGAGAAGAGCGAAGTTTCCGGATACATCTCCCGCACCGGCGATTTGGAGAGCGATCGCGACGTCTTTCTTGACCAATTTTTTGACAAAGCTGCGATTCAGGGGCACGAAGTCACTTTCACCACCAAGCAGTTGCACGGTGTCTGGTTTGAATTTAAGGGGAAATTTGACCGTGGACCAGCAAAGACCAAGGCTGAGGACGGATACTACGTGCTGCGCGGGACGCTGAAGGAATTTTCTTTGGATGACAAGAAAAACCCGGTTTCGCACTCACGCGAGGTTGAATTCAAACTGATTGGCCAGCCTGATGACTCGGACCAACCGGCGGCCAAGAGCAAAAAGTCGAAAGTTTAGTCTCTGCGCTCCCGACTGACACCTGCGGCCCAGATTGCGGCTTACTTTTCCACGCTTTTCCACAGACAAAGGTGAATATGCACAGGAAAGTCACTGAAATCATACGCGACTTTTACATAGACCCTTGCCGTCGATTCGGGCCTTCAGAGATATTGCTAATACTCAAGTGTGAATGTTCGCATCGACAGTAAGGTTTGATTCACAAGAACCGACGGCACACTCAAGGGATGTGCTGGAACTTAATCTGCGTTGGTTTTGCGGCTTGCTTGCCGCAAGCCGTATCTCATTCGCGCAAAAGCGTATGAGCGTGAGAGAAGCTCGCTGAACTGTGGACGCCGCGTGGGCAACACGCGGCGCAAGAACATCCACCCGCAGACCCGGCTTGTATGGCTGGTACAGGCCGGGTTTATTTTTATGCATTTACCTCAGGGGCTAAAGCCCTTCGCAACAATGCTTTATGGCACTGCTGAAGCCCGTGCCCTGATACAAATCTGTTCGGTGTGATGGTTTCCAGGGAAAGCCGCGCTTCTCTGGTCTTTCGCCATTTTTGATGCCTATTTTTGATTGACTTCGAGACCCGCAAGCATAAAACTTATTCCAGAAACACTGATGGCAACTACCGAACACATTCTTGATCGCGGACTGCCAGCCAGCGCTGAAGCGGAGCGCGCCATCCTGGGCGCGATTCTCCTGGACAACTCTGCGTATCCGCAGGCGGCCGAATTCCTTCGCGCCGAAGACTTTTCGCTCGACTCTCATCGCCGCATTTATCTCCGCATGATGGAACTAGCTGAGACTGGGCGCGCAATTGACTTCGTTACGCTTACCGAACAGTTGGGCCAGCACAAGGAAATCGAGTCAGTAGGCGGCGTGGCCTATGTGACCTCCCTTACTGACGGGTTGCCGCGGGTCAAGAACATTGAGCAATACGTCAAGATCGTGAAAGACAAAGCGCTGCTGCGCGGATTGATTCATGCGGCCAGCAGCGCGATCCAGCAGGCGTACGAGCAGGAAGCTCCGGCGGAAGAAATCATCGACTCCGCCGAATCCGCCATCTTCAAAGTGGCAGAGCAGCGCATCGGCCAGGGCTTCCTCGGTATCCCTGAGATCGTGAAGCATTCCTTTGGCTCTATCGACAAGCTTTACGAGCAGGGTCAGCGCATCACCGGGCTGGAGACGCATTTTGAAGACCTGGACGGCATGACCAGCGGGCTGCAGAAGTCAGACCTGGTGATAATTGCTGCGCGCCCTTCGATGGGCAAGACGGCGTTCGCCATCAATATCGCCGAAAACGCGGCGGTGCGTGACAACAAAGTGGTGGGAGTCTTTTCACTGGAAATGTCGCGCGAGTCACTACTGCTGCGCCTGCTTTGCTCGCAGGCGATGGTGGATTCGCACAAGCTGCGCACCGGCTTTCTGGGCCGCGAAGACTACAACAAGCTGGTAACCGGGCTGGCAGCGCTGGTGGAAGCACCCATCTTTATCGACGACACGCCAGGAATTTCGCTGTCAGAGATGCGGGCCAAATGCCGTCGCCTGCAACAGGCACAGGGCCGCCTGGATTTGATCATCGTGGACTACCTGCAGTTGGTTGCCGGTACTCCCGTGGGAGGAGGGCGCCGCTATGAGAACCGGACACAGGAAGTGTCAGCTATTTCGCGTGGCCTGAAGGGTCTGGCAAAAGAGATGCGCTGTCCGGTAGTCGCGCTCTCACAGTTGAGCCGTGCGCCGGAAAACCGCACCGGGAACAACCGTCCGCAGCTGGCCGACCTGCGTGAATCGGGCGCCATTGAACAGGACGCCGATGTTGTGGCGTTTATCTTCCGCGAAGAGGTCTATAAGCCTGACGATCCCGACCTTGAGGGCAAGGCCGAATTGATTATCGCCAAGCAGCGCAACGGCCCCACCGGCCTAGTGAAGCTGGCGTTTATCAAGAGATCGACCAGATTTGAGAATCTGGCGAATGAGAGCGGGCCGGGAGAGTATTAGGCGCCGGCACGGTCAATCGTGCTCGGCGATCTGCCTAGCCGCAGGCCCATCCATCCCGAACTGCTGCTTTTTCATCCAACCTGGGGTAATAAAACATTCATGAAGTCCAGGTTATGAAGCGCATTCTTACGTCCACCGGCATTTTCTTATTTATTGCGGCCCTTCTCAGTTCAAGTATTGGCTGTGTCAAGGCCAATGTGCGCGAGTCGCTGGTGGCGCAGATGCGCGCGCCGGAGGGCAGCCCGATGCTGCTGGCGATTTACCAGCCATGGTTTGGGCAGAAAGCGCATATCGACGTCGGTTATTCGTGCCATGATCCCAATGTGTTGCGGCAGCAGATCGCCAAAGCCAAAGAGCTGAACATCGGCGGGTTTGTGGTGAACTGGTACGGCCCGCGCAAAGAGTTTGAAGACCAGAGTTACGGTCTATTGCAGCAGGCAGCCAGCACTGATGGCAGCTTCAAGGTCGCCGCGCAATATGACGAAGCGGTTGACCATCCCGGCTATGACACAGACGCGGTGATTGTGGACCTGCAATATCTGTTTGATCGCTACATTGGCCCGAATGCCGGCCCCACGCGCAACGCGTACCTGCGTTACAACGGCCGTCCGGTGGTTTTCATCTTTCCCAAAGACTCCGGCACGGACTGGAACCATATCCGCCAGGTGACAAAATCGTGGCCTGACCCGCCGCTGCTGATCTATAAAGACCTGAATGAGAAGTATCCTGACGCATTTGACGGCTACTATGCCTGGGTGCAACCGGGCAAAGATGGGTGGGCCCGCGACGGCAGCAATTATGGCGAAGATTACCTGAATTATTTTTATCGCAACATGCAGGAGCATCATCAGGACAAGATTGCCGTGGGCGCGGTGTGGCCGGGATTTGATGACAGCAAGGCCTCGTGGAGCCGAAACCGGCATATTGCATATCGTTGCGGCAAGACGTTTGAAAACGTGCTGCGCATCTATCGCAAGTACTATGGCGCGCAGAATGCCTCGCCTTACCTGCTGGTGGAAACCTGGAACGACTATGAGGAAGGCACTGACGTTGAGCGCAACATAGGGCATTGCGGCGGCGCCAGCGCGGGAATTAACAGCGCCGGCGTGGGACAGCAGTAGAATGAGCAATGCAGGGCTAGACAGGTTGCAGAACCAATGACAAGTGTCAGGGCACGACTTTAGTCGTGCCGTAAATGCTTTAAGTTGAGTTGGGCTTTAGCCCCTGAAAATGAAAAAGCCCTCGCAATGACTTTCCCGCAGCCTGTTCAGCTCCTTTAGAGAGGAATGATTATGCGTGTATTGGTGACGGGCGGAGCGGGGTTTATCGGGTCGCACCTTTGTGATGCGTTGCTGGGCGAAGGCAATCATGTTGTGTGTGTGGACAATCTGCTCACTGGCAGCCTGCGCAACATTGCCCATCTCAAGAATGAGCCGCGCTTTGAGTTCGTGCAGAAGGACATCAACGAGCCCTACGATGCCGGTCGCGTGGATTACATTTTTAATTTTGCCTCGCCAGCCAGCCCGGTGGATTACATGGCGCACGGCATTGAGACGCTGAAGGTCGGCTCCCTGGGATCGTTTCATTCGCTGGATCTGGCAAAGAAATACGGCGCAAAGTACCTGATCTCTTCGACCTCAGAATGCTATGGCGATCCGCTGGAGCATCCGCAAAAGGAAACGTATTGGGGCCACGTCAATCCCATTGGGCCGCGCTCAGTGTATGACGAGTCCAAGCGCTTTGCTGAAGCGGCCACCATGGCGTATCACCGCTATCACAAAGTGGATACACGTATTCTGCGCATCTTCAATACCTACGGCCCGCGTTTGCAGCTGAACGATGGCCGAGTGATCTCCAACTTCATGAAGCAGGCGCTGCGGGCGGAACCGCTCACGGTTTACGGCGACGGCAAGCAGACGCGCAGCTTCTGCTACGTGAGCGACGAAGTTGACGGCATCCTGCGGCTCTCGCGGGCTGAGACCCACGATCCGGTGAACGTCGGGAACCCGACAGAATTTACTATTCTGGAATGCGCGCATCTTGTCCTGAAGGTCACTGGCTCAAGCAGTCCGATTACCTATGAGCCGCTTCCGCAGGACGATCCAAAGCAACGCCGTCCGGACATCAGCAAAGCGCGCCAACTGCTTGGGTGGGAGCCGAAGGTCGATCTGGAGGCGGGGTTGAAACTCTCAATGGCGTACTTCCGCCAGGCCATCGCGCTGGAGCAGGCTGAGAAATCCGGCCGGCAGAATACCGTGGCCGTCTAATCCGATCGCGGATTCCATGCCCTAGCCCTCCCGCTTCATCCCAAGCAGGGCCCCAGGCACGTGGCGGTTCTCGTCTGCCTGGGTAGAAGTCATTCCAGATTGGCGCTGGTTTGAGCGATACTCCTGCAGCACCCGCCGCCCCGGCAGTGTCCCACCCGGCCTTTTCCTCAGCCGCGTTGAAAACAAAGGGCCAACCTCAAATCGACCCTTGGGTGACGCTTGCGTGACCCTTGCGTGACCCTTGGGTGACCCTTGGGTCACCCAAACCCAATCCCAATCCCAATCCCAATAGGATCGGCTGAAGGTAGCAGTTACCTTGGCTTTGGCTAATTGCTGGTTGCCAATTGCTATTTTGCTGGTTTTCAAAGACCTTGCGCACCTTTGGCGCTAGCGAAAGAATAGCGCAATCTAGATTCCAGATCAATGAGGAATTAATACATGTTGAGCTTTCTTGCGGGCTAGCCGGGCCCAGTCGGTAAGCAGAGCGGCGGTGCCGATGCGAAGACCACCGGGGTCAGGGAGAGTCCGGCGGCGCGAACGGCGTCACGGTAGCCGGGAAAATGGGAGAGCAGCTTGCAATGGTGAATGCCGGTCAGGCGCATGAACTCGGCGCGTGTTGGGGCGCGGCCCAGCTTACGGGCAGCGGACCGGAGGGCGCGGAGGATTTGGGAGCGGGTAAGCATAGGGAGTGTAGCGCGAAGAAAAGAAGAAAGCAAGCCTCAGTTTTCTGAGTAGCAGCCGTTCTTTTGATTAGTGGTATATATGTTGTCGAATGGAAAATGAATTAATCAGATTTGCGCGGGCGTTTTCAACCGAAGACGACCTCATCAAAAGCATAGCTACAATGTTTCGGCACCGGAAAGATGTGTCGGAAGTGCACATACTTGATAGCAGCCACGAGCGCGGAAAAGATATAGTTTTTTATTCAAAGAGTCCATTGGGGCAACGACTTCTTCATGCCTGCGTAGTCAAAAACAAAAAGATTGCCGGACCTGTAGGTTCGCCATATAGTCCAATGACTGTGTTGGATCAGGCACGCCAAGCCCTCGCCACGCCATATCTGACGCCTACCGGCCAAGAAGTCTTTGTTTCGATGGTGCACGTTCTCAGTCCATATGAGCTTCCGCCTTCGAGCCTTTATGCCATTCAAAATGTTCTGAAGGGTCAAGTCTCATTCTGCTGCGGTGGGCAGCTTCTATGCGAATTTCATGAGCACTGGCCAGAATTCCTTTTTGATACTGGATCCTTGGGAATCTATGTAAATCAGCTGCAGAATCGAATTGACAAAGACGATCCAGTATCTGTTTTATTTAGCGATCACAGTATTTTCTTTGGTCAGGGCGCAGCATTGCGCAAAACATATGTGAAACAATCGTTCAATGTTACCCTTTCGACATTTAGTTTCAATTTGAGAGCTCCTTCCATTGAGCTAATGGAAGGAAGAGTTACACTCGACGAAGTCTCAGATATTCGCACCCAGTTCAGAAAATTTGGAGCGCTGTTTTCCTTACCGCATTTCGACGAAATTATTGCTGAACAGAACGCACCCTCATTGGCTCGAGAAACAGAGCGAATGGGAGAAATGATACGGGATCTTTGGGGCGCAGCTTACGTCGTCTATCAAAGCGACATGCTGCACCACAACGAGGCACCGAGGCCAAGGAACTCTGTTGGCGTTGATATCGCCTTTAAAGAGACGATTCTCGTCAGACTTACGGAAATTATCGAAAAATGCAAGAAGGTGGTGGCAGTCTTGCAGCCAACCGTTATGGAATCAAATACATTTGTTCGAAATGTCAAGGCATCATTTACAAGCGACCTGCTTCGAACAGAGGGTTTTCTAGCATATTGCTATATACAAGAAATAGCCGACTTGGTTCCTGACATAATTCGTCCGAACGGCTATCGAGAATTGCCTGTAAAGGGCATATCTGTTGAAAATCTCGGGTCTGTTCTCATTACCGCGCCTGCGGGATACGGAAAGAGCTCATTTTGCTTTCACTACGCAAAAGCCGATGCTGCCGCATTGATTGATAAGAAATCTAAGCTCTTACCGGTGTATGTCAAGTTGCACTTGCTGGCATCTCGGTCACTGGGCTCTTATCAAGAGGA
>JBARMK010000423.1:0-3588 GCA_049802395.1 Candidatus Angelobacter sp.
CCCACTCCACCCCTTCCCGCTTCAACTCCCCCTTCATCCGCACCCCCAGCGGTATGTTGTACGCCACACTCCCTGGCTCCAACTGCTCGATAAACCACAACCGCTGCTGCGCATACGACAACGGAATTGGCCCAGCTCTGCGTATTGCCTGCGGTCGCGGTGGTCGTTTTCGATCACCGAGCCGGAGCATTTCAATTTCATGAGCAAAATCAGCCAATACTGGCCGCTCAAAAATCAGGCGCAACGGTACTTCAATGCCCAGCAATGTGCGCACGCGTGACACTACCCGGGTAGCCACGAGTGAATGGCCACCGCGCTCGAAGAAGTTGTCATTTGCGCTCACGAAATCGCAGTGAAGGACTTCTTTCCAAACTTCTGCTAGCAATTCTTCACATGGGGTCCGCGGCGGAGCCGATGCTTTCAAGCCATCTTTAACAGCCCCTGGCTGTGGCAGAGCACCAAAATCCACTTTCCCATGCCCGTTCACCGGCCAGGATTCAATGGCTACAAAGAACGAAGGAATCATGTAGATGGGCAATACTGCCGCGAGTTGGTCTCGCAAGCTGGACGCAGCCGGTGGGCGATTGTGGTCCGCGGGAACGAACCATGTGACCAGATGCTGTTCATCGTCAATTTCACGAGCCAAAACGATCGCCGACTCAACGCCGTCACAGCAGCTGAGTTGGGACTGAATTTCACCAAGCTCAATCCGGATTCCCCGGACTTTTACCTGATGGTCGCGTCTGCCCGCAAATTCAATACTTCCATCCGGCAGGCGTCTGCCCATATCGCCGGTTCGGTACACTCGCGCCCTTGAGTTATCGTCATTGACGAACGCCCGTGCAGTTTGTTCTGGCTGTTCCCAATATCCAAGAGCGACGTAGGGGCTGCGAATGCGGATCTCTCCTGTTCCGTAAATTGCAACTTGCTCTCCTGCATGGGTGTAAAGTCCCACTTCGGTATCGCTCACGGGATATCCCACAGGCAGTGAACGGTGGGATATCTGCATTTTTCCGGACGCAAAATACTGCAAAGCCAGTGACGACTCAGTAGGGCCAAGACCATTGACCAGCAAGGTCTCTGGTCCGAATCTTTCCTGAAAGAGCTTGAGATCTGACGGCAAAGCTTCTTCGCCGCCCAGCACCACCATCCGTATGTGCGCACTCGGCGGCTCAGCCTCGGAATACATAAGCCGATATACTGTCGGGGTCGAATGGTAGATTGAGATCTGTTCCTCTGCTAACCGTCTGTGCGCCGCCGCAATACTCTCTTCCCGAAGATCAATCGGATGAAGCGCCGCACCATTGAGCAGCGCGCCAAAAATATCCATGATGGACGCATCGAAATCATAGGACGCAAGCAGAGAGAGCTTGTCTTCTGCGGCTATATGCAGAGCATTGGTGTAGCAGCGTATATGGTGGAGCACATTGCCGTGGCTCTGCACCACCCCTTTAGGCCGTCCCGTGGAGCCGGAAGTATAAAGAATGTAAGCGTTGCTCCCAGGATCACGTGGAACCTGTACTGCAGCGGGCGCGCTTTGCAGCAGTTCCATCGCGACTGTATTGGCCGCCAGCTCTGACGCGCGTTCCTGCTGCCGGCCGCACGTTACGATTGTGCCCGCCGCACAATCTCGAAGTATCTCCGCCAGGCGCGCCTGTGGGAATGATGGGTTCAGTGGGACATAGGTCTTGTTGCTTTTTAGGACGCCCAGGATTGCAGCCACCATCTCGGTGCTTTGGTCCATCAGGATGCCCACACGTTCGCCCGGCTGATTCGATAAACTAAGCACTGCATGCGCGACTCGATCTGAAACTGCATTCAACTCGCCATAAGTCCATCGTGCTTTCCTGGTACATACCGCAATCCTGCTGGCATGTTCCCTGGCTATCCCGCTGAACCGGCCCACGATGCTGTCATCCATCTGATCCCGCGTAAATTCGACAAATGTGTTCTGCGCGCTAAGACGATTGGCCCACGCCTGCCGTCTCTTCCGCTCTTCTTCACCCAGCAGATCAAGATTGGAGATTCGAATCTCAGGATTGCGTACGACTTCCACTAACAGGCTCTGAAAGTGCTTCAACAATTCCTGCATGCGCTCTGCTTCAAACAGGTCAGAGCAATACACAAGCCGGAGCAATAACTGGTTCCCTTGCGGCCGTGCATATAACGTGAGATCGAATTTCGTCGACAGCTGAGGAACTACAACGTCAGTAATACTGATGTCTTCAAGCATTGGCGCCCCAGCCGCAGGCTCCATAAGATTGAACATCACCTGGAACACGGGATTACGCGAGAGATCGCGCACAAGGCGCATATCTTCGACGATCTTTTCGAAAGGAACATTCTGGTGTTCGTAGGCTTCCAATGCCGCGCGGCGGACGCTCTGCACAACTTCGTCAAATGTCATTGATCCCGTCAGCCGGGTGCGTAAAGCGACGGTATTGATAAAAAATCCAACCAACCCTTCAGTCTCTTTACGGTTGCGTCCGGCAATTGGGGAACCCACAGTCAAATCCCCCTGGCCGGTATAGCGAAAGAGAAGGATCTGAAATGCGGCCAGGAGAGTGATGAAGAGCGTTGAATTCTGCGTTAAAACCAGTCCTCTGATCTGGCTGGTCAATTCCGGCGGCAGCAGGCAAATAATCTCCACGCCCTTATAGCTTTGTACTTTCGGCCGTACCCGGTCCATTGGCAAATCTAACGGTTCCATGCCCGCCAACTGCTCTTTCCAGTAGGCCATTTCTTTGGCAAGCACCTCACCCTGCATCCATGCCCGCTGCCATGCCGCGTAATCGCGATACTGAAGCTCCAATTCGCGCAACGGCGACGTTTTTCCGCTCCGATAGGCGTCATACAAAACTCCGAATTCGCGTATCAGGATGTCTTGTGACCAGCCGTCACTCACAATGTGGTGCATCGTCACCAGCAGCACATGTTCGGCTTCTTCCACCCGCACAATTTTCACCCGTACAACCGGACCGTTTTCCAGATCGAACGGCCGCTGCCCTTCCTCTCGCGCCGCCTCCTCGATCCGTTTTTCGCGCTCGTGCTCTTTCAGCACGCTCAGGTCCTCCTCTTTCACCGGTACGTCTTCTACTTTTCCCACCTCTTGCCATGTCTCACCATCCTGCACCTTATATGTTGTCCGCAGGATTTCATGCCGCCTTACGATTTCCCGTATGGCTAGCCTGAAGGCATTGATCTCCAACTCGCCTTTTATGCGAAGCCCCATCGTCATGTTGTAAGCGGCGCTACCAGGCTCGAACTGGTCCAGGAACCACAATCGTTGCTGAGAGAAAGAGAGAGGACAGCGATCGCCCGCAAACGCACGCGAGATAACTGTCGATTGAGGGCGATGAATCCCCTTCTTCTTTAAAAGAGCAGCAAGTACCTTTTCGCGGTCTTGCGGCGAGAGTACATTTTCTTTGACTAGAGTTTTCATATCTTTCACTATCGAAGGAAATATCCGGCTATCGCCTGGAAGGGTTCAACAACCGCCCTGAAGATGCAGGGGTAACAGCGCTGAATTTGTCTAAAAAGTGATCTTCACGCGGAAGATCTTTGGAAAGAGAAGTCTTTGGGCTAGGG
>JBARMK010000424.1:0-5687 GCA_049802395.1 Candidatus Angelobacter sp.
GCTCCATCAATCTCTTTTAGCCTTACGTTCCAAGCAGCGTCGGTAATACGGGCAGTGATCAGGAAATGTGTAAGCATTCACAAGGCGAGTCCTCTATGCCGACTTCCCGGTAAGCAATCCGGCCCAACTTTCCACAAGCCCGTTTGTGGACAGCTGGGACGAAGCGAAAAACAAAATTCCAGGATTGCTTCCGGATTGCCGACCACCCTCCCCGAATCCAGTCACAGCGAAAGAATCTCCAAGTTGTGCATCACGGCGAACTTTGTAGTGCGGGCGGGCCCTTTTCCGCTTTACCAGCCCGCTACAATTCCAGGGTAGCCGCTATGCGCCATTTGATGCCCATCGTCACACCGCGCCTGGTCTTGCGTCCGCCAACTCTTGGCGATTTGGATTCTATCCAGACGGCCAAGGAGGATGCGTGGCCCGATTTGCAGCGTTGGATGGCCTGGGCCTTCGACAACCAACGGTCGCGGCAGGCGATGGAAAACTCTATTCGACGAACGATGGATTACCAGAGTCAAGCAGGAATCGCATTGGCCGGATTCCACCAGATCAACGGGGATTTCGTCGTCCGAACCGCATTGGATGTTACCGATGAGCCAGACGTCTATGAGACCGGATACTGGGTGGCGCCTAAATACGCCGGACAGGGCATGGCGACGGAGGCGGCAAACGCAGCTATTCGTTACGCGTTCGGCCACCTTGGCGCGAAGGCAATCAGCATCGGCTACTTCGACGGAAACGAGCCTAGCCGGCGCATCGTGGAGAAATTGGGATTCCAGAAGCTAGGCATTGCCCATAAAGCGGCGACACGGTGCCTCGACGGCACGAAGCTCGATCGTCATGAATACATCCTGACGAGCCCCGATGCTCTTCCCGAACTTGAGGTCTCTTGGGGTTGAACCATACGAATTGGACAGAACACAGCTCATCGCTGAATGTATGATCGGTAACCCTGGAAGTGATCCAATTGACCAGAAGTCGCCATCTCTTGGTACCACGCATTTTTTTCTCAGAAGTAAACCAGAAAACTTTGGGCAAGCGGTGTGACCATAATACTTTTTTCGGTACCTGGTTTATCCACGTTCCAGCGTGGCTCCAGGAACACGGCATTTAGAGTCCAGGATAAAACGCGGACTGGCATGGAGCCCTTGATATGACGCTCCAGAAAGTCGGCAAGCGCGCTGCCGCGCTGAGGGAGGAGAGTTGAGCGGATGGCCCCTCTCCTCTTTATAATTAAGTGGACCGTGAGGTCTCGCCTTAGTTGGCCACGTGTCGAGTGAGCCACGAAGCCACAATCATGAAGTAAGCGGGAGCTTGTGGTACTTCGTTGCGGGTCGTTTCCTGATCGACCTGCATTTTTTCGTTAGCAGGAAACATCATCTCGTGATTCGCATTGCTGACCACTGCATATTGGATGTTCGGCAATTCCCGAGCAAGCGACTTCAAGCGTTTCACCGATTCTCCAACAGGTATCCACGGATCTGAATCTGCGTACAGAAACAAAAGCGGAACCTTGGCCTGTCGAGCCGCAGCCATTGGATCATCGTCCAACCGCCTCCGATTCGGATCGTGCTCGGGATCATTTGTGAGCTGAGATGCTCTTGGCAAATACGCGATTTCAAACCAGGGTTTTGCCTCGGCCTTGCGCAGCGCTTCCACAGCTTCATCGCGCGAGTTTCTTCGGTGGAGATATCCGGTCCACGCCTTTCGAGCGGCGAGCATGTCTTGGACGTCTGACTGGGAATAACCACCTAGAGTAAACAAATTCTTGGTTGCGAACCGCATTTGCTCATCTGCGGTCACTAAGGGAGCAGAAACAGCGATCGCAAAAGCCGCATCTTTGCTCCGCCCCGCTGCCAGCACGGCCAGCCACCCGCCTTGGCTCAGGCCCCAGAACCCAATCTTGTTCGGATCGATTCGGGAAAACTTGGCCAGCGCGTGCTGACCGGCGATTGCGTCGTCCGCGAGAGTCTGATAGTCGGCTTTGTTCAAGTCCCCCGAGGACTGCCCACTGCCTCGACGGTCGTATACCAGGACAGCAATTCCTATCGCCGGTAAGCCCTCGCACAAATGCCGATATAGGTTAGCGTCGCGGGTCGGCAGCCCCGCATGATGCAAAACCACAACCGCTGCCAGATTATTGCCGGTTTTGGGAAGATACACCGTTCCCTTCAAATGGGCGGTACCGTTCGTAAATTGAATTTCTTCGGAGATAGACTGGGTTGCCGCCAGGCGCCACGGATCGGAAGCATTCTGACATGTGGCTTGCCCAGCACCCCAGCTGAGGACCGCTAGAACGCCTACGGTCACGTCAATTCGGAATCTCATAAATCATCCTGTGTGGCGAAATCGGAGGGGCCCACATCGCCCGCTTTGTGGCTTGTGCCCACACCCTAAACATTCTTATTAGACGAGGACCGCCAACCGAAGTCTTCTCACTGGAGGGACCTATTTCTAGCAAAGGTTGCGGGGGCAATCGCGGGGGGCAATCGCTGCCCAAAGAAGGTACTGCATTGTCGGGCCGACCGGAGGCAATCCGTTTTCATCGGCGAAGACAAACTTCGCTATTGATTCGCTGCTGCAAATCGGCTATATTGCGGCAGCGCCTCAGGGTGTGAACGGAAAAAGATATTTGAAAAATCAGCCTTTAGCACTTAGTCGTTAGCCTTTAGCCAATCAACCAAAGGCAAAGACTTGTGACCCTCTGCCGATTGCGATTGGGATTGGAATTGGGTCACCCAAGGGTCACCCTTGGGTCACGCAAGGGTCACCCAAGCCTCACGCGAGGGTCTCCCTAGGGTCGAGTTGGGGAAACGCTTTGTTTTGCAACAAGAGTTGAAAAATGCCGGGTGGGGCGAGAAGAATCGGGGGATCGCCGTGATCGCACGACATCGCCGTCATCGGAGAAACCAATTTTCACCACGGAGACGCGGAGAACAGCCAATCCAGAAAGGAACACAGCCGAGGGCGGCTGTGCCACACGGGTATCGCAACCGACGACTCAGCCTTCCAGATAATCCATGAATGAGTCCACCACTTCTGCGCCCAGGTTGTTGGCCTGGCGCACCGCTGCCTGCTCCACGTTGCGCATTAGGCCTTCAAGATAATCGCGTGAAGGGGAGATGCTGACAACGCCCAGAGTTGCACGCTGCCATAGATCGGTGACTTCGATTTCGGCAATGGCGATATTGAAGGAGTTGCGCAAGCGATCTTTTAAGCTGCGCACCACCTGGCGCTTGTCTTTGAGCGAATGCGCGCCTTCGATACGAATTTCCAGCGTGAGATAAGCGATGGGCATTTTCGGCCGGCGCACCTCCGTCAACGCGGTGCGATCCATAGTCTACTGCCGGCTGCGCTCCCTAACTTCCTCAGAAGTCAGCCCGTAGATCGGCGGAGTCGAGACCCCCAGCATTCCTAAATAAACGTAGATCTGCGCGCGATGGTGCACCTCATGTTCCACCATGGCGCGCAACCACTTCCATACCGTAATGGAAACACCACCCGGCGTGATGCACTTCTTCTGCAAATCATCGGCAGAAAGTCGCCTGAATATCTCCATGGACTCCTGATGGAGGCGGTTGAAGAAGCTCAGGACGTTCTCCGGCCCATCGGCCAGTTCTTTGCCATGGCCGGGGTAGTGGCTGGGTTTGAGCAGCACGTTTTCTGCGTACATGTAGCGTTCGATCGCGGCCAGGTGACGGATGATGTCGGCAAAGCTGAATTTGCCTTCGGCATAGCGCCAGTCAAACTTATCCGGCGGGATGCAGGCCATCACTTTCAGGGTGCGCTGGCGAACTTTCTCGTAGTAATCGATGAACTCGTGGGTGTTGGTGATTTCCATTCGGACGCGTTTTACTGCATCTTTTGGATTCTCTGCCTGAACTTCAGGGTCTTAAATTTTTTCAGGCCCTCGGCGGTATGGCGGCTCAGCTCGGCAAAACACACATCATCGATGGCCGTAAAGTTGAAGCACGCCTTACCTTGCTTGCGCTTCTTCAACGCCGGAGACATGCCCTTCAGCAATTCAGGACAGAAATAGGCCGGCAGCAGGTGATAACTTACGTAGTTCTTTCCCGTCCGAACGCCGGCAAAATACAGTGGCTTGCCGCGATGGAGGATCGAAGGAATTTCCAGATGGTAATTGCCCGGCTTGTCTGTCTGCACAGCGAGTTCCTTAAAATTGCGCTCCAGGAGTTGGCGCAGCGCGGTGAAGACCGGGGCAAGATCCGGCTTGGCGGCTTTCTTCGAGGCAGTTTTCTTCTTAGCGGCTCTAGCGGCAGGCATAACCGCGGAAGTATAGCGCAGCCTGGCTGATTTCGGAACAAAAACGAGGAGCGGCTGCCTGCCGCCCCCTCCCACAAGTTTTTTTAATCGCGTCCTGAGTCGCTCTCGCGATTATCGGGCAGCGACTTCAGGTACTCAACCACGTCATTCTTTTCGCCGGCGCTTAGCCCCAGGCCCTGGCAGGTGTCGTAGTGGTCCACCACGTCCAGCAGCGTGGCGAAACGGCCGTCGTGATAAAACCCGCCTTTGGTATGAGTCCACAAACCGTTCAGGGGAGTGGTGCGATAGCGGTCGTCAGGTGAGCGGCTGGCCTGGAAGTCGTCCACACAAACATCGGACGCCGTGTGCATGTTCCATCCAGGCTCGGTCATGAGCGGCTGCACATGGCAGGCGCTGCACTGGGCTTTGCCGCTGAATAACTGCTTGCCTCGCTCGGCTGCCGCGCGGTCAAAGCTGCCCGCAGGCGGCGCGGGCGCGGGGAGAGAGAGTTGATAGAAATGGAGAGCAGCCAGCTTGGAGGTGATTTGATCGTTCGTGTTGGTAACGTGGCCAAATCTGTTCCGCGCAGCCACAGGGAATTTTGCGGCATCGTCTAGGCGTGGATCAAAGAAGTTGCCTTTGCCGTGCATCTCCAAGTTGGCGACAAATGCATTCCAGTACGGTACTGATCCCCAGCCGGTGAAAGTATGCAGGTTCACGCCTGAGAGCCCGAACGCGGGAGGAATCAGGGTGGCCGCAGACTTGCCATCGGGACGAAACGCCTTGCCGTCCATGAAAAGCTCAGCATCAAACTTGCCCGGCCCCCAGCTAGCAAGAACGGTTTTGACGGTTGCAACATCCACGCCCAGAACATCGGCAACCGGTTGCAGGTTTGGGGAAAGGCCGACGATCGCGCCCACGTTCAAATCGCGGTTGGCCCAGCCATCGAGCCGATGGCCAATGCCGGGAGCAAAGGCGTTGTCCACAGTGGAGTGGCAGAGCGCGCACTGTATGCCCATTGATTTGAGCGTTCCATCCGGATTGAAAAATCCGGTAACGCCGATTACAGCATTCAGCTTCAGCAGCGCCAGGGTCACCGCCGGGTCATTCAGGTCAACTTTGCCAGCAGTGATCTGCTGAACCAGGGCCGGGGGCAACGCGTCCTGGTCGACTTTCAGTCCCACGGCGAGTGCAGTCGCCGGAGATACACCAGGGCCAACACCGCCGTGTGCTGCCCCTTCTATGGCGCGATGCAGTTGCAGTGAGCCGCCCCAGAAATCCTGGTCGCCGAAGGTGTCATTGCGGAAAACGTTTCTGCCTTGTGCCACGAGTTCTTCACTGCCGGCTGAATGTTTATGTTTTTGTTCAGCATAAAGGGAAATGACGCCAATGAATGCCAGCGCAATCATCAGGGGAAATCG
>JBARMK010000425.1:0-1563 GCA_049802395.1 Candidatus Angelobacter sp.
GCCTGGTACCGTCGCTCTGGATTCTCCCCGCCGCCGTCGTATTGGCCATCGTAAGCGTCCTGATCGCGAAACAACTCGGTACCCTGCACGCGCTCTATCAGAGCGACATCAAGCATGCCGCCGGCTATGTTCTGTGGACGCTCTACCAGCAGTTCTTACTGAACGACCTCTTTATGCCCCGCCTCACGCGCCTGCTCGCCAGCGAAAACGCCGCCGTGGGCATCAGCGCCATGCTGTTCGCCGCAGCCCACTTGCCAAATCTCCCGCTGACCGCTGCGACGCTCGTCTGGGGAGCGATCTCCTGCGCGCTCTTCCTCCGTTACCGCAGCCTCTACGCTCTCGGTCTTGCTCAAGGATTGCTGGGCCTTTGCTTCGCCATCTGCGTCCCCGACGCTATGCATCATCACCTGCGCGTGGGTCTGGGATACTTGCGTTACCACGACACGCCGCCGGCTCCTTGAGACCGACTGGGAGTCGCCGAAGCGGGATTTTGAGTGCTATGGCTGATAGCGACAGTTGACTGCACTTGGGGTTATCGTCAACTGATACTCCCGAGTGGCTCGTCATCTGCAGCACTTCATTCGGAAAGCTTCTTCTCCAATTCTCGGATTCTCTGCTCATTCCGCTGTTTTTCTTCCTGCAAACCTGTTCCGCGCGAAGATTGGCACGGGTACCTTGTCTGCGCCTCGCGTGCCCATTTCAGAGCGATGGTGTAATTGCTGAGCGCCTCATAGCACTGCGATAGCTCTACGGCAGAGCTGTGCGAATATTCTCGGTATGCCTCCGTATCATTTGGTTTTGATTCCAAGAGTGTATTGAAAAAAGCTATAGCTTCCGTATAGCGCTTCTTCTCTTTGCAGAGAATTCCAAGATTGAATACTGCTTCTGGCCACGCTGGCAACCCAGCGTACCGCAACATCACCTTTGACCAATTTGTTTCTGCCCCGGACAGATCTCCTGAACCGTGTAACAAATGTCCTACGCCAAGCAGTGCATCCGCTGCGGCCTTCTTCGAGACTCCATCGACGTCCGGTATTGCACTCAGAACGATCACCTGTCCCTCTGAGTCGTGTCTAGCTGCCAGCAATGCACCGATCAGAAAATACCTCTCCACCTCGGAGCCAATCTCCTTTTGCCAGAGTGCGGCTATCGGCCGCGCCCGATTGTGAAACCATTCGGGACCAGTTTCCAGGAAGAAGATTCTGTACTCACTAAGCTCGATCCGACCTGACGCGTGCCATTTCTTGAGAATGTGAATCCTCGTTTGAAGCATCTGTTTCCAATCGGCTGCTATTTGCCCATTGATCAACGCCGACAAGACTTCTGCGGCTTCCGCATACTTCCCATCCTCCGCCAAATCCTCACTTTTTAAGACGGCCGTGGCAAATGGATCGGAATAGTCGCTTGTTATTGGGAATGGCCCTTCCTCCGCAGCAATCTTCTCCACCTGCGCCATGTATTGCCTAAGACGAACTTTAGAAGGAGGGATGCTGTCAGCACACCAAAGTTGAGTCGCGTGTGTTCCGATCAGAATCACAAGGCAGATTGATCGAGAGTCTCGAA
>JBARMK010000426.1:0-16028 GCA_049802395.1 Candidatus Angelobacter sp.
AGTCCGGCGTTGGAGATGTGCTCAAACCGTACGCTGGTGGTAAAAGCGCGACGTTCATTATTGAAGAACTGGAAACCGAGAGCGGCGTGGGTGAGGAAATTCACGCGCGATGTGTTCAGCGGCACCACATGGTCGGTAAACAGCACGCCACCGCCCAGCTCCAAATAGGGAATCGTGTGCGCTGGGCTGGTGAAGTTCCACTTTAAGTTAACTGGATTAAATGCTGCGCCATAAGCGTTTTTAGCCGGGGTTGGCTGCCAGATGTAATACACCGGCATGAGGTCTGCCGACCATTCAAAGTTGCCGCGCAGAACGCCGCCAAGATGATCATCAGTCAATATCTTGCCCAGGCGAAGGCCGGCATTGATGGCATGCGTGTCCTTAGTGCCGCCCGTAACGCTGAAACCTCCGCCTGCCCAGAATCCCAGGTCCCAAGGTTGGCCGTCTAGGGGTTTGGAATCTTGGGCAAACGCCAGGCTACACATCAGAAGAAAGACAAACAAAATTCCACCACGGAGATACGGAGACACGGAGAAGGGCGACCTTTGTACGCGCATCGGGATTTCCTGGGTACGGGGGATAAGAGAGATTACCAGTTTGTTCACAAAACCAAAAGGCGGCCCTTTTTCAGACCGCCTTTTAAGATGAAGAGAATCCTGGATTACTTTCTATCCGGCCACTTCCTCAAGCTGTTTCTGATCGACGTCAAAATTCGAATAGACGTTTTGCACGTCGTCCTGATCTTCCAGCGCTTCCAGCAGACGGATCATCTGGCTGGCCGCGGGTCCTTCCAATTTAATGTAATTCTTTGGCACCATTCCGATGGAAGAGTGCACCACTTCCTTGCCGGCTTTCCTGATGGCCTCAAGCACCGTCTCATAGGCGCCGGGATCGGTGAGGATCTCCCAGTTATCGCCGTCATCGCTCAGGTCATCGCCTCCATTTTCCAGCACGATATTCATCAAATCGTCTTCGCTTGCAGCCGCTTTCGGCACCACGATCTGGCCCTTCTTATGGAACATCCAGGAGACTGAGCCGGCCTCACCCATGTTCCCGCCGTTTTTGCCAAAGCTATGGCGGATCTCACTGACGGTGCGGTTGCGGTTGTCGGTGGTCACTTCAACCAGGATTGCACAGCCACCCGGTCCGTAGCCTTCGAAGGTGATCTCTTCGTAATTCACGCCTTCCAATTCGCCGGTACCGCGCTGGATGGCACGTTTGATGTTGTCAGCAGGCATGTTTTCGGCCTTGGCGGCGGCCACAGCGCCGCGAAGACGCGGATTGCCTTCAGGATCGCCACCGCCGCTCTTGGCGGCCATGGTGATTTCCTTGATCAGACGGGTGAAAATCTTGCCGCGCTTGGCGTCGAGCGCGCCTTTTTTGTGCTTGATTGTGGCCCATTTTGAATGGCCAGACATGTGGATAACCTCAAAGAACCAAAGATTTAGGCAGCCAACAGGAGAGGCGGCACGCGCTACTAAGCGCAGGAAAACAAAGTAAATTATAGCATGACGCGTTGCCAACGTGGCTCGCAGAAAGCCCTTTGCTTGTGCTGATATTGTCGATGCAGTAATCATCAAAACTTCCAGGTAAAAAACAGAGTAGCTGGTTGTTCCGGCCGTTGTATTATTCCGCCAATGAGCCTTCAGGAATGGGAACGCGACGTGCGTAACCGGCAGCGCAACATCGTGTTTCCAGACACGGTGCTGAACGAGGGCCGATTCTATAGAAATCTTGCGTCCGGCAAAGCAATTTTTACGCGTGGCCAGCGGATCAGTCTGCTAATTATTGTTGCGTTCTTCTTATTAGTAAACGCAGGAGGCTTCGCTCTTGCATTCGGCGAATTTCTGCCAAAAGATCATTCTCATTTCAAGGGATGGATCCTCTGGCCATCGCTCTACTCTTTAATATGGTTGATTTTTTGGATACTGCTTGCTGTCAAGAGTCTTTTGCCCACTCCGGCACCAGCCCGCAAGCGGCGCCGCGGCTATCTGCGATCAAACAGGGGTTGATCCTGGATCGCCAGCGGTCGCTTTCCTGCGAAACGCATAGATCACCGCCAACAGCGGCGGCGCCAGCAATATCGCCCACCAGAAAGGAATCAAGAGCGCAACAATGATCGGGCCGAACAATGCCGCCCAGAACGGCACTTTGGCCGTACGTTTCATGAGATACGGCTGCAGGAACAGACCTTCTGTCACCATGATCGTTGCAAACAGCATCAGCACATAGAAAAAGCGCATGTGGTTTGAGCTGAGCGCGCCCAGGATGGCAGGAATAATGACGGCGATGGGTCCGCCGAAGTTGGGAATGAACTGCAACAACCCGGCCAGGATTGCCCAGAGCGGCGCCCAGGGTATGCCGATGATCAGCAATCCCACGAGCCAAAGAAATGCTACTGCTATAGAGTCATAGCACTGGGCGATAAACCAATGCTTGAGCGCCGCGCCAGTGGTTCGGGCGTGCGAAGCCCATTTCTGCCAGTCCACGTTCATATTGAACCACAGAGGGTCCAGAGGACCACAGAGATGTATCGAGCAGCTTTAAAAACTTAATATCAGGGCGCTGAAAAATACCAACAAATGAAGCAGCTGCGGAGCTGCGGCGCCGTGGGATCGACTCCAAACTTATCTGTGTTCCTCTGTGGCCCCCGTGGTTAAAATAAAACTATGAAATTCGGTGTCATCGTTTTTCCCGGCTCCAACTGCGACCATGACAGCTACCACGCGGCGATCACCGCGACCGGCCAGCAGGCCGCGATGCTTTGGCACGATTCTCACAATTTGGGAAACTGTGACGCCATCATCGTGCCCGGCGGTTTTGCTTATGGCGATTACCTGCGCACGGGCGCCATCGCAAAATTTGCGCCTATCATGCAGGAAGTAGCGAAGTTTGCGGCGTCAGGCGGACTGGTGATCGGAATTTGCAATGGTTTTCAAATCCTGTGCGAGGCCGGGCTGCTACCAGGCGCGCTCATGCGTAACGCCGGACTCAAATACATCTGCAAGTTCGTCGATCTCCGCGTGGAAAACGTAAATACGCCGTTCACCAATACCTGCAAGCCGGGCGAAGTGCTCAGGATTCCCATCGGCCACATGGAAGGCAATTATTATTGCGATGAGCAAACCCTGGCTACGCTCAAGCGCCAGAACCGGATTCTACTTCGCTACTCCACTCCTGACGGCCGCATCACAGCGGATGCAAATCCTAACGGATCGCTCGATAACATTGCCGGCATCTGCAATGAAGGGTTCAACGTGCTGGGGATGATGCCGCATCCGGATCGTTGCAGTGAATCGCTGCTTGGATCCGCCGACGGCGCAAAGATTTTCAGGTCCATGAGCCTGGCGCCCGTCGCCAGCCGATAAGCAACCTGCTCTCGCGCAATCAGCCCTCTTCCCGGCTGCCGCGTGCATCCAACTCCTCGAGAACCTCCCTGGGGTTCAACCGACGAGGAGACCCTTATGCGCGCAAAAATCATTTTGGCAACCCTGGCCTCTCTCTTGCTAGCTCTGGCGATTGGCTGTTCTACCAATAAAGCGAGTACCCCGGACGTGAAAGACCAGGTTTCAAAAGCCCTGAACAACGCCGGCTATAAAAATCTGAGCATCGACGTAAACAATGACAAGCAGCTTGTAACCATCAAGGGCGACCTTAAGACCCAGGAAGATAAAGAACGGGCGGAAGAGCTGGCCAAGAATGCCGCGGGGGGATACGTCGTCGCCAATGAGATTGGCGTGCGGCCTGACGGCGTAGAAAACTCCGCCAAGAAGATCGACTCCAACGTTGACGATGCTATTGTGAAGGACTTCAAGGCAGTGATCATCGCCCATCGTCTGGACCGGCAGCACATTCGCTATGACGCCAAAAACGGCGTGCTCACACTGAAAGGCGACGTTGATACGCCGGCATTGCGCGAGCAGGCGGAAAAACTGGCTGCCAGCGTCCCCAACGTGCAACAGGTTGTGAATGAACTGGATGTCAAAGGCGGCAAGCGCAAATCTGCCGGAATGTAGTCGCTTTTTTTGTTCCGATCGCCAGACGGCCTGCGGGCCGTCTCTTTTTTTAAATCCCCTCGCCGTGAATGCCCGCAGTCGTCCAGGCTTCCTTATTGACGACATACGGCATCCTGGTAACGTCGCCTCCATAATTTCCTTCCAGCACGTCGATCAATCCTTGCGCGCAGCGGCCCGCCATCCCTAGCTCTGGATCGGCGGAGAGCCTGGTGATGCGTCCGGCGCTGGCGAAATGATGATAAACGCGACACCGGTCCTCGATCTCAGGATCGAGCAGGGGCGAGTCGGACGGCAGCGGCTCTTTTTCAAAAACATCCAGCGCTGCGCCGGCAATCCAGCGCTCCTTCAACGCCCGGGCGAGCGCTTGCTCATCCACCACTGGCCCCCGCGAAGCATTAACAAGGTACGCATCTTTCCGCATCAGCTTCAGCGTTCGTTCGTTGATTAAGTGATAGGTGGGCGTTTTTCCTTCGCGGATTAGCGGAACGTGCAGGCTCACATAGTCCGCCTGCGCCAGTGCATCTTCCAGGCTTACATACTTGATCCAGGTCTTCTCTTTAACCATGCCGAGTTTCTGCCGTAGGTCCATGAGGAGCTGCACATCAGAGACGAACTTCCGGTTCTGATACACCGGGTCGTAGCAGAGGACGTTCATGTCAAAGCCAAGACATTTTTTGATCATCGCCAGGCCGATCCGCCCAGTGCCCAAAACGGCGATGGTCTTGCCAGAGATCTCGTCGCCCAGAAAGGGCAAGAACGGATGCCACGCGCCCCACTTCCCTTCTCGCACCATCTTTTCGCTGTCCCATAAGCGGCGCGCCAGTGCGCCCATCATCAGGAAAGTAAATTCTGCAGTCGCGTCATTAAGAACTTCCGCGGTGTTGGTAAACGGAATCCTGTAATGATTGGCGTCGGCGCGATTGATGTTGTCAAACCCGACAGCGATCTGCGACACCACTTTCAGCGTTCCCTTGCCTGCCTCGAAGACTTCAGCATCGATCCGGTCCCGCAAGGTGGTGATCAGGCCATCAACGCCGTTGCTGACCTTCTCAATGATCAGTTTCTTCGGTGGAGCTTCCGGGCCGGGATAGATGTCGAGTTCATAGCCTTTATCGCGCAGAAGATTTTCGGCGGCGTCGCCGATGTGACACGTTGCATATACCCTAAGTTTGTTCTTGGACATGAAAAATACCGAAGATAATTTTCACAGATGCCGGCTGATATGGCAAAAAAACAGCCGCGAACAGGCGCGAATCAAACGAATCCAAGAGCAATTCGTGTTCGTTCGCGAAAATTCGCGGCAACCATCTTGCTGGCTGTTATAGATTCTTCTTTGCCCAGCCGTCGATCCGGTTCAACGCCTCATCCAGGTTCTCCATGGAGTTGGCGATGCTGAAGCGTAAGTAACCTTCACCAAAGGCGCCGAACGCCGTGCCGGAAAGGCAAGCCACGCCAGCCTGGTTCAGCATTGCGTCGGCTAGTTTTCGCGAATCCCATCCCGTTTTCTTGGTATTGGGGAAGGCATAGAACGCGCCATGTGGCAGGCGGCAGCTGAAGCCGCGGATATTGTTCAATCCGGCGATGAACTTATCACGCCGCGCATGGAACTGAGTGCGCATGTGATCTACGGATGCCTGATCGCCTTTGATCGCCTCTATGCCCGCCACCTGGGTAAAGCCAGCGCTGCACGAGTTTACGTTGGTCATCAATCGGCCAAAGTGCGCAGCCAGGTCCTTGCGCATCACACCGTAGCCAAGCCTCCATCCGGTCATGGCGTAGGTTTTTGACCAGCCATCCAGCATGATGACTCGATCTTTCCAACCAGGCACCGACATCAGCGAATGATGACGGCCTTCGAAAATCAAGCGGCTGTAGATTTCGTCGGAGAGTACCATGATGTCGCGGTCGCCGATAGCCGCGGCGATGTCTTTTACGTCCTGCTCGGTTACCACGCTGCCGGTGGGATTGTGGGGGGAATTCAACACGATCAACTTGGTGCGGTCAGTGATCAGGTCAGCCAGTTCGTTCGGATCCAGGCGGAAGTCTTTTTCTTCCCGCATCTGCAACGGAACGGCCTTGGCGCCGGTGAAGTTGATCAGCGACTCGTAGATCGGAAACCCTGGGTTAGGATAGATGACTTCGTCACCCTCTTCCACCAGCGCGGTGAAAGTGAAATAGATGGTGGGCTTTCCCCCGGGAACGATCACCACCTCGTCTGCTGTGACCTTCACGCCGTGGCTCGCAGTGACTTCTTCCGCTACGGCTTCGCGCAGCGCCGGTAAACCGGCTGAGGGAGTGTAATGCGTATAGCCTTTGTGGAGGGCATCGATGCCGGCCTCAATCACGTTGGCCGGCGTATCGAAATCCGGTTCGCCGATTTCGAGATGAATAATATTTCTGCCCTGGGCTTCGAGAGCGCGGGCTTTGGCGAGAGTTTCAAAAGCTGTTTCAGTTCCTAGGCGGGCCATACGCTTGGCCAGCCGCAATTCTGTTGGCGTGATCACTGTGCTCATTTTATTTTTGTGCTCGTCAAAGGGATTATTCGTTGACCGCTTGTTCCTGGCTTTGCGATCGCAATACGTGCGCCACCGTATACGGGACGCGCCGCGTCGGTTCCTGGAAATTGCGTACCTGCAGGTCGCCCAGCAGCCCCAGGGCCAGCATCTGGCCGCCAAACACGATTAGCACCGCGGCCGAAATCAGCAGCGGGCCGTGCTCTCCCATGACGCTTAGATGCCAGATCAGTTTAGAGAGCATCAGCCAGAATGCAACACCCATCCCGCCCAGCAGGGAAAGCATGCCCACTGTGCCGAACAGGTGCAGCGGCCGATACATGTACTTTAGCAGGAAACGAATGGTGATCAGATCAAAGAAGACGCGGAAGGTGCGGGAGATGCCGTAGTGCGAATTGCCCTTGGGCCGCACAATGTTTTTGATCGGAATTTCACAGATCGAGGCGCCATACCATGAGGCCAGCGCGGGAATAAAGCGGTGAAGCTCTCCGTATAGAGGCAGCTGCTGGATAATTTCTCTGCGATAGGCTTTGTAGGTGGTGCCGAAGTCATGGATCTTTACGCCGCTCAACTTTGACATGGCCCAGTTGGCAATGCGCGAAGGCAACCTGCGCAGCACGAAGTTGTCAACACGCTCTTTGCGCCAGCCGCTAACCAGGTCATATCCCTGCTCCAGCATTTCCAGAAATTTAGGAATGTCGTCAGGGTCGTGTTGCAGATCGCCATCCATAGCGATTACATATTCGCCCTGGGCATGAGCAAAACCGGCAGCGAGCGCGGAGGTCTGCCCGAAATTGCGACGAAGCTTGACGACTACAACCCGGCTATCAATGGTTACAATCTCGCGCAGCAGCTTATAAGTGCGGTCCATGCTGCCGTCATCGACAAAAACCAATTCAAATGTGTCCCCCGTCGCTTCCATGACTGCCTTCAGGCGGTCATAGAGCGCGGTTACGCTTTCCTGCTCGTTATGGAAAGGTACAACGATCGAATACTTCGGCATTCGTTAAAATTATACATCCGTTAATTCCCCCGAGTGACCTGAAAATACGGGAAAATCAGCCCGGTTTCCCTAACGTTACTACTCCCTCATTTGTACTTGCCAGCTTTTTGTTCTGTCGCTGCGCTCCAAACCGCTTGGGAGTCGTTCGAGGATGGTTAGATTCGTTCGGCCTGATGCGGCGGGCCCGGCGTGGTCGGCCTCGCCCTCAAAATACGCGCCCAATGTTACTTGGCCGAATGAGCTTACCCGGCGGTTATTTATACATCTGCCTGATCTTCACAGTTCTATCCAGTTCATCCACCACCTCAAGGATTTTCAGCTTTAAGTCTTTGTCCAGCGCTGCTGTTTCCAGAAATTCATGAACCTGCTTCTGAGCGGCGGCAGATTGTTGTCCGCCGATGAAGGCATTCAGCCAGGCCAGCAAGAAAAAGATCTTACGTTCGCGTTTTACCTGCGGTAGCGCGTCCAGGGCCCGGCGCAAATATGGGAAGGTTAGCCCGGATTGGTTCCAATAGTTAAAACTTCCCAGGCTTTGTTCTACCCAGTCTTCCGGACGCGAGGCGTCGTGCAGGTACTCGTCAAAGTAATGGCTCTTTGTCTCTGCATGCGGACGCGCCGCCGCGGCCATGTAGTCATACTTCTTTGCGTCACCCGAGGGGTCGCGCTTCTCTTCCGCCGCCAGCACTGCTGCCGCGTCAGGATCATTCAGCGCGATCAGAGACTCCACCATATTCCAACGGTCCAGTGGACGCAGTTCCACTCCCTGGACTTGCAGCTTGCCGCTGAGCATGTTTTTGAGCTGGCCGCGGGCTTTAGCGCTTTCAGCTACGCCGCGCAACGCGCGAAACCAGGTAATGCGCATGTCTTGCGACGGGGAGCGGAGCATCTGATCCGCGGCCAGGATTTCCATCTTGGGAGCGAGTTGTGCTCGAACCTCAGGACTTACGTAACGATGCAGCGTGGTAATGGTATGTCCTATGATGCTCTGCGCCAGCGCTTGATCTTTCTCGCCAGGTAGAAGCCGCAAGGAAAGATCCACGTATGCTCGCGGATCCATCTCCGCTTCGCGAACGGAGTCCCACAGAGAGCCCCAGAGCAGCGTGCGTTCGAAGACGTTATAACCCGGCCCCAGAGTTGCGATGATCGATTTGCGGCTTCGCTCATCGAGAAGGAAGCGGCCATAAGCGTAGTCCGACTCATTCGCGAAAACATATTGCGGACAGGTTGACCCCACTGTTCCAGTTAGCTCCATTTTTGCCGAGGTCAGCTGCACTTGAGAGGTGAGGCCTTCACCGGCAACGTGAAAACCAAGGGAAAGCGCGACAGGCCACGTGCCTCCTTCACCAAGCACGTTGTGTTGCCTGAGACCGAAATGGTTGACCCGTCCCTTACTATCGCACGTCCACTCCACATCCACCTGCGGCATTCCACGGCGGTGAATCCAGGCATTGGCCCATTCTCCCAGCGCCTTCTTCGAAACCCGCTCAAGTGCCTGCACTAGATCGCTCCACTCGGCGTTGGAGTAGGTGTGTTCTTTTAAATAGAGGCGAAGGCCGTCGCGGAATTGGTCCTCGCCCACCACAAACGCAAGCTGCTTGATCACTCCTGGTGCTTTGGAATAGACAATTGCGCCGTAAGCGGATTTGGCATCCTTGAGATTGGGAATCTCCTGGTAGATGGGCGTTGTTCCCAGCGTGGAATCAATTGCATAGGCCGCTGGCTTGATGGCCTGATAAAAGCGCTTCCACACGTTCTCGTTCGGCTTGAGTGCGTTCAGCGCGTGGTATGCCATGTACTGGGCGAAACCTTCTTTGAGCCAGAGATCGTCAAACCAGCGCATGGTCACCAGGTCACCAAACCACTGGTGCGTGAGTTCGTGCAGCAACAGGATGTCACGGTTCAGGCGGTCACTGTGCGTGGGCGCGGTGCGAAACAGGATCGACTCTTCGCGCAGAAAGGTTGCGCCGGCATGCTCCATGCCGCCGTACGCAAAGCCTGGGATCATCACCATGTCGTACTTTGGGAACGGAAACGGCTGGGCGAAGTAGCCAGATAGATATTTGATGCCGTCAGCGGTGACCTGCTGCACGGCTTCGGCCTCTGCTTCGGCTTTCTGCAATTTCGATTTGCGGACGTAAAGACCGGGCAGTCCATGCGTATCGTGAATTTTCTTGAACGGTCCAGCGGCGAAGGCAAACAGATAGGTGCTGATCGGCTTGGTTTCTTCGAACTCAACTCGATGAGAGGCGCCTGCCTTGTCTCGCGCTGTCTCAGTGCCGGGAGTATTTGAAATGACCGTCCAGTTGCTCGGTGCGTCTATCGTCAACTTGAACTTAGCCTTCAAATCCGGCTGATCGAAGCATGGAAACGCCATCTCGGCATCCATCGGAACAAACAGGGTGTAGATGTAGTCGCTGCCATCATCCTTGTCTTCAAAGCGGGTGATGGCTTTGCCGGCGGGCGCGACCGGCGCGGTAAAATCGATCTCAACGATGTTCTCATCCAGCTTGAGCAGTTTGGCCGGTAGCTCGACATGCCCATTCTGGATTGCCGCGGCGGCGGACTGGCCGTTGACATTTAATTTGCCGATTATCCCTTCGCGAAAATCGAGCCACTCGGACAGAATGCCGCGATCGTCTGGATTCTGCACAAAGCGCAGCTCTTCATGCCCGGTAACCGAGCCTGCTTTTGGCGTGATGATATAGCTGAGCCGGTAGCGAACATCTTTGATCTGTTGTGCGCGCAGATGGGCCAGGTCGCGAGGGATACCGTCCGGCGCCTGGGCTGAAGCCGCCGTCCCGAGAAGCAGGAAGGCTGACAATATGACATACCATACTAGCCGTTCTCTAGGCTGTTCGATCATCTGCTCGCATCCTCTTCCGATGTTGCAACTCTTATTTGCAATCAGGATTTTACCCAATCTTTCGTTCGAGGAAGCAAAGATGGACATCCGGCAGCACTCCTTACTACTGTTTTGAGGCATCTATTCAAGGAGAGCAGCAATTCAGGGCGCAAGCGGCAGGAGGCAGCATGAATAGCGAGGCAATCAAGGAAGTTCTCGACGCACTCTTTTCCCAACTGGAAAGACTGGACACCCAGAATTCGGCGATGCTGCAGTTCCTGCAAGAGAAAAAACGCGTCACCGATAAGCAGCTTGCTCCTTATCTCGAACAGGCCGGCAATGCCAGCAGCGTAAGATGGCGCGCCGCGCGGGTCAGAATCGACTACCTGTTGTCATCTGCACAAACAGAAGAGCAACCTGAGAAAAAGCCGGAAGCCGCAGCCGAGAAAGGTGCTGAAAAAGAGCGCGCTAAATCATCCGGCGGCGTACAGGCCGCAAAACCCGAGGGTGGAGCGGCCAATACAACATCAGCTAATGGTTCATCAGTCAACGCTCCAGCACCCAAGACAGAACCCGCAACGGCAGCCGAGAAAAAGCAAGATACAACGGACAGCAAGCAGGCGGTGCACGATGAGAGCCAACGATCGTTAAATCAAAAACCTAAATATCCAAAAGACCAGAGCGCAAGAAACCACGATGCAAAACCGCCGGATTCCGACCAGCCAACAGAAGTAAGGTCAGAGTCCGCCGAGCACGGCAGCGCTGAGCTGGAACATGCATCAAGCTCCGAAAATAAAGCCGGCGATCCAAAGGCTGCATAGGAGCACCGGCGCATACCGGGCGTGCTCCTGAACCAGAAGGTTAATTACCCCTCGCGCAACGCCTTCAACGGATCGATTTTGGCGGCCCTGCGCGCCGGCACATAACAGGCGAGCAGCGCCAGCGTTGCCAGCAACAGTGGTGCGCCCAGGAGCAGGCGCGGATCGCCTGTACCGACCTTGAGCGCGTCGACAAAAACGTTGGTCAGGGCCGAAAGCGCTTTAGCCAGCCCGAACGCACCCAGGAATCCGAGAACCGTTCCAGCGCATACCAGCGCCGCGCCTTCGCGCAACACCAATCGCAGCACCTGTGCTTTGCGCGCGCCCAGCGCTATGCGAATTCCAATCTCCTTGCGTCGCTGCGCAACCGCATAGGCCGTAATTCCGGCGAGTCCGATCGCGGCCAACACCAGGCCGAACACTCCAATTCCGCCGTAGGTGTCTACAGCGAAACGCTCAGAGGACCGGGTAAGCTCCAGGTAGTCGCTGAGCGTTCGCACATTGAAAAGGTTCAGATGCGGATCAATGGAAGCGATCTCGCGCCGGATGCCGCCTAAGACATCGCCGCCCACGTCCGACCGCACGATAATGGTCATGCCATCGGCCGGCGGCCGCGCAAAGTTGCGCTGCGTCAACGATAAATAAATTATGGACCGGCTGATCCCGATGCCATCCCTCAAATCGTGCACTACGCCAACCACTTCGTAGGAATGCTTGCTGTCTTTAATGTGCTTTCCAAGCGCATTTTCAGTTCCGAAAAATCCGCGCGCGGCGCTCTCATTCAGCACCACAGGCAAAGTCTTCGCGGCGTCCTCCTGTATCCGCTGGTCCAGTTCCACGAATTCCCTGCCGGCGAGCATGGGCTCGTTCAATGCGGCAAAATAACCCGCGCCCACGGTTTCCTTGAACAATGGCTGTTGCACCCGCGAGGCCCCAGATGAGTCTTCCGCAGCCATTGGGATGGATGCATCTTCATCTACGATGGAAAAGGGCGCCTGCGCCGCCAAGGCCATGCTGCGTACAGCGCCAAGGGTCTTGAGCTGTTCGGGGAGTTTCTGGAATAGAGCCTGCGCCTTTTCGGGCGTGTAGCCCTCCCGCATCGGATCAATGGATAGGAGATACATGGTGTGCGGATCGAATTTGGTTTGGATGGAGCTTACCTGGCTGAGTCCCATGACTAGAAATCCCGTAATCAGCAGCAGCATGAGCGATCCAGTTACCTGGGCGACCATGAGCAAGTTGCGCACACCAAACCGCCGGTAACCAGAGAATTGCAGCGCCGAATCTCCTTTGAGCGTGGGGGTCACATCCACTTTTGTCGCTCGCAAGGCAGGCGCCAGGCTGAAGCCAACGCCGCACACCACTACGAGCACAAACACGAAGACAATGGCGTGCCAATCAGGGGTGAAATCGGATTCGATGGGCAATGCCAGGGGCGGCCTGAAGTGGGTGCTCAGCATAGTGAGACAATACGCGAGCGCGAATCCGGCGATGCCGCCCAGCGACGAGAGCAAAATGCCTTCGCTCATCATCTGCCGGACAATCCTAAACCGGCTGGCCCCAACGGCCAGGCGAATCGCCAACTCCCTTTGGCGATTGGCGCCGCGCGCGAGCAGCATGTTTGCCAGGTTCATGCAAGCGATGGTCATGATCAGCGCCATCAACACGAAATAGAATCCGGTCACCACGCGCCGCAGGTTCCGGGGAAGCGGCACCATGGTGCCGGCGGAAAGCAAGGTCACGCGCCGGCCCTTATCAGCGCGCGCCGGGGCCGATGGATCCTGCTCGTCAAGCTGACGCGTGATCGCATCGAGAGCGGTTTCCGCGGACTCAGCGGTGACGTTCGGCGCAAGGCACATCAATGCCAGGAACTCTCTGGCATTGCGTTGATGCAGCACGTCATTGGCAAGTTCCGGAGCGAGCGCGGCCGGCGCGGTGACCGGCACGAACATCTCAGCCGGAATCATGGAAAGCGCGCCGTTGAAATCCTTCGGGGTGATTCCCACGATGGTCGCGGGCTGCCCATTCACGCGCAGTGTTTGCCCCACCGCGTTGGGAGAAGAATTGAGACGATTGCGCCAGAAACGATCACTGATCACCACCACGGGCGGATCGCCGGAACGGTCAAGTTCGGGACTGAACACGCGTCCGCGCTCTGCGGGAACGCCGAGGACGGAAAAATAATCGGCGGATACAAGCTGTCCGAAGACGCGTTGCGGTTTCGCATCCACCTCACCCTGGAAAGTGAGATTGAAGGGAATACCGTTCTGAAATGCGGCAACCCCGGTGAACAGGCTCTGTTGTTCCCGATACTGCTCAATGTAGTAGTACGACACAGGCTTCCCAGCCATCACCAGGTTTTTAGCATTCTCCGCTGCCGGCAGCGGGCGGGATATCAACTTCCAACTCGTGCTGTACACCATGGTCGTCAGCCCCATGCCGATACCCATGGAAACGATGCCGACTAGCGCGAATCCGGGCGACTTCATCATCGCTCGCACCGCATACCGCATATCACGGCGAATCTCGCTTAGGTATTCGATTGGTACGCGAATCGCAATATCCGCAACCAGCCGAACCAGTCCCGCGACGCCGTGCCTTTTGGCAATCTCGTCCACCACGTCCTCGCCGAGTTGCATCACCTCGGCGCCATAAGCCAATTTGAATTCGTGCGGAAAAGCATGGGCCAATCGGCGGTAAATGCGGAATGCAAAACTCATCGCGATACCTTCTAGTGCGTGACGTTCATTACGAACTCATTGCGTAGCGTTCATCGGAAAACCGTCGCGTCGTGACCTTCATTCGGAAACCTATTCGGCCACCAGGGCCTGCTTCACCCGGATGGCGCGGACCAGTTCCTGCAGGCGATCACACTCGGCGTCCAGCACACGTCTGCCGAAAGCGGTCAGCCGGTAATAGCGGCGCCGCGCGTCATCGAACTCCGGCGCAGGCCGCTCGTCGGATTCCTCAATCAGCTCCGCCTCGATCAGCCGCTTGATCGATCCATACAGCGTTGCCGGCCACAGCCGGACCTTTCCGGCAGTCCGTTCCAAAACCTCTTGCATGATTCCATAGCCGTGCTGCTCTCCACCAGCCAGCGACACCATGATGTGGAACCACTGAACCTTGAGGGGAAGGAACTTTTGATAATCAACCTCAATCATAAAAATATATATATTATATAATATATAGTCATGTCAATAGCAAAATGGCGTTAGTCGCAATATTTAAGGAATATGTGGATTTAACACACCAACTCTCCAATACAAAATGGAACGCCAATATGTGCGCATTTCCCTAGCGTGTTCGTCAACAAATAGATGCAACGCGAACTAAAGAGACGTAAGCCATGACCTACGCCCGCCTCCTCGACTCCCATCTCCCGCGCTTGTGGCCCTGAAAAGTTCTCTCTCCGTTCTGGCAACTGGTAAAATTGGTCACTCGGAAAAGGAACTCATGAAAATCGACTTACTCTCGTTTGTAGTCGGCGTTGCAGCCTCAGCGATTTCATTCGGCATCGTATGCGTGCTTAGGGGCATTGCGAACGATATCAAGAAATCGCTGCGCCACAACAAAGAACGCCACGGAGACTCCTTCTGAACGCGGTCCCTCAATTTGAGTTCGGCAAAAACTGGACTTCATTCTTAGAAACCGTAGACGAGCACCGCATAACCCGGACAGAAGATAAGCTCAAAGAATCTCTCCAAAACCTCTCCGGAAAAACCGTGCTGGACATCGGCTGCGGGAGCGGCCTTCATTCTCTTGCCGCTGCACGTCTGGGTGCCTCTCGTGTCGTGAGTTTCGATTACGACCATCAATGTGTAGCCTGCTCATCTGCGATGAAGCAACGGTACGCTCCTAACTCGCCGTGGACAATCCGCCAGGGTTCTGTCTTGGATTCCGATTTTCTGCGGCCACTAGGCAGTTTTGACATCGTGTACTCTTGGGGCGTCCTGCCATTCACTGGGGCAATGTGGCAAGCCATTGAAAATGCCGCACTGCTGTCGCGCGACAAACTGCTGATTTCTATCTATGCCGATCAAGGGTCAATTAGCCGCATTTGGCGGGTCTTAAAGAAAACTACTGCTCTTATCCGATCATCAGAAAACCCATCCTGCTTCTCTCGCTTATTACCCTTTGGGGTCCGAAACTGCTGATTAAGCCTCACCGCGTGGTACGTGACTGGAAAAACTATTCCGAAAAGCGCGGCATGTCACCGTGGCATGATGTTGTCGATTGGGCTGGCGGCTATCCCTATGAAGTTGCCCACCCAGATCGCGTGATTAACTTCGCTGCTGCACGCGGATTCTCCCTTGAGCGCCTTTCCTTATCCAAGGGAGTGATTCGCATGAACGAATTTGTTTTCAGCAGATCGACTGTTGTCAGTTCACGCCCAACTGCTTGAGTGCAATCCTTAAGTCATAAGTCGGCGTGTCACAATTAGCGGATGAACAGTAAGCCGTGCTCTCCACGGTGACGTAAATTCCTTTGTGTAAAAGGGAGAGGGTGTAAGTTGGTTTTTGCCTCACAAGCGAAAACCAAAGTCCTGAGAAAAGGAGACTTACACCCGATGGCGAAAGTAACAGAGATCAGCGAGCATTTCCAACATTTCGTGAACGAGCTGCAGGACAGTTTTTGGGGCGACGTCTATGGCCGGATGAAGGTGGCGTGGCAGCAGTTTTGGAACGGAGAATCGTTGCGGGCACGCGACCAGTGGATGGAGTTGGAGCCCTACCAACGGAGCGATGGAGAGCGGGAGTACCGCAACGGCTTCTATGAGCGGGACTACGTGACCCGGTTCGGGACCATCCGGCTGCGCGTCGCGCGGACCCGGAA
>JBARMK010000427.1:0-8808 GCA_049802395.1 Candidatus Angelobacter sp.
CTATCGGGCGGGTTCGGAGCTGGTGAAGTCGGAGATGATGACGCCGGTGTTCGTGCAGAAAAAGCTTTTCGCCGTGATCGACATCAACAGCTATTTTGTGAACACCTTCAGCAAAGAAGAGCAGGAATTTATTGAAGGTTGCGCGGCGTTGGTAAGCAGCTATGTGGAGAAGCCGCGCTGAGGCGGGCGCAATGAGTGAGCCACCAATTCCGATTGGTGTTGGCGTAAAGTCTATTTCATTCTTGCTGATTGGTGGCGGGATTGCCGGTGTTGCTTTTGGCTTTTGGAGCGAACTCCAGTCGCTTACAACGGTGCCTGCATACCTCAGCGCTCTTATTGGTCTCTTCGTTGTTCTTTTTGGCTGGTGCGCGTGGATTGGATTTGAGTTGTGGCACGGTAAGCCACACGCTTTCCGGTGGGCGAAGATCATCTTTGCCGGCCAGATTTTGAATTTCACCGTGCCAGGATTTTCGTTTGATGGTTTTTTCACTGGGCTGCGCGTATTTGTGATGCTCACCGATCTTCCTCCGCCTATTCGATTTGGGTTCAATATCGCATCCAGTATCCATTTCCAATATTCACCGAACCTGCAGAACTGGCTTTTTGGCATCAATTTTGTTCCGATCGTCGCGCTAGTAGCCCTCACACAGGCAACACGCCGATATCCAAAGACCGCTTTGGACTGATATAGACGCGCGCGGCTGGTATGATGTCCGGCGTATGAAACGCCTCAGACTCTTTCTTTACGCAATCGTTCTTGTCAGCGCGGCAGTTGCGCAAAAAGCTGCTCCCACCCCGGTACAGGCCCCCACGCTTGAGCGGAGCTTTACGCTGGAACAAGTAATGAGCTCTCCATTTCCCACGGCGCTAACCTCGGCGACGAAAGCGAACCGCATTGCCTGGGTGTTTGACAGCAAAGGTGAACGCAACGTGTGGATCGCGGACGCGCCGGAATTTGTCGCGCGGCCGGTCACGCATTACCAAGGTGACGATGGCCAGGATATTTTTGCCGTAAAGCTTACGCCGGACGGCAAGACAGTGCTGTTTGCGCGCGGGTCTGAAGTGAGCAGTGAAGGCCACGTCGCCAATCCTACGACCGAGACGAAAGAACCCAGGCAGCAAGTGTGGGCTGCCGACGTGGAATCCGGCAAGCCGCGACTGCTGGGCGATATGGGCTGCGGGGAAGAAGACTGCGAAGACATCCAGATTTCTCCCGATGGACTGACTGCGGTTTGGGTTGGACCGAAGAACCATCTGTGGATCTCCAACATCGCTGCCGACAAGCCTGCGCGCCAGCTGACGGAGTTGCGCGGCGACGAAAGCGAGCCGCAGTGGTCGCCTGACGGAAAGCATCTGGCGTTCAGGACAGGCCGAAAAGACCATGCGTTCATAGCGATCTTTGATCTCACCGAGCAGCGCGTGCGATACGTTGCGCCTAGCGTTGATCGTGACTTTGCGCCGCGCTGGTCGCCCGATGGCAAACAGCTGATTTTTATCCGCACGCCCGGCGCTGAAAATCATTTGCCACTGATTCCGCGCCGCGCGCAGCCGTGGGCCATCTGGCTGGCCGATGCCGCGACGGCCCCGCCCATTCACGCCAACACCGGGCGCGAATGGGAGCCCGTTCCAGCACATGAGCTGTGGCACAGCGGCAAGGAGATGAATGATTCGCTGCCGCCGTTTGCCAGTGAGTCGTTGAAGTTTGCCGCCGATGGGCGCATTGTCTTTTGCTCAGAGCAGGATGGGCGCAATCACCTCTACATTCTTTATGCCGACAGCGGCAAAACAGCGTTGCTCACTCCGGGAGACTTCGACGTGGAAGATGTTGAGCTGGCTCCCGACCATACATCGTTGTTCTATACCTCAAACGCGGACGACGTGGAGCGGCGCCACATCTTCAAGATCATGCTGGCATGGTTTGATCCCGTGCCGAAGGCGGGGATGGTCACCACGCACTTTAATATCACCTCCGGCAAAACCATCGAATGGCATCCGCTGATGCTGGCGGACGGCAAGACGATTGTCTGTTTCGGATCAAGCGCGACCTCGCCCGCGATGCCGTATCAGCTGACTGCGAATGGGCGCAAGATGATTGCCGCTGAAGTTCTGCCCAAGGACTTTCCATCGGCGGAGCAGCTGGTTGAGCCGCAAACCGTCACGTTCAAAAGTGAAGATGGGTTGGAGATTCACGGTCAGCTTTTTATTCCAGGCCATCATCCACAGTCCGTGGTTAGTTCCACAATCCAGCCTGCGCAACTCCAGCACGGGCAGCCTGTGACTTCGCCGGCGCTCATCTTTGTTCATGGCGGCCCGCCGCGGCAGATGATGCCCGGCTTCCATTACATGTACTACTACCACAACTCTTACGCAGAAAATCAGTATCTGGCCAGCCGAGGCTATGTGGTTCTCTCCGTCAATTACCGCCTGGGCGCAATGTATGGCCGCGCCTTCCGTGAACCCGCCAATGCAAGCTGGCGCGGCGCGGCGGAATACAAAGATGTGCTGGCCGGAGCCAGGTATCTGCAAGCCCTGCCTTACGTTGACAAAAAGCGCATCGGCATCTGGGGAGGCTCTTACGGCGGCTTCCTTACGGCGCTGGCCCTGGCGCGCAACTCAGATATCTTTGCCGCCGGCGTGGACTTTCATGGCGTGCATGACTGGTCAGCTTTTCTCGGGCGCTGGGAAGGCGGGACAACGCAGGCGCCGGACCTGAAAGAAGCGCAGAAGTTGGCCTTTGATTCTTCGCCCGTGGCGTCGGTTGCGACGTGGAAGTCTCCGGTGCTTTTCATGCACGGCGACGATGACCGCAATGTGCCATTTTCCCAAACCACTGACCTGATTCAGCGCTTGCGCCGCCAGAATGTTGACATCGAGCAAATCATCTTTCCCGACGAGATCCATGACTTCCTGCTGTGGCAAACGTGGGTGAAGGGGTACAAGGCCACGGCAGAGTTTTTTGATACCAAGCTGCAAGGCGCTACAGCGCATACGGATCACTGAGGAGCTTTTGCAGCAGCGGCATGCTTATTAAGTTGTCAAAGACCTTTCCTGCCCGATCTTCTTCTCGCGCCTGGTATCAGCCGCGAGTCCAATGTCCAAATCCATTTTGGATTTTCACGCTTAAGCCGCTCTGAACAGTTCCGGAGGCGCGTGCGCCCAACCGCGTCTTTCCGTGATCGCCAGCACTTCAGTCACTAAAGCAATTCGCGTTTCTTCGCGTTCATTCGCGGCCCAATTGTTTCCTGCTGTCGGCTCTCCGCCTGTCCGCGTCTCCGTTACGTCATTTAGTTCATACGCCGCTTTTCGCAGATCAGTGTCACTCGTGTTTATCAGTGGTAAGTGGTTCTGTTCTTCTCCGCGTCTCCGCGCCTCCGTGGTGAGATGTTGCTCTTTCGGTTTTCTCAGATCAGTGTTATCCGTGTTAATCAGTGGTAAGGGTTTGTTTTTCATCATCCGCAGCAGCTTTGACACAGTCTGCAACTGCACCAGCAGCCTGCCGGCCGTCTTGCAATCAATCCTGCTGGCAATCAGCGCCTTCGCCACTACCGCCAAAGTCATGTTGATGCCTTTAAAATCCATGAACAGGTCGGCCATCTCGCAATCCGGCCTGCCCCGTCTGCGCATCTGCGCCACCGCTTCTGCCAGCACCGCCTGCCGTTCCCGCTCCCGGCGTACCGCCGTTGCCAGTTGCCCGGCATGCGCATGGCAAATCTGGGCGCCTTTCTCCGCCGGCGCTTTGCACTGCTCCCCGCCCTTGCAGAACACCTGGCACCGCCGGTAATAGGCGTACCGCGCCTCCGGCATTCTCATCACGCCGTCCACTACGCTCGCTTCAGCCATGCTGCTCGCACCTCCTGCCGTTCCGATCACCCGATTACCCGATGTCCCGATCTAGCCGCGCTTTGCGCGCCCTACCCCACCCCCATATACCTCGACTATGATTGCAAAGTACTTAGATCTGGGTATCCCAAGAAATCAATGCCAAATCGAGTCCCAAATCGTGTTAAACCACCCCTCAAATCACGTCAAATCTGCTTGTTTTTTATTGGTTCACCATGCGGTTACGTTCTGATTTTTTGGGATTAGCTAAGAAGCCAAAGGCCAACGACCAAGAGCCGTTCTCATACTACCTTTTATTCGCCTAACATTCAATCGCGAAATAGGACAGTGTCCCACCCAAACCCGTGTAGCACCCGCCCTCGGCTGTCTTTGCAGGAGAGAGGCCGTCGTGCAGACCCGCCCCGCCTCTGCACGAAAAAGAGACACCCGGCGAGGACGCCGGGTGTCGGGTGGGTTGGTGCACGTATGTTCTCGCGCTCAGGGTCGTATCAGAGCCGAGCTTCAGTCGAGTCGTCAGAAAGGCGCAAGCGACAAAACAAAAGCGCAATGGTTTTCAGCATCAATGCTCTGATTCAACAATCGAAAAACCGAGAGAAAGCTGACCGCCTGCAGCTTTATCGAAAAGTGAATCGAGTGCTTGGCGGACAAGCTCGGACCTGCTGACGTGTGTGCGTTCAGCCAGCCAATCAAGCTTTGTCTTCTGCTGTTCACTCAACCAAATATTGATCAGTTTACCTTTCCTCTGCACTCTGCCCCCAATTGCCCTTGACTTAGTGTATATGATTGTATATACATTTATATACTGAGGCAATTGTGCCTTGTTTTCCACAATATTTTGTGGGAGACTCTTGACGACACCAAGATACAGGTCTATTTTGTAGATGTTATTTAACTTCTGTTGGATTTGTTGACCTCGCAGTTTGGGTGTTTGACCCCGCAGCAAGGCCCTCCCAGCAGCATCGTTTCAGCTCTGAATATGGGAATAGGCACACAACCCGCGTACGCCGTGGATGTCGAGCATTTGAAGATGATTCAGGCCGTGATTAACCGTCTGGCGCAGAATTCAAGCCAAGCGAAGAATTGGTCGGTTGCGGTGGTCACCGCCATCTTGGCGTTCAGCAGTCGTTCGGCACAGGCCATATCCTGCTCTCTCGCACTCTTCCCCGCCTTGTGCTTCTGGATTTTGGATGCTTATTACCTTCGGCAAGAGCGGTTATTTCGGGCTCTGTATAGCTCGGCAGCGGCGGGAGCAGTGCCAACCAACAGCATGGATACTTCCCCTCATGAAGAACATGTTGCACCGGTGAAGTCGATCATGTTTGCTATGCCAATTCTTCTTGTACATGGAATTATTTTTGTGGTTATTGGCATCGCTATTACCGTTTACGCGCTCGCGTAAACAAGGAAAGGTGTTTGTTATGGCAAGAAAAATATTTTTTAGCTTCCACTATGAGCGGGACGCTTGGCGCGCCGGGCAGGTTCGGAACTGCAACATGTTGCCGTCAGAAGATCAGGTCGGTTTTATCGATGCTGTTGATTGGGAATCAATCAAGAAGCAAGGCGACGAGGCCATCGAGCGTTGGATTGACAAGCAGCTAAACGGTACATCAGCGACTGGGGTTCTTGCTGGTGCAGAAACCGCGACCCGCCAATGGGTTCTTCGCGAAATACTTAAGAGCTGGAATCGCGGTAACGGCGTATTCGGCATCTGGATTCACAATGTGAAAGACATCAATAAGAATACTGATTTTAAAGGAGCAAATCCATTTGACAGCTTTAAATTACTGGATGGAACCCTGCTATCCACAGTGTGCAAGATCTACGACTGGGTTCATGATCAAGGTCGTGACCAATTAGGAGCTTGGGCAGACGAGGCAGCCCGCATCCGCACGCGCTTCGGAGCCGATCAGAGGATTGAGCTGATCGCTCGAATTGAAAAAACCGGTAATGGTCTCGGGGCTGCGGCTGCGGTTGCTGGTGCCGTAGCGCTCGGCGGTCTGGTTGCTGCTGCGTTGCGAGATAAGCCGCAGGCACCGGCTCCGGCGCGTTCTTCGGCATTTGCTCCGCGGCCCCCGTGGTGTGCCAATCGTGATTTCGAGTGAAGATGAACGCTGGCTGGTGGAAAATTATCCGGGTCTGGTGCTTCAAGACAATACGATTGTTGGAAAGCTCTCGTTTAGCGCTACGTACAATGAGAAAGCTAATCAGTTTCTCATATTGCGCGATGGAGAAGTTGATGTCCTGGGCGGGATCGCATTGTCATGCGAGTGTCAGATCAGGATTGTGACACGCGACAAGGTCACCTATTCCGCCTTACCAGCACTCTACGTCGATGAAATTGAGATTGTGGATAGTCGGCATTTCAGCTTTGACCACAGCGCGTGTTTGTGTAGCCCCCTTCAGGAAAAGGAGTTTCTTTTTCCCGCCTTAAATTTCCCAAAATTTTTTGAAGAGCTTGTGCTGCCATTCTTGTATGGCCAGTGTTTCTATTCTGCATACCAATACTGGCCATGGAAGGAGTATGCGCATGGCGCGACCGGACTACTAGAATCGTTTACTGATGAACGCACCATGATAGATCAAGATACGATTCAGGACTTTTTGGCCATTCTGGCTATTGATCGGCACGCCTGGCCCAGTATAAGAGAAGCTCTGCAACGGGATCAGATTAAAGGCCACCTGCCATGCTTTTGTCTGAAGAACGATCAAATTCGAAGGTGCCATCCCAAAGCTTTGGACGGAATACGAAGACTTCAGCAGCAAGTGAAAGAGCACTCAATTCGATTGCCTGGCCAAATAGCTTTAAATTGATTCCAACTCTCTTCCTTTTCGCGTGATGTTCACACTAACGGCTTCGACCAGCGCGCTGCGCGCAGACCTTCGGCAGAGAGGAAGAAGTCATTTTTGCGCTTTACGGCACGATTCCGCAGCCTTCAGTTCGCCTCGCTCTCCTTAGGCTAAACGCTCAAGTCGTTCCCTGACACTTGTCTCTTGGACCGGAAACCGTAGAATGCTCCGGAGAACTCAGGGTTTCGGCAGCAGGTCGTAATACGACAAGAAATCCGTGTTCTGCGGCTCGGCGCCCGACTGTCGCAACAGAGTTGTGATTTGCCCGCGATGATAACTGGAATGATTAACCACGTGCACCATCTGCTGCCAGAGCGAGTAGGCAAATGGTTCGCCGGCCCGGTTGATGTACGCGACCGATTGCTGCAGGCGGTCAGGGGTGAGGGTTTGGAGGAAGCGGCTGAGGTCTTGCTCGACGGTGGCCCATCGCTGACGGAGGGCATCGACGGTAGGGAAGTCGGAGGCGGGAAGCATCTGCCGGGGCGAGCGTCCGAACCAGCGCTCCAGCCAGATCCACTCGGCGCTGAGGATGTGGGCCAGAGTATCCCGCACGGAGCTGAAGCTATTGTTCATGCTGCGGGTGAACTGCTCTGAGGAGAGTGGAGCAACAGAGGCCAGAGAGCGCTGGTTGGCCCAGTGGTTATAGAGGTAAAGTTCGTGGATGGTTTCAGGCTGCATAGCAAGTCCTTTGATCGCTGCAATGCATTGTATTTGCTGGAGGAAACTGAAGCCAAGCGCCCGTCCCACTGTGGAACTCCCAATTACCTAAGTAACCCTGGGGCACTGTTCTTGTGGGCACTGGCGCAAGGACTTTGGGGTAATATCCGGTTGTCCTCCTCCCAGAGTACTTGCATAGGTAACCATAGGTACCCAAGATGCAAGAAAACCAGGAATCAGCCACAGGCACCGCCACCGCCGCAGGCCCAGCTACCGATACATCTGTAGCCACGGCTAGCAAAGCCTCCGACAACGCCACCGCTTCCAGCAACGCTCCAGCCACGGGGAATGCCACTGCCGCAGCCACGGCAGCTGCTCCGCGCACGGCCAGCCTTGAACTGGTCAAAGAGCTGCCACGCGGAAGCGTAGGGGTAGTCCATCAGGCCAGAAATCCCCAGCAAAACCGGTCCGTCGCGCTGCGCAAATTTGATGTGCCGGAATGGCTGGATGACGTCAACGAACTGCTGCAGAAGATCCTAAAGGAAGCCAAGGCAGCCAGCGCGCTGGACCATCCCAACATTGCGCGCCTCTACACCTGCGGCTACAAAGATTTTACCGTCTTCATGACGGCCGAATTTGTTGAAGGGCAGACCCTCAGGGAACTTATGTCCAAGCGGCAGCCGGAGATGAGCGAGGTGCTGCAAATGGCGAAGCAGCTTTGCGCGGCGCTGGATTTTGCGCATGCCAAAGGCGTCTTCCACAATTTCCTGAATCCCTGCAATATCAAAGTGCTGCCGGATGGGACGCTTAAAGTCCTGGATTTCGGTTTGCTGCGCGACAAGAATCTGCTGACGCAGTCGCCGGCAAAAAAGCTGGAGAATGAGCCGTATCTTTCACCGGAACAGGTAAAGAACAAAGGGACTGACCGGGCGGTAAATCTTTTCAATGCCGCCACGATCGTCTATCAACTTTATACGGCGCGCAGCCCGTTCAGCGGACCGCATCTGGGTGAAGTGGACCGCAACATTACTGATGTCAATCCGCACCCGATGCAGATGGCGCATGCGCGCGTGCCGGAACAGATTTCGAATGTAGTGCTGAAGGCGCTCGCCAAGAATCCGGCGGAGAGATATTCGAGCGGCCAGGAATTTTTTGCCGCGCTGGAAGAAGCAGCCAAATTTCAGCCGGTTGCGCGGCCCAACAGTACGGGATCGATGCCGGCTTATCAGGGCGGTCCGGGACCGAACGCAAGCCAGTCAATGAAGGCCGCGCCAGGCCCCAATGCAAGCCAGCAGTTTAATGCTGTGCCGTCGCCTTCGGCGAGCCAGACATTTAAAGCCATGCCATCGCCGTCCGCAAGTCAGGTGATTAAGACGCCTGCAGCGGGCGCCACGCGTGTTGCTGCATCGCAAACGGCATCACGAGTTCCGGTGCGCACGGCAAATCATTGGAAGCTGGTGGGCG
>JBARMK010000428.1:0-12304 GCA_049802395.1 Candidatus Angelobacter sp.
GCAGCTCGATGATTCCCGGCACGCCAATGCCGATGCCCGCCAGCTCGGCCGCCGGGCGGAATTTGATCACCGCCTGCTGGATCGCCGCGCACATTTCGTCGATCACCAAGTCACGTCCGCGCGAAACCTCTGTGCTGGTGGTGATTTTCTCCAGCATTTTGCCGTTGCTGTCAATCGCCGCAATACGCAGGTTAGTGCCGCCAAGATCTACACCAATCGCAAATGCCGTCATGGGAATTCCGACTCCTGTACGCGCATTATGATGCCTGCACCAGCTTAATAGCTTGTCTCGGGGATTGCGAGTTCCCGCAGGTTTGAAGATTCGCAGCGAAGAGGCTATCTTTTCCACTATGCAAATTCAGGGAAGAGTCGTGGTCGTTACCGGCGGCGCCAATGGAATTGGCCGGGCGCTGTGCCTCAGGTTCGCCAAACAAGGCGCGCGCTTTGTGGCCGTTTCAGATGTGGATGAAGCCAACGGAGCGAGGGTCGTCCAAGAGATCGAGCCCGGTGGCGCAGGATTTTTTTCCTGTGACGTTTCCCAAGAGGCACAAGTCAAGCTGCTGGCTGATTCGGTTACGAAGACGGCCGGTCAGATCGATATTTTCTGTTCCAATGCCGGCATAGGCACCACTGGTGGACCGGAAGCGCCGGATCGCGACTGGCAGCGCAGCTGGGGCATCAACATGATGGCGCACGTATATGCCGCTCGCGCAGTTCTGCCGCAAATGCTCGGCCGCAAGGAAGGCTACCTGCTGCAAACGATTTCCGCCGCGGGACTGCTGACGCAAGTGGGGTCCGCGCCCTACTCCGTTACCAAGCATGCGGCGCTGGGCTTTGCCGAATGGCTGTCCATCAACTACGGCGACCAGGGCATCCGCGTTTCGGCACTCTGCCCACAAGGCGTCCGCACCAACATGTTATTAGGCGAGCATTTCATCGGCGCAGGCTTTTTGCTGGAAGGAGCGATTGAGCCGGACCAAGTTGCTGGCGAGGTGGTGAAAGCAATGACGGAGGAGAAATTCCTCGTCCTTCCGCATCCGGAAGCAGGCAAATACTTCCTGAACAAAGCGACCGATTATGACCGCTGGATCCGCAGCATGAGAAAAATGCTGAAGGCGGAAACAGCGAATTCAGCGAAAACTTAGCAGCTAACGGAACATCAGAGAAGCCCTTACTTTTGGCATTTGGGACAATAATGTGTTCCGCGACCCGCGACCACAATCTTCTTGATTGGAGTCTTGCACTTTCGGCAAGGCTTGCCTTCGCGGCCGTAGGCGCGGTGCTGTATCTGAAAGAAGCCGGCTTCACCATCTGCGTCCACATAATCGGAAATTGAAGAACCTCCAGCGGTGATCGCTGCTTTCAGCACTTTTTGCAGCCCTGCATGCAGTCTCCTCAACTCACTCTTGCTGAGCGAATTGGCTCGCCGGCGTGGCCGGACTCCGGCCCGGATGAGGGCTTCGTCAGCGTAAATGTTTCCGACGCCGTGCAGCAGCTTTTGATTTAGCAATGCAGCCTTAATCGGCGCTTTACTGCCGTGAAATAGCCTGGCAAAGTCTTCAGCGGTGATGGTGAGCGGTTCGGCGCCTGGGCCGCTGAAACGGTCCTGGCGCACCTCCAGCCGGCCAAAGCGGCGCGGATCGATAAACCTGAGCTCTCGGCCTGACTTGAGTGTGGCCACCAAGTGTGCATGCTTCGGCAATTCGGCTTCCGGCCCCGCCACGAGCATCTTTCCGGTCATTCCCAGGTGTACAATCCACTGGCTTCCTGCCGGATTTTGCGAAGATGCCAGATCAAAAACAATGTGCTTGCCCACGCGATGGACGCGCTCAATCTGCGCGCCTTCCAACGTACGAGAGATTTCTACTGCCGGAGATTTAAGCGGCTCCGGCTTGCCGCCCACCCATACGGCCAGGATGCGGTCTCCGGCAACGCGCTTGTGCAGCCCATTTGCGATGGTTTCAACTTCAGGTAGTTCTGGCATTGTTCAGACCCATTAATCAAAGAATTTCAGATCAACCCCAGGTAGTTCTGGCATCCTGATTCGATCATCTCACGAACCGCCGGGATTCGCGTCGAAGGATCAATAGCAGCTAATTCCGCGCTTTCTGATTATGTCTGACCGTGCGGCCCATCCTTTGCATACAATCATTGTCGGGAGGCTTCCTATAAACGGATTTGCGCGGTCGTATTCGATATTGACCGATGGGTCCTGGAAAAACATTTGAAGTTTTTTGACAAAAAGACGGCACAAGCGCTGTTCACAGCCCTGCTGTTTGCCCTGGCGCTTTTATTCCTCTATGCCGCCTGGCGCGCGATCATTACATTCCTGTTCGCCATCTTCTTTGCATACCTGCTGGAAGCTCCGGTCTCAAAGCTGCAAACATTGCTGAAAGGCTCCCGCGGCGCGGCTATCGCCGTGGTGTATCTAATCCTGGTCATCGGTCTGGTGGTGATTTTCGCCTTGGCCGGACAGACGGTGGCGCAGGAAGGTCAAACCCTATTACAGCGTGCCCCTGAAATGGTTGAAAAAACCAATGCCAGAACTCTTGTTGAGCATTTGGGCGCGAAGCATGGCTGGAGCCAGGGAACGATCGATGGCCTGGCCAGGTATTTAGACAGCCACCGTGGGGAGATTGTGGCCACGACGCAAGACTTGATACTTCGTGCGGTGAAGACGATCCAGAGCATGTGGTGGCTGCTGCTGGTCCCAATCCTGGCCATTTTTTTCCTCAAAGACGGCCGACGGCTGGGACAGAGCTTAGTGGATTCGGTAGAAGACATGCGCAACCGCCGCATCGTGGCCGAAACGCTGAACCAGATGAACCTTATGGTGGGCCACTACATTCGCGCGCAAATCACGCTGGCCGGCCTGGCCATGGTGGTGGTGACATTTGTGCTCTGGGTGCTACGTGTGCCGTATGCGTTCGCGCTGGGTCCGGCGGCAGGCGCGCTGGAGTTTATTCCCGTAGTTGGGCCGGCGGTCGGCGGACTGGCGGTGATGATTGTGGCGCTGCTTGCCGGCTACAACCATATGCTTTGGTTGCTGATCTTTTTGCTTGCCTGGCGCGCCCTTCAGGACTACGTTAGCTCGCCGCGCATCATGGGCAGCACTTTGGAACTCCACCCTCTTGCAGTGCTTTTTGGCGTGCTGGCGGGCGGGGAAGTCGCGGGCGTGATTGGCGTTTTTCTCTCCGTGCCCGTGCTCGCGACGTTACGAATCCTATGGCATGCATGGTTGATCCAGCGCAAGGCTGGACAGAAAACCGCCGCCTGAAAATCTGATCCGGATAGAGGCTGCGCACTCGGCTGTTCGATGCCTTCGCTGTATAATCGAACGTTCCTAATCTAAACAGAGGCTTTCTGTTATGGCAGTTTCGGCGATCGCGGGTATTCCCGCACTGAAAGAAGTTTATACGCAACTCAAGACCCGCATGGATAAAGCGGTGGAAGATTTCCGCGCCAATCTGGCAGCGGCACGCACCGGCCGCGCCTCCGTGCACATGCTGGAGCCGGTACGGGTACCCTATTATGGATCTGAAATGCCGCTCAACCAGGTAGCTACGGTACATGCGCCGGAACCACAGTTGCTCACCCTGCAGCCTTATGATCCCAGCATCATCGGCGAGATTGAGAAGGCAGTCCGCTCCGCCGGGCTGGGTCTGAACCCTCAAAATGACGGCAAGATGATCCGGATACCTATCCCCCCGTTGACCGAGGAACGCCGACGCGAGATGGTGAAGCACCTCAATAAGATTCTTGAAGATCACCGCACTGCCGTGCGCAACGTGCGCCGCGACGGCAATGACGCCATCAAGAAAGCCATGAAAGACAAGAAAATTACGGAAGACGAAGAGCGCCGCGCACTCGAGGAGATCCAGAAGCTTACTGATGATGAGATCCGAAAGATGGAAGAGCTCTGCAAGACCAAAGAGAAAGAATTGATGACCGTATAGGCTCCCATTCGCAGCAAGAAAGCCTGGCCGCGGCCAGGCTTTTTCTTTGCACGGCAGGGTTGCAATGCACGCCAAATCATCAATGTGGCAGCTTCTTCCAATCTTCCAATATCTCGGGCTTGCCATCGCGGACGACCGTCGTATAAATCTGGTCGAATCCCTTGTGCCTGGCAGGGCCATATTTCAGAGTGAGTCTCGGGCCCAGGCCAATGTCCTTGTTTTGCACCGACTCCAACGCAGAAATCAGCTTTTCCCGTGTCAGGTCTCTGCCGGCGCGCTTCAGGCCCTCCACCAGGACCATGGCGTCTACGAAACCTTCAAGACTTACGAAGTTGGGCTGCTCGGCAGGATAAAACGTCGTCAGGGCTTCGCGATACATTGAGACGGTCGGGAAGTCGACTCTTGTGTAGGGCGGCACCACCTGAGTGATGACGGTGCCTTCCGCGTCCTTACCTGCTTCAGAAATAAATTTCTCTGTTCCCACGAACGAGACGGTGAGAAAAATCGGATGCCAGCCTGAGGCGTGCGCTTTCTTGATGATCTCAGCCACAGGAGCGTATGGGCCCACCACCAGCACCGCCCCGGGGTTCATAGGGCGAACCGCATTCAAGCCTTTATCGACATCGAGTGTGTTGCGTGGGAACGTCCCCATGCCTACGGGCACGGCATTATGTTTTTTTAGGGCCAGTTGCAATCCGCTCAACACCGCCTGCCCGAAGGCATCATCCTGATAGATGACACCGATCTTTCGGATCCCCAGTACATTCCAGAGATTCTCCACCTGCTCACGCGTTTCGTCGTAGTAGGAAGCGCGCACATTGAGCACGTAGTGTTTCAACGGCGAATAGAGCATCTCCGCGCCGGTGAAAAGTCCGACGACGGGTATCTTGTTGGCTTCCGCCATGGGAACATACTTGGCAGCCGTGGGCGTGCCGACAAAAAATCCGGCAGCAAAGATGTTTTCCTTCAGCAGCCGCTTGAAGCAGTTCTCCGCTTTCTCGGGTTCATACCCATCATCGAAGGCGAGCAATTGGACCTTCCGTCCGTTAACCCCACCCTGGGCATTGACGTGGTTGAGATAGGTTGTTGCGCCGACAATAGTCTGCATGCCCAGGAATCGTGCGGGGCCATCGAGCGCTGAACAGGAACCGATCAGAACCTGATTGTCAGTCACTCCGGGTGCAGTGGATTGCGCCTGCGCAGTTGTGCACATTAACATCGCCAACGCAATGAGGATAGTAAAGGATCTTTCAACGAGCTTCATAGATGACCGCCTTCTCTGGGCTTGGCCCACCGTCAACAAAAGAGGTAAGAGTTCGGCGGTGTTCCAACTGCTATTGCGCGCATCGTAGCACGAGCCTGTCTGCGGAAGGCAGTACGTGAACCACAACCGTCACCATGCATCAAGGCCACCGCTTCAGAGCAGTGGCCACTGCTAGATTGGAGATTGCTAACGATTGGAAGCTGTTTGAACCGGCTCTGCTGCCGCCACGGCCTGACTTGGAGCAGGCTGCGATTTCGGCTTTCCGGCGACGTGCGTGGGCGAAGGCTTTTTCTTTGAAGCGACCGCCTTGCCGGAATGGGCTGCAGGTTTTTGGGCAACTGCGGGTTTTTCGTCAAAATGATCTGGGCTTACTTCCTGTTGCGCAACCAATGAGATCGACAACAGCACGATACCTGCGGATAAAAGGCCTACTGATTTTGTACTGAATTTCATATCAATCCTCCGTCTGGGCAAAATTTCTTAAGCCCAGCATGGCCCAAACCGGGACAGTACAAAAGGTCACTATGGTAATTGGCAGAGGTGTTTTGATATAGGCGCTGCAAACTAAAGTAATCGGTCCAAAACCCAGCTTACAGGTTGCGGAGCACGCCATCAGCGCAGCGCTTGATCTCCGGCTGCATGTCGAACGAGGCGGGAGAATTCCGACGAATCGAACGCGGCAGGAATCGCAGGAGTACGGGCTTATAATGTCCTTATGAAAAAGGTCGTCCACACCGTTTGTTCGCACGACTGCCCGGACGCTTGCGGAATTCTGGTGACGGTGGAAGAGGGCCGTGCTACACGGGTACAGGGTGATCCGGCGCATCCGGTGACGCAGGGATTTCTCTGCGCCAAGGTGACCAAGTATCTTGATCGGGTCTACTCGCCTGACCGTGTGTTTTATCCCATGCGGCGGACTGTGGCCAAAGGCGAGGGCAAGGGAGACGCAACCGACTTCACACGCATTTCCTGGGACGAGGCGCTGAGTGAGATTGCCGGGAGCTTCAGCCATATCTCCAGCGAGTTCGGCCCGGAAGCGATTCTGCCCTACTCTTATGCCGGCAACATGGGCGTGCTGAGTTATTCCGGCATGGCGCATCGTTTTTTCTATCGGTTGGGCGCATCACAACTGGACCGCACTATTTGCGCCTCAGCTGGCGGCGCAGGCATGCAGACCGTGATTGGGCGGAACGTAGGGACGGAGCCGCAGCAGTTCCGCGATTCCAAATACATCATTGCCTGGGGCGCCAACATTCACGCCACCAATGTGCACTTGTGGCCGTTCATCGAAGAAGCGCGGCGCAATGGCGCCAAACTGGTGGTGATCGATCCTTATAAAACGCGCACAGCTCGCGTTGCGGACTGGTATCTGCCCATCAATCCGGGCACCGACGTGGCCCTTGCGCTGGCCATGATGCATGTGATCATCAATGAAAATTTTTATCATGCGGAATACGTGAGCAAATACACGCTGGGCTTCGAGCAGTTGCGGCAGCGCGTGCAGGAGTACCCGCCGGAACGCGTGGCGGGCTGGACAGGAATCAGTTCTGAAGATATCCGTAAGCTCGCGCGTGAATATGCCACTGTTCGGCCTGCTGTGATTCGAGTGAATTACGGCGTGCAGCGCTCGCAGAATGGCGGCTCGGCCATGCGTGCCATAGCCATGCTCCCCTGCATTACAGGCTCGTGGACGGAAGCCGGAGGCGGCTTGCAGCTTTCTACCAGTGGAGCGTTTTATTTGAACGGGCAGGCGCTGGAGCGCCCTGACCTGATGGAGAAAAGCCCGCTCGGGCGGCCCGCGCGTGTAGTGAACATGTCAGCCTTGGGCAAGGCGCTGAACGAATTGAGCGATCCGCCGGTAAAAGCGGTTTTTGTTTACAACTCCAACCCGGCAGTCGTGGCGCCGAATCATCAGGACGTAGTGCGGGGTTTCATGCGCAAAGACCTTTTCACGGTAGTCCACGAGCAGTTTTTTACTGACACCACAAACTACGCCGATATTGTTCTGCCTGCGACCACGTTTCTGGAACACAAGGACCTGAACAAGGCGTACGGCCACACGTATCTTCAGATCTCCAACCAAGCCATTGAGCCGCTGGGAGAGAGCAGGTCGAACACCGACCTGTTCAAAGCCCTGGCCCAGCGTATGGGTTTCGCCGAAGAATGCTTTCAACAAACTACTGATGAGGTAATCGACGCGACCCTGACCCGGCCGTCTCAACCTATGCCCGCAGGCTGGGAGAAGTGGATGGATGGCATCACGCGGGAAAGGCTGGAAAAAGAAGGCCACGTCCGACTGAATCTGGGTGATGGACCGTTTCTTCCTTTCGCCAAAGGCGGTTTTGCCACCGCCAGCGGCAAGGCTGAGCTGCACAGTGAAAAGCTCGCGGCGCAGGGCCTCGATCCGGTGGTTTCCTTCGTACCCGCGGAAGAATCCCGGCTTTCAAAAAAAGCGAAACAGTTCCCGCTGGAGCTGCTCTCGCGCAAAGCCGACAACTTCCTGAACAGCTCATTTACCAATATTCCGTCCGTTCAGAAGATGGAGCAGCCGGAACTGCTGGAGATCCATGCGGCTGACGCGCAACTCCGCGGCATTCGCGAGGGTGACTGGGTTCGGGTCTTCAATGGCCGTGGAGAAGTTCGCCTGCAGGCGCATGTGAATGGCGCGGTGCAGCCCGGAGTGGTGGCGGCACGGCTGAACGCGGCACGGTTCGCTCCTGACGGCAAGAGCATCAATAGCCTGACCTCAGAAACGCTAACCGATATCGGCGGAGGCGCAACCTTCTATTCCTGTCTGGTGGAAGTTGAGCCTGCGGCGAAGGTCTGACCCAACACTCCATAAAAAAATTATGCAAGCTTCCGGTTTTTTCGCGTTCCATCATGGGGAGTAGACCGTCCAGAGACACGGGCGCGGGATTCGGGCTTTTCTTTAACTCAAAATTTCATGGCGTGGTTAGGGGATTCAGGATTAGGGATATGTCCAAGTGGCACTTCAGCGATAACTCCCGTATAATCTGGCTTTTCCCACCTTGTTCTGAGGGTAGTCATATAGCATCGTCGCAATTTGAGGAATCCAGTCCTAAGCACGCCGCTCGGATCGGGCTCTTGGCGCTGACCCTTGGCCTTTTTCTAATGGTGCTGGGGGGCAAAGCCTTCGCCGCGCCACAGGCAGGCCAAATCATTGAGAATATTGACGTCATTGGTAACCGCCGGATTCCCACAGAAACCGTGAAATCGCGTATCTACACCCGGATAGGAGACGTTTACGACGAAACCGCCCTGGAGCGCGATCTGCGTTCCGTTTGGAACAGCGGATATTTCGAAGACGTTCGCATGGAGCGCGAGCAGTCGCCTAAGGGCTGGACCATTCATATTTATGTCCGGGAAAAGCCGACGATCCGCGTCATCGAATACCACGGACTGAATTCCGTTTCCCAAAGCGACGTCCTGGAGCGCTATAAGAAGGTAAAAGTCCCGCTTACGGTGGACAGTCCCTACGACCCGACCAAGGTCATCAAGGCCAAGGTGGTGCTGCAGCAATTGCTGTCTGAACATGGCCGGCAATTCGCCAATATCACGGTGCAAATCCAGCAGGTGCCGCCGGCGTCAGTGGCAGTGACCTTCAATGTAAAAGAAGGACCCAAGATAAAGGTCGGCAAAATCCGTTTCGTGGGCAATAAACATGTAAAGAGCCGCACCCTGCGCGCGGCCATGAAAAACCTGCACCCGATCGGCATTCCCAATTCCATTTTCCTTGAGGGCGTATTTGCCAAGACGTTTGACGCGTCCAAGTTGGAAGAGGACACGGAGCGCGTCCGTGACGCAATGCAGGAACACGGCTACTTCAAGGCCGTGGTGGATGATCCCAAGACGCAACTGCACGACGTTACCACCAAGCTGCATATTCCTTTCTTTCAAAAAGGCCGGGGGAAGGTCATGGACATCACCATGTCCATTGAGGAAGGCGATAAATACAGGCTCAAGGCCATTACCTTCAAGAACAACAAAGCCATTCTCAACACTCAGCTTCTCCGCAGCGTGTTCCCCATTAAAGACGGCGATACATTTGACAAGCACCTGATCGGCAAGGGATTAGACAACCTGCGCAAGGCATATGGCGAGATTGGCTATATCGACTTTTCTTCAGTGCCTACCACAGATATTGACGATGAGAAAAAGCTCATCACTCTCAACATTGAAGTGGAAGAGGGCAAGCCGTATTTTGTCCGCCGCATTGAATTCCAGGGAAACACCACCACACGCGACCGCGTTATACGGCGTGAACTGCTGGTTCAGGAAGGCCAGGTGTTCAACAGCCGCCTATGGGACATCAGCATCCTCCGCCTGAACCAGTTGAATTATTTTGACGCCCTGAAAGCAGAGGACGACACGGAGCGGAAGCTGGATTCGCAAAATGGCACGGTTGACCTGACAGTAAAGGTCAAGGAGAAAGGCAAGCAGAGTATCGGCCTGACGGGCGGAGTCAGCGGACTTGAAGGCTCATTTATTGGTCTAAATTATGAGACCAACAACTTCCTCGGACTGGGAGAAACACTGCAGTTGCAGGGCAATGTGGGAAGCCTGTCCCGCGTCTTGCTGCTTGGTTTTACCGAACCTTATATGTTCGACCGCCCGCTGACGCTTGGGTTCACTGTTTACAGCCGCCGTTATGATTTCAACCAGGCGCGGCAGGCTTCAATCCTTGCCGGACAGAACCTGAATTTGCCGCAAAGCGTACTGAACCAGTTGCTCAACTACAACCAGTCCAGCACCGGCTTTACCTCTTCCATGAGTTACCTGCTGGGGCATTCGTTCAAGCGCGTGGGACTTACTTATTCGCTGGATACCACCACCATCAATACGTTCAGCCCGGCTTCACAGAATCTGTTTCAGACGTTGAATTTCCGCAGTATTTCCGGTCCTGACGCGCTGAAGGGGATTGTGACCAGTTCGGTCACTCCCTCATTCGGGTTCAGCACGATTGACAGCCCGATCCGCCCGCACAGCGGAAAGAGTCTTTTCATTTCCACTGAGGTTGCGGGACTAGGCGGCAACGTCAAGTTCTACCGCCCGCTGATCGCCTATACCAAGTGGAAACCGCTGTTCAAACAGAACACGCTGGGCGTGCGCCTGCAGGGCAGTTTTATCAACGGCTTTGCCGGCACAGAAGCTCCGCCATATCAGCGCTTCTATATGGGCGGAGAAAACGATCTCCGCGGCTTTGATGTGCGCACCGTTTCGCCCTACGTATTTGTCAACACAGTGCAGAACTTCCCTCTGGTCAATCCGGATGGCAGCGCCGTTCCCATCGATCCCAGTAACCCGCGCCGTGGCAACGTAACAGTGCCCATCCCGGTCAACAACATCACGCTGCCGGGCGGGGACACGCAATTTATCGCCAACGCCGAGTACCGCGTTCATGTTGTGGGCCCGATAACGCTGGCTCCTTTTGCCGACTTCGGCATGGATTTTGTCACCCTGCCTTCGCAACTTAAGATCAGCAGCGACTCCCTGACCCAATTGAACAGCTCTGTCTTTGGCTGTCCGGCGATCGTAAATTTCCAGTGTTCCGGCGGCTTTCCTATCAACATCAGCGGGAACCTCCAACCTGTAGCCGGGACGAACTATGTTCCGCGCATGTCTACCGGTCTGGAGTTGCAGGTACTGCTCCCCATCGTGCAGCAACCGTTCCGCATTTATTACGCGTACAATCCGCTGACGCTGAACACCACGGTACATTCGCCCAGTCCGATTACACGCAGCATGTTCCCGCCGGGGTCGGCCGGCGACTTCACGTTTCAGTCGGCAATTTCCACGCTGGCCCCTGATTTTCGCTTGCAGGAGCCGCGTAAGACGTTTCGTTTCACCATTAGCACGACTTTCTAAGGAGAACCCCTTGTTTGACGCTGCCGGAGGCCACAACCTATAATTTAAGGATTCGTCCCTCCGCAGATTTCATTGCATTTTGGGCACTATAACAGCGTGCACCGCGACGAATTGTTACGTTAGAACCACCAAGGAGTCCAATATTCCATGTCATATAACTTGAAATTTCGCGCCCTGATTTTTGCTCTGGCTTTAATGCTGGGCGCTTCCGGCAAGTCCTTTGGACAGGCGGCAGCCACCCCGCCCGCCGGCAGCAAGGTAGGCATAGTGCATATCCAGGATGCGATCGCAAACACCAATGAGGGCAAGAAAGAGCTGGATGCATTGCAACAGAAATTCGCGCCCAAACAGGCCGAGTTAAAGAACCTCAATGATGAGGTTGAGGGCCTGAAGAAGCAACTGCAGGCCCAGGGCGACAAATTGAGCGACGACGAACGCTCCACCCGCGTTAAGACCATTGAGAATAAGCAGAAGGCCCTGCAACGCAGCTATGAGGACGCACAGAACGAATTTCAGCAGGCCGAGCAGGACGTGGTGAACCGTCTGGGAAAGAAGATGCTGGACGTGGTGGAGAAATACGCCAAGAACAACGGCTATTCCATGGTCCTGGACGTTTCCAACCCGCAGACGCCAATCTTGTATGCGAACCCGGGTGTGAACATCACGAAGGAACTGGTAGCAGCGTACAACGCTGAATCGCCGGCGGCCCCAGCAGGAAAGCCAGCTGCCGCTAACCGCCCCGCTGCTCCGCGGCCGGCTGCGGGAGCTGCAGCCACGCCAAAGAAGCCGTAGCGTTGGCCTGGAGCGGCCTTCAACGCGAGCAGACAATGCCAACGAATCAAGGAGCACGTAAATCCATGAGCATTTCAAGACTACAGATTCTCGCCCTCAGCTTCGCTCTGAGTACTGCCTTCTCAACGGCAGCGCCGGCGCAAGCTGCGGCTGCCCCTGCAAACACCGCGGCCACTCCTGCAAGCACTGCGGCTGCCCCCGGTCCGATCGCAACCAAGATCGGCGTCATCCATATTCAGGACGCTATCGTGGCCACTGAAGAGGGGAAGAAAGAGTTCGAGGCGTTGCAACAAAAGTTCAGCCCCAAACAGGCAGAGCTGAAAACGCAGAACGACGATGTGGAGAACCTCAAAAAGCAGTTCCAGGCACAAAGCGACAAGCTCAGCGACGACGAAAAGAACTCGCG
>JBARMK010000429.1:0-12198 GCA_049802395.1 Candidatus Angelobacter sp.
CTCCAACACCGTGCTCCAGTGAAACGATCACTATGCCATGAACTGGAGCGCCGCTGGGATCGAGTACTTTCCCTGTAATAGCGGCGTTCGACGGCCCCGGCGTTGGTGTGGGCGTTGGCGATGGGCTCGGTGTTGCTACTGGAGTAGGCGACGGCGTAGTTCCTGGCATTGGAGTCGGAGTCGGGGTTGGGTTTGAATTCGAACTAACTGAGCCACATCCGGTGGCGAGGGCAAAAGTGGACGCTAGCAATAGGGCATTTAGACAAGAAAATAGCCTGCGGTACAACTTCATCTCGGGGCCTCATTTTTAGGGAACAGGCTTGTTGCTTGGAAAGATGTGCTGCAGCAGCTCTGAGTTGTCGCAAGCGGCCAACAGGTGCTGTGTATTTGTACTTAACCCTAAAAACAAATCGTGAGACGAGATGAATTCTTCTCTCAGTGCGTATTCTGTTTTGAAAGAGGTTTGTCTGAGAGCAGCGCTCTTCCACTGAATTAACTCTTTTTAGACCCTTCGGGTAGTAGTCGATACGCCGCGGCTCGGGTGCGCACCACATGAAAGTTTGGGCGCGATGCGCGCGCGAGATACTTGAACTTGCTGGCCAGGCTAAGCATCGGGTTGGTGGGTGCAACCACGATATGCAAAACTGAGTCGCTGAACAGGCTTGCGTTGCCCGCCATGGAGGCTATAGTTGCTTCGGAAATATCGGCCTCGGTTACATCGCTGAAGTCCACGATATCGTTGAATTTCGGATTGAAATCCGGGTCGCCGGCAATGGCAGAGCGATGGCCGCTCAGCTCTTCATCCGTGATGCTGCCATAGAAGGCCGAGTAGACAACTCTGCGTTGTGGATCAATCTTGAGGACTACCGGCATAAGGTCTTAGCTGTTTGTGGTAAGGCGCTGACTTGTATTTTCCCATATACAAGGACAAAACCAAACTCTTAACCACGAAGGACGCCCATTCGACTCCCTTCAGTTGCTCAGGGGCAGGCTATGGAACACGGAGGCGAAATAGAAAAAATCGAAAAAGCAGAAAAACACGGCCTTGCCAAAAGGTACGGTATACTCTTCCGTCATCGGGTCAGACGGAATGCCAGACGATATTACAGAAAAAGTACTGGATTTAATCGCTTCCACCAAACGGATGCCGCGCGAACAAGTGTCGGTTACCAGCACGTTTGCCGAACTGGGATTGGATTCGCTCGACGCAATTAATCTGATATTTGAGGTCGAGAGTGCGTTCAACATCTCCGTCCCGGATTCAGTGGCGAACTCCATCACCAGTGTTCCGCAGATGGTCGACGAACTGAAAAAGCTTCTGGCGACAACGTCATCCGCTGATCAACGCGCACCGGAGTAGGAATGCGGCAACATCGAGTTGCAATCACTGGGATGGGCATGATCAGCGCCCTGGGCCCAGACCTGGCTGGCAACTGGTCATCTCTCGCTCAAGGCAAAGCCGGAATTGCTCCCATCCTGCAGGTGGACACTTCCAAAATGCGCTTTCAAAATGGCGCCGAGGTGCGTGACTACATTCCCGAAAAACATTTCCCCTCGGCGCAGCTTGACTTGCTGGACCGTTTTGCCCAGTTCGCGTTGATTGCAGCGCGCGAGGCGCTGGCCGGTGCCGGCCTAAAAATCACGCCTGAGCTTGCCGGAAAAATGGCGGTGGTCACGGGCTCTTGCGTGGGCGGTCAAAACACCCAGGATGCGGGGTTCGTCAATCTCTACCAGAAGAACTCTCCAAGGGTCCACCCTTTGTTGATTCCCAGGACAATGGCGAATGCCGGAGCCAGCCACATCTCCATGGAACTCGGGATTTATGGCCCGGTGTACACAATTTCCACTGCCTGTTCCTCGTCTAACCATGCTATTGGAAACGCTTTCTGGATGGTCCGCAGTGGCCAGGTAGCGGCCGCGATTACGGGCGGAAGTGAGGCCCCTTTCAGCATGGGGTTGCTCAAAGCATGGGAGGCCATGCGCGTGGTTTCGGCGGAGACTTGCCGCCCTTTCTCGAAAGACCGCAAAGGATTGATTCTGGGTGAGGGCGCCGGCATGCTGGTGCTGGAACAGATGGAAAGGGCGCTGGCGCGCGGTGCGCGGATTTACGGAGAGATTGTTGGATTCGGCATGTCCTCCGACGCTGGGCACATAACGTCACCTACTACGCAAGGCCCGGCGGTCGCAATTGGAGCAGCTTTGGCGGACGCACAGCTGGCGCCGGAACAGATCGGCTATATCAACGCTCACGGCACCGGTACTCCAACGAACGATCAGGTGGAGACACGTGCCATTCGCGACGTATTCGGCAACCATGCTGAGCGTCTGATGGTCAGTTCAACCAAGTCGATGCACGGCCACGCGCTGGGAGCGGCCGGTGCGCTGGAAGCCGTGGCCACCGTGATGGCGATGCGGGAAAAGCTGATTCCACCAACCGCTAACTTCACCACGCCAGATGCGGACTGCGACCTTGACATAGTCCCGAACCAGGCCCGGCCCGCCGAGATCGCGTTCGCGCTCTCGAATTCGTTCGCTTTTGGCGGCCTTAACGCGGTGCTGGCCTTCGCGAAAGCGTAGAACCTTTACCGCGGATTGTTACAATGAGTAATCCTCTTCAACTGCAGATTGAGGTCACCCGATAACATGCATCGTTGGTCACAACTCTTTATTCCCACACTGCGTGAGGCCCCGGCGGACGCCGAGGTCGCCAGCCATAAGTTTCTGGTCCGCTCCGGGTATATCCGTCAGCTCGGCGCGGGGATTTACTCCTATCTGTTTCTGGGCCAGCGGTCGATATTGAAGATCATTGACGTTGTCCGCGAAGAGATGAACAAGATTGGCCAGGAATTTCTGCTGCCGGCGATTCATCCGCGCGACCTGTGGGAGCAGAGCGGGCGCTGGCAGGGGATGGGCGACAACATGTTTCGCCTGAAAGATCGCAAAGGCGCCGACTTGTGCCTGGGCATGACGCATGAAGAGGTCATGACCGATATCGCGCGCAAAGAGTTGCGCAGCTACAAGCAGCTTCCGCAGATCTGGTATCAGATCCAGAATAAGTTCCGGGACGAGCAACGGCCAAAATCGGGACTGATTCGCGTGCGCCAGTTCACGATGAAAGACTCGTATTCGTTCGATATCGATGCGGCTGGGTTGGATGTGAGCTATCAGAAACATTATGACGCGTATCGTCGGATCTTTGATCGCTGCGGGCTCAAGTATGCCGTAGTGGAGGCGCATTCAGGGTCGATGGGCGGATCGCAGTCGCATGAGTTCATGGTGATGACTGATGCTGGCGAAGATATGGTTGCAAGCTGCAGTAAATGTGGGTACGCGGCCAACCTGGAGAAAGCCACGTCACACCTTGCGTCGGCTGAAGACTTGCCGGGTGACGGGCAGCCGGAGGAAGTCCACACGCCGGGAATGAAGACGATTGAGGATGTCGCGAAGTTTCTGGGCGTTTCCCCGACGCAGAAAATCAAGACGCTGGCGCTGATGCAGGTTGAGCCGGACAAGAAAAATCCCGGACAGGTCAAGACCCGGCCGGTGATTGTGCTGCTGCGTGGCGACCACTCGCTCAACGAAGCCAAGCTCACTACCGTGCTGGATGGCAAAGAGTTCCGTCCAATGCATGAAGAAGAAATTCAGCGGACATTTATGTCGCCCGCCGGATACCTGGGGCCCGTAAAGGTCCCGGCGCTGGCTGCGGGCGCGCAGCAACTTGGCAGCGTGACGCAGGCGATCATCCTGGAAGCTCTGCCGCTGATGCTGGCGGACAACGCTTTGCGCGGACGCAAAAATCTGGTGGCCGGAGCGAACAAAGAGAACTACCACCTGAAGAACGTCACGCCGCTGCGGGATTTCCATCCCACGGAGTGGGTTGACCTGCGGAATGTGGCGGCGGGTGAGGGGTGTCCGAATTGCAGCGAGCCGCTGGTGGTGGGGAGGGCAATGGAGATTGGACACATCTTTAAGCTGGGAAACAAGTATTCGAAATCGATGGGCGCGACTGTGCTGGATAAAGACGGCAAGGAGGTCGTGCCGATTATGGGGTGTTACGGCATCGGTGTGGAGCGGATTTTGACGGCCGCGATTGAGCAGAGCAATGACGCGGATGGCTTCTGGCTGCCTCTGTCGATTGCCCCGTTTGATGTGGTCGTCACGCCGACGAACGTGAAAGACGCGGCGATTATGGGGGCGTCAGAGGACATTGCGAAGAAGCTGGAGAGCGCGGGGTTCAGCGTTCTGCTGGATGATCGCGACGAGCGCGCGGGAGTGAAATTCAAGGATGCTGACCTAGTGGGAATACCTTACCGGATAAATGTTGGCAAGAAGGTTACGGAAGGGAAAGTCGAGGTGGTTTCCCGCTCGACACGCCAATCGCAGGATGCTAACATCCCCGGCATTGAGACCATTTTCAGGCAGCTTGCCCGTCCCTGAAAGGTTTGCGGTTTGCATTTATGGGAAAATTAAAAGCGCTTATCGGACTGGTGATCGTTGTCGGCGGCTTCTATGTCGCGTGGAATATGATTCCGCCTTATTGGAACAATTACCAGCTTCAGGACACGCTGGATGACATTGCCCGCCGCAACAGCTACACCACGTACTCTGACGATGACATCAAAAAGCAGGTAATCAGCAAAGCTGAATCCGACGATATCAAGTTGAAGGAAGACCAAATCGTGGTGTCCAGGACGTCGGCTGGTTTGGCTATCAGCGCCCATTACCGCATCCATGTGGATATGATTGTTCATCCGGTGGATTTGGACTTTACCGCCAATTCCATCAACAAACGGATATAATACAAAAAGAAGCACCGAACCTTCTCAGCACCAGCGCAGGTAACGCTCTGGCCCGCCATGAGTCTGAGAGAATGAAAAAGGGCGTACTCCGCCTGCTTTTGGAACATGGCAATTAAAATCAAAATACCTCGAGCTAAAGGTTTTCGTGGCCGCCTGAAGAGCCCGTTCGTCCGCGCGGGTGTGGCCGCCTTCCTCATCGTCTCCATCGTGCTGTTTGGGATCTTTTCGTACTACTACATCAAGTACGAGAAGATCATCGCGCTCAAGATGGGCGGCCAGATCTTCGCCAATACGGCCAAGATCTATGCCCAGCCCCGCGATATCCGTATCGGCCAGAAAGCTGATCCGCATGAGATCTCAAATTACCTGCGTCACGCCGGATACACCGAGATGGGCGAGCAGGGCAAGTCAAAACTCGGCGTCTACCGGGTGTTAAAGGACGCCATTGAAATCAAACCCGGCGAAGAATCCTATTACAACGCTGAAGGCGCGGTCGTCCGGGTAAAAGACGGCCGTGTGGATAAAATTGCCTCTCTCGGCGACGCTGGCGACAACCTGACCGCCTATGAACTTGAACCGCAATTGGTAACCGGCCTGTTTGACACTCAGGCCCGCTCCAAGCGCCGCCTCGTCAAGTATGACGATATTCCCAAAGTCATGGTCGACGCCGTCACTTCCATTGAGGACCGTCGTTTCTTTCATCATAGCGGCGTGAATTACTGGCGGCTGCTGCAGGCCGCTTGGATCGACCTGCGCCAGGGCGGAAACCGGCAGGGTGGTTCCACCATCACCATGCAGGTGGCCCGCGGCTTCTTTCTTACTCCAGAAAAAAAATTCAAGCGCAAGCTCACGGAGATCCTGATCTCCATCGAACTGGAGCAGCGCTTCTCCAAGAAGCAGATTTTTGAGCTTTATGCCAATCAGGTAGACATGGGGCAGCGCGGCTCATTCACCATTACCGGCTTTGGTGAAGCGGCGCAGGCATACTTCGGCAAAGACCTCAAGGACCTCACGCTGCCTGAAGCCGCTTTGCTGGCGGGACTGGTGCAACGGCCCAGCTATCTTTCTCCTTACCGCCATCCAGAACGCGCCCAGGAACGCAGAAATCTCGTCCTGGAAGCGATGGTCGACACCGGCACAACCACTCGTGCCCAGGCTGATGCAGCCAAGGCCACTCCGCTCAAGCTGGCCCCCCAAAACGTGGAAGCCAGCGATGCGCCATATTTTGTTGACCTCATTCGCGAGCAACTCGTCACCAAATATGGCGATGAAGACTTGAACGCCAGTGGGTACCGCATCTACACCACTCTTGATCCTTCATTGCAACAGGCCGCCGCGCAGGCCGTCGATCTCGGCTTGAAGGAAGTTGACGCGCAGGTAAAGAAGTTGCGCACCAAGAAGGTGAAAGTCGGTAAAAACAAATTTGAGACCAAAGTCGTTCCTGGCCCCATCCCGCAGGTTGCTCTGGTGGCAATGGATCCCCATACGGGTGAAGTGCTGGCGCTGGTCGGAGGGCGTAATTACGGCTTCAGCCAGCTTAATCACGCCATCGCCAAGAGGCCCACCGGCTCCATTTTCAAACCGTTTGTCTTTGCGGCTGCGGTGAACAATGCCATTACCAATGAGCAGCCCATCTTTACCGCGTCCAGCCTGGTGGACGACTCGCCCACGGCCTTCATCAACGGCGATGACGTTTACACCCCGCGCAATTACCAGGAGCAATACCACGGACAAGTCACGGCGCAGTTTGCGCTGGCGCACTCACTCAACAATGCCACCGTGAAAGTTGCTGAGATGGTGGGCTATGACAAAGTAGCTAATCTGGCCAAGCTCGCGGGAATTTCTTCGGTCAGGGCCACGCCGGCCATGGCTCTGGGCTCCTATGACGCCACGCCTATGGAAATGGCCTCCGCCTACACGGTTTTCGCCAATGACGGGCAGCGCATCATGCCCATCCTGGTTAGCTCCGTGCGAGACGCCAACGGCGATATCATCGACAATTACCAGCCCCAGAAAACTCAGGTGCTCGATCCCCGTGTTTCGTATGTGATTACTGACATGCTTCAGGGTGTGATCAACACCGGCACTGCGGCCCAGGTCCGGGCGCGCAAGTTTACCGCCCCCGCCGCGGGAAAAACCGGCAGTTCGCACGATGGCTGGTTTGCCGGCTTCACCTCAAACCTGCTCTGCATCGTCTGGGTCGGTTATGACGACTACAGTGATGTGCACCTGACCGGTTCGGCCATTGCCCTGCCCATCTGGACCGAGTTCATGAAGCGGGCCGTCGAGCTGCCTAACTATTCAGATGTAAAGCCCTTTACGGCCCCTCAGGGCGTGGTTGAGCTGACCCTTGATAAAGCCACCAATCAGATTGCCACCCCGGCCTGCCCGGACGACTATACGACCGCCTTTATTGACGGCACCCAGCCTACCCAAACCTGTGAGCAGACTGCCCATGGCAACGTTTTTCAGAGAATTTTTGGCATAGAACCCAAGCCAACTCCTACCCCTCCGGCGTCTAATACTGTAGGGAACGCCGCTCCCACGTCCCCGCCTCCGTCGTCGGGAAAGGCAGCCGATCCAAATCCTACGCCGGAGAAGAAAAAAGGGTTCTGGGGCAAGATTTTTGGCGGTTCCAAAGACGCAAATAAGGACGATAATAATAGTCAAATCAAGCCTGCGGCCACCCCCAGTCCGGGCAAGGACAGGCCGCACTAAGGAGGCCCGTTATGGGTCGCTTTCGCCGCTTGCTAATTGTGCCGGGAGTTTTGGCACTTGCATTACCCATGTACGCCCAGCAGCCTATCTCTTCCGCGGACTCCGCATCCGTTTTGCGCGTGCCGCCGCCACCAGTTGACGCCACACCAGCGGAGCTGGAATCGCAGGGTGATGCCCTGCGCGCACAGAAGGCCTATCTCGACGCCCTGGACTACTACCGTGTAGCCGCTAAAAAGACGGACAGCGCCGTCTTGCACAACAAAATGGGGATTTCCCTGTTCCTGATCCAACGCGATAGTGAGGCCAGGAAAGAATTCCAGCGCGCTATCAAGGAAAACAAAAACTATCCTGAAGCCTATAACAATCTGGGAGCGCTTTATTACCACAACAGGCGCTATGGCTCCGCTGTCAAGGAATACAAGAGAGCTATCAACCTCAGCGACCAGAATGCCAGCTTTCACAGCAACCTGGGTACCGCCTATTTCTCTGAGAAGGATTATGATCGCGCCACCAAGGAGTACCAGCTTGCCATGCAGATTGATCCGGCAATATTTGAACGTTCGCCCTCTGGAGGCGTCTCGGTAAAGCTCGTTACCTCTAACGACCTTGGGCACTTTCACTATGTGATGGCGCAGATGTATGGCAAACATGGTGACGCGTTGCACTGCCGCTTCTATCTGAGCAAGGCTAATGAGGAAGGCTATCCCATCAAGGGTGCTCTGCGTGACGATGAATTTGCCAGCCTGCGCAAGGACCCGGAGTTCATCTCCTTTGTCCGCTCCCTGAAGCCGCATGGCGACAGTAACTGATTTGCGGACATCGGCAATGAACATGCCGGCGCGCTCTTGCGGATTGACCGGTTTTCGCCCCTGGAAATCGGTGGTTCTGGCAACCTTTTGCGAGCTGCTGCTTCTAATCTGAGTAGCTGCAGTACTCGGCAGCTAACGAAACAAAACTGATCCACCGGTTCGGCGCGTAAGCGCCTTGGCAGGGAAACCGGTGGATCATTTATTTTGTCGCTGGCGCTCCAAACCGCCAGACTTTTTCGTTCTCTCCCAAGGGGCCCGAGAGTTCGTCCTTTGCCGGCCATGACCATACATTCGGGGTTTGCGCGAAAGCGCTATTCCATGTCACGATAGAGAGATTTGCATCGTCCGATATTGCATCTGGCAGCGTCCTCGGACAGTCAAAAGTAACGTCAAACCAAACCGCCAAAACGGTTTGGAGCAAAGCGACAGGAACAATGGATTTTCGTTTAGCCAGTGACTACAAGCCCAGGGGCGACCAGCCCAATGCCATTAACGAGTTGACTCAAGGCATTTACGCCGGAGAGAAGCACCAGGTGCTGCTCGGCGTTACCGGCTCCGGCAAGACCTACACCATGGCCAAGGTGATAGAGCAGCTCAATCGCCCCGCGCTGGTGCTGGCCCATAACAAGACGCTGGCAGCCCAGCTCTACCACGAGTTCAAGCAGTTCTTTCCCGCGAACGCGGTCGAGTACTTCGTCTCTTATTACGACTACTACCAGCCGGAGGCCTACATTCCTGCCGGCGACGTATACATAGAAAAAGAAGCCACCATCAATGACGAACTGGACAAGCTGCGGCTCTCCGCCACGCGATCTCTGTTTGAACGGCGCGACTGCATCATTGTGGCTTCGGTAAGCTGCATCTACGGTCTGGGCTCGCCTGAGGCTTATTACGGCATGCTGTTGTTTTTGGAAAAAGGGCAGAAGATCAAGCGCCAGGACATTTTCAGCAAGCTGGTGGAAATTCTCTACGAGCGCAATGACGTGGACTTTAAGCGCGGGACCTTCCGCGTCCGCGGCGACGTGATCGAAGTTTTCCCCACCTACGATGACAATGCCTACCGCATCGAGCTATTCGGCGACGAAGTGGATTCGCTCTCGCAGATCGATCCGCTCTTCGGCACGGTAAAGCAGAAGTACACCCGGCTGCCTATCTATCCTAAGAGCCACTACGTGATGTCAAACACCACCAAGAACCAGGCAATCGGCACCATTCTGGAAGAGCTGGCATGGTGGGAAAAAGAGCTGGAGAAGGAAGGCCGCTTGGTGGAATCGCAGCGCATACACCAGCGCACACGCTTTGATTTGGAGATGATGAAGTCCGTGGGCTACTGCCACGGCATTGAGAACTACTCGCGCCACTTCAGCGGGCGCAAACCCGGTGAGCCGCCGCCAACGCTGCTGGATTACGTTCCGCGCGATTTCATCATGCTCATTGACGAATCGCACCAGACCGTCCCGCAACTGCACGGCATGTGGCACGGCGACCGGTCGCGCAAGGAAAACCTCGTGCAATACGGCTTCCGCTTGCCTTCGGCGCTCGATAACCGGCCGTTGAAGTTTGAAGAATTTGAAGAACGCACCAACCAGATCATCTATGTTTCGGCCACGCCCGGCCCATACGAGCTGACGAAATCCTCCGGCGTGGTGGTGGAGCAGATCATCCGGCCCACCGGCTTGGTGGATCCGCCGACTGAGGTGCGCCCGGTAAAGGGTCAGATTGACGACCTGCTGCATGAGATTCGTGACCGCGTCAGCAAAGGCGAGCGCGTTCTGGTTACCACCTTGACCAAGCGCATGTCCGAGGATCTGGCGGAATATTACGCTGAGGTCGGAGTGCGCTGCCGCTACATGCATTCGGAAATCGAAACACTGGAACGCATCAAGCTGCTGCGCGATCTCCGCAAGGGCGAGTATGACGTGCTGATCGGCATCAACCTGCTGCGGGAAGGCTTAGACCTGCCAGAAGTTTCGCTGGTCGCCATTCTTGACGCCGATAAAGAAGGCTTTCTGCGTTCCAGTGGATCGCTGATTCAGACGATTGGCCGCTGCGCCCGCAACCTGAATGGCCGCGCCATCCTTTATGCCGACCGCATGACCGATTCGATGAAGCGTGCCATGGGTGAAACCGACCGCCGCCGCGCCATTCAGGTTGCTTACAACCAGGAGCACGGCATCACGCCCGAATCCATCATTCGTCCACTGTCGATGTCGCTCGCCGGAATCGCCGAATCAGACTACGTCGATGTTACGCAGGCCGCCGAAGGTTTGCCGGACTTCAAATCGCAGGAAGAGCTGGACGCCTACATTGCCGGCATGGAAAGTGACATGCGCGAAGCAGCCAAGCGATTTGAGTTCGAGAAAGCCGCCAGGCTCCGCGATACCATCCGTGATCTGCGCACTAAAGAATTTCTATTTACTTGAGCGGCCGGACGCGAAGGAGCGGTATCTGCCAGCTCTGAACCGTTCTGCATCAATCCATACAAAACTTATCGATAGGCTTGACGCCAAGTGCTAATCTTTCAATCCAGCAGGTGTTGCGAGAGCAGGAGGGCACACGGATGATTCGCGATCTGAAATGTCTTTGCATCTTGCGGAGAATCCTTCTCTGTTCAATTTTGGTCTCTCTCTTTGCTTCAGTGGTACCTGTATATGCGCTGCCCGCGCTTTTTTTCCCCGCGCCTTTACAGGCCGGGCGAGGACAAAACCCCAACGGCGACGCTGAAGCACAACGGACCCAGCAATACGATCAAAACCAACGGCTACAGGAACAGGAGCAGCAAAATCAAGCTGTGCGTCATCCTGGCGATGACCTGGGCCAACTCCAGCCCAAAATCTGGCAGCTGGATGCCGAACGCATTCGCTTGAAAGAGCTTTTGCGGGAAAACTTCCGCCGGCACTATGCCATCGTGCGCAGAAACGCTGAGGAGTTGGTCCAACTGTCATCGAACCTGCAGGCCAACATTGAGAGCAACAACAGTCCGGCGCTCGCCCGTGACATGATGGCCAAAGCGGGCACGATGCAGAAGCTTGCTCATGAGATTCGCGAAAGCATGGCTGGCCACAGTCTGCCCAAAGTTAAGCCTTCGCCCCGGCTGGCAAATGCTTCCGGAATGGTTCCGGCGAGTGGCGCCGACCACAGAGAACTGTTGCTGGCAAAAACTAACACCGCGAAGACAACGGCTTCCGCGCTCCAGAGCTCCGTCGAGGGCTATCTGGCAAGTGACAACGAACAAACCGTTTCCGTTAGCGCATTGCAAAGAGGCACGGACAAAAATCGTTTTGACCCTAACTCACTGGCCATCCTCAGCAACTCGCTCAAGCTTGAGCAGCTCGCTCGTGAAATTCGATCGGAGATACACACACTAAACACTCTGCACTAACCTCTCCCGATATTGCCGCTTTGCGAACTTCATCGCGGAACCCCATTTGTAAACACAATATCTGGTGCTCTGGAAGACAGGCCCTACAAGGGAAATACCTGCCTCAGCGCTTCCCGCAGATCAATAACTTTTTTTCTAAGAACCTAGAAAATAACCCTTGACACACAACTGTTTAGGCGTAGGATGTGGTCTAAAGTGGTTTGAAGTGGTAAGAACTAGATCGATGCAAGAGGTCAGTGGTCAAAAGTAGCCAAAGGGAAAATGAAGCTGAAAAGCCCCCAAATTACCGTGACCGAGCCAGAAATAAAGCTAGAACTTACCGTTTTCGCCTCCTTGTTACCGGTTGTAACCGGAATAGCAGTTAGAAAGAACAATGTTTCGCGGCAACCATCCAACTCGGGTCGACGAGAAGGGACGTTTAAAGGTCCCCGCGGAATTCAAACGCCTGATCGACGAGAAGTACGGCACACAATTTTACATCACCTCGCTC
>JBARMK010000430.1:0-5220 GCA_049802395.1 Candidatus Angelobacter sp.
CGCCTAGAAAGAGAAAATAGAAATGAAAGTCCATCAAAGTAAAAACGCCCGCAAGCTCGCGGATATAGCTAAGATTGCCTGCGCTAGTGCAGTAACTTTCAAAGCGATTTACGAGCTGTGCAAGTTGATGACGCAATAATACTCAGCGAATTCGTCTGATCACAAGCCTCGGTCTTTGGTAGACCGAGGCTTTTCTCTTCTGGGTGGCTCTATAACCGAGAGTTCTGACTATCCTCATCCTTTGCTCGGCGCAAGAATAAAGGCGGGTTCTGCGCAAAGCATTGGGCACCTCGCGCGGGTGGTGAGAGACAGACAAGGAGCAAGCGAGCGTGGGCCACCCGCCTGTATGCCTCAAGGTATAGGCAGGTACAGGAGCCCTCGGTCGGTGCGCTCCGTGCTCTTGCTGCGGCCTTCGGCTTGCATGAAATCAATCTGGCTGATGTTCTGCCTGTAGCTCTCAAACACGTCAAAATCGACCAACTTTGTGGGTTCCGGGTGCGCCAAAAACAGCCTGTATGCACCTATGGAGACGGGCAGCCGCCCGAGAATCCAGATTTCGGCGAATGGGACTTTCAGGCTTTTGATTTTCTGGAGAATGTCCTCCACCATCGTTTCTTTGTCGTTCCGCACAAACACCACGAGGAAAAAATATGGCGGGTAGGCTTTTCCGCATTTTTGCTCGATAAGCTCCAGCATGTTTTCCCGGTGCTCATCCCACTCCACAATTTCAAGGTTCATTATCTTCCGGTGGTTATAACCAGCGCTCGTGTCAAAAAATATGACCTTGCAGTCTGGGGTTTGATCCATGGTAACGACTTCCACCCAGTATTCCCGAACGTTGGTGATGTGTTGCACTCCGTAAGCCCAGATGGCCGCGATGCACGCTTCCCGCTCCTGCTTGAACCGCCCTGTCAGGGTTTTCTTCCAGCCGTGCTTTTCAATAGTACTTTTGAACCTGCGCATAACGATAATTGGGCTCATCAGAAGGTTAGTGTATTGCATGGTGGGCTTGAGCATGGGCACCCGGCAAAGGCGGCAATTGGGCGAGGCATCGCCAATGACGATTTCCGTCCGCCCGCACTTTGGGCAAAGATATTTCATCTTGCTTTTCATCTCCGTCGATCTGAAGATTAAAGGCGATGTGTTCGGCTGATATTTTCCGCGGCATCGATGGAATCAGCTATCCGTTTGAAGTAGCTATCGCAAACATCGATCACCTTGGACAGGAATCCTTCTGCAATCAAGAGTTCATGCTCGCCGCTTAGAAAGCCCAATTTCTTCATGCACGTAACGATTGCATCCTTAGGCTTGCCCTGATGGTCATGCAATCGGCCGTCGTTGTGGGCAATGAGGTTTCGGATATTCTGTATTTCTTTGAGGGCATTCCATTCGCGGGAACTTTTGAGCCCGAGAAGCCCGGCGACCTTCTCCAGATATGTGGCCGAACGATCAATTCCTTTGCCGGCCAAATCCGAGAATGCGAGTTTGAATCCTTTTTCTGATTGATAAAGCAAACAGAGTGCGTCCAATTCGTGTTCAAGGAAGCCCCAAACCGTCAAAAGCGCAGAGCGCCTTTGCAAAGTGGGAAAATATTCTTCAAATACTTCCTGCAAGTCCCAACTGTCTTCATCCAAGCCCAGGTGTGCTCCACGTTTTTTTGTATTTCTGTAATCGACGATGGAATCAGCGGCTTGCCGCTCAACTCCCAGCACAAAGCTTTTTATCAACTCAATTGAAAAACCAACATCGTACTGGTACCAGTTGAGGACGATTTTTTTCGGCGTATAGATGGACACGGAGACGATCCAAAATGTTGTCTTCGGCTAAGGTTGCGTCTTTTGCGGCGACGGCGCTTGTTTTTGCTGTTGCTGCGATGTGGGCTGCGGCTGCGTATCCTTCGTGCCCGCTGGAGTGAATAAAGCGTAGCCGCCGAGCGCCAGATACAGAGCTGCGAACGCAACTGGAATCCACCGTTCGAGATGAGTCAGCGGGACATATCTATCTTCTACTGGTTTGTCTTCTTTCATCCGATTGTTCCCGCAAACGCACCACTCATGGCGAAACAGAGCCACCGGGAGCTGGTTCTCAAGCTCGTGGATGACGGCGAATTTTGCAGTGTTCAAGTCCTTATAGGAATCCACCAGCGACCACCAGATGAAACAGACAATCAGCCCGGTGGCGGGGATCAGAGCATTCCATCGGTGCTGGCCAAAGACAGAGAGGAAAGTGACGAACAGGGTCACCAGACTGGAAGTCAGTGTCAGCAGATAATTGTTGGCATTCTGCCGTTTGTCGCTCGTGTGTTGCGAAGTCCCAACAAAAAGCTTGTACTGTTCCAACAAATGGTCTTGGTACTTCTCGCCGTACTCCTCAGGTGTGCGGCTCTGAAGTTTGTTGGGCACTTCAGCGGTCTCCCTTGATGAGCAACTTCAAATTGTCCCAAGTCCATTTGTAAATCTTGTCAGCGGATTTTGCTAAGGTAGGCTTCGTGCACGTCTTGTCTGCATAACCCCAGAGCAGAAAGTACGGCACCTTCTCCTCCTGAGCGATCTCCAGTTCCGCAGCAACGCCCGTTGCGGTATGGGTGTGCTCACCGCAGATCACAATCATTTGCCCGCACTTGCGGATGCGTTCTCGCACCTTCTTCTTCCAGTCGCCGGTGAATGGTTCATTCACCGACCAATCGCAAATCTCGAACGGGCTGTCCTCGTTTCTGGATTGGCCAACCAAGGCCGTGCGCAGGAACTCGTCCTGGTCATAGTCAAAGGAGGTGAAAACTCTCGTTGCCATGGCAACATTTTCTACCTAAAAGCCATTTGGCTTCAAGAGCTTTGTCCACCTTGCTGTGCCTGTGCCACAAAAGCTTTGATGTGAACATCTTCCTGGTCCCGTCTTGTCCAAGAGAACTCACCGCCGAGGGCGGCGGTGCCACACGAGCATGGGTAGGTCAATGTACCGATACGCAACGGCGCGAGAGTGGACAAGCTGAGCGCAGCCTTTGGGAGTAGCTCCCGCACGGCGAAAGGACAGGGCGGAAATTTTTCAGCCCGCGAAACGGGACGATGAACGGTTTCGCACTTTATTCCGGGGCGAACATTGGGCTAAAGTATGATTGTGGACGTCTGCTCAAAAATCGAAAAAATGCTTTTTCTACGGCGAGAGCCCAGTGGAAAGCGGAAGGAAGATGCGCGCATGCCTTGCGGAACGGTGAACGGTAAACCGACGGACAGGGAAAACCAGGAACATCAACAGCGGGAAACCACCCCATCGAGCCAAGAGCAGGCTCATCGGGGGCCCCGGGAACCTGAAGAACACGGGCAGGAGGGGATACGTGATCGGGCGGAGGCGCTGGCGCTCAAGCTGGCGCGGACCTATGAAGAGCTGACGAGGCTGCTGGAGCGGAATCCGGGGGTGAAGCGGCAGATAACGGAGGGAGAAGCCAGGGAAGACAAGGTTTACCAGAAGCTGAAACAGAGGCTAAAGCTGGCGGACATGGCTCCGCGCTGCCGATGGGTGAGGCAGGACGGGACGAGCTGCCGGTCGCCGCAGATGAAGCAGCACATCTACTGTTTTGCCCACATGCAGATGGCGGAAGCCCGGACGCTGATGCTGATGCTGCCGGCGCCGGAGGACGCCAACGCGATCCAGGTGGGGTTGATGCGGATACAGAAGGCGCTGATTGAGGACACGATCTCAACGAAGAAGGCCGGGCTGCTGCTGTATTCCATGCAACTGGCGCTGACGAACGTGAGGCAGACAACGTTTGGGCAAGCGAAGGATGAAGAGATTGTGCGGGATACGGTGGATGAAGAGGAAGCATTCAGCGAAAACCGAAAACCTTTTACCACAAAGGACACAGAGGGCACGAAGGAGATCGGGACATCGGCTCATCGGGACATCGGGTCATCTGAACACCAAAATTTACCGCGGATGGACGCGGATGAGCGCGGATTGCAAAGAGATGAAGAGGAAGCATTCAGCGAAAAACGAAAACCTTTTACCACAAAGGACACAGAGGACACGAAGGAAGAGAAGGGTTTACCGCGGATGGACGTGGATGAGCGCGGATTGCAAAGAGAGGAGGAGTATGCATTCAGCGAAAGCCGAAAACCTTTTACCACGGAGGGCACAGAGGACACGGAGAAAAACCAAGGCTTACCACTGATGAACACTGATGAAACTGATTTTGGGGAAGCAGGTGGAGAGGACGGACCGCTAAACGCCCAGAACCAAAATCTTTTTACCACAGAGGGCACAAAGGACACGGAGGAAGAGAAGGGCTTACTGCGGATGGACGCGAATGAGCGCAGATTGCAAGGAAAGGAGAGCAGTATAGAAAGTGAATTCGTGGCTGTGCCGGGAGGGTATGGGTTCGAGCGAGTCAGGTTGCGGATCGAGCCATCTGGACATCGAGACACCGAGTCATCGGATCATCGGGAGATCGGAACACCGCCGAGGGCGGCGGCGCCATACGAGCATGCTGAAGTGCACAATTCATCGCTGCGCGATGAATGTCTGCCTGAACCCTACGCCATTCTGGGATGACCTGGGGTGACGTGGGATATCAAGGTAGGGGGTAGGAAGCATCGCGTGATCGGGGAATCAAGAGTTTATCCCCGATTCACGGTAAACCGGGACAGATTCACGCTGGTGTGAATGAGGGAGAAAGAGCCGCCCAGGCGGCAGGGAACAAAGTTCTTTGACAATTCGCGACGAATGGCTTCGAGATAGACCGAAGGTCAGCCCTGTATCAGTCGTCCCACTGCCGGACTGGACCATATCTTCCGGTTGCTTAGGCGGTCTCATTCTGCAGCGGTGTTACCGGGCCGTCGCAGCGGCGTTTGGGATTGGCGGGCGTGCCTATTTAGCGCTTCGCTGCGCGGCGGCTGCGGCGCACTGAAAAATGTTCTCTTTGTCTGCCGCCGTTGGTAGAATTATTTTGTTGTTCCCGTCGTTTCATGAGGAAGATGCGCTTCAATCACCCAATTGCGTCCAGGGGAAAAATCGTCCTGTTTTCAGCGATAGCTTCGTTCTCTGTACTGGTTGCGTCTTTGCTGGTGCAATGGCTGGTGTACGACGACTGGCTTCATAGGACCGGCCCATTGCGCATTGTGGGCACCTGCATCGCGACCGCCGTGACTTTCGGTTTCGTCCTGCGCTGGCAAGCTGCCGTCCGCGAAAGACAGCTGGAGATGCTGCGCCGCATGGAAATGATTTTGC
>JBARMK010000431.1:0-17666 GCA_049802395.1 Candidatus Angelobacter sp.
GGATTTCAGAAAAAGAAAACGCTACCGAACGTCCGGACTCTCGACCCACACGCTCACAGTGTAACCATTTTCTTCTTGCGAAAGCGCCTTCTCCCAACCGATCTCTAGATCAGCGAGTTCAGACGAACCCTGAATGCGCGCAAACACTTTCAGCGCAGGTTCTTCCGCCGGAACCTGCATCTGAAGCACACCGTGGATCAGTTCGGCCTTGCAGGTGCGCTCAGAGTCGATCACATACTTTCTGCGCAGGGCGAGCAGAGAGGCGTACCAATCGAGCATCGGGTTCTCGCCTTCAGTGAGCTGCCAGTTGAGTTTTGATCGCTGGAAGGTCGACAGATCCTGCGGATCAGGAACATCCTGGAAGTCAAAGTCTTTGAACTCATTGCGCCGGCCTCCGCTCACGGCTTTCTGCAGTGTGGGATCGCCATAGTCGGTGAAAAACTGAAAAGGATTTGTTTCGTCGTATTCCTGACCCATGAAGAGCAGTGGCGTTTGCGGAGCCAACAGCAGCAGCGCCGCAGCCAGCATGCGCGCACCTGGCGGGATGAGGGCGGTGAGCCTCTCGCCGCGTGCGCGGTTCCCCACCTGATCGTGGTTCTGTATGCAGATTACATGCGTCTCAGCGGACATGCGGGCGCTGTTGGTACCGCGCGGGCGTCCGCCCCAGAACTGAAATGGTTCGCCTTGGAAGACGAATCCATGTTGCAGCGCGCGGGCTATCTGCTCTGAGCGCCCGAAATCCTGGTAATAACCTTTGCGCTCGCCGGTAAGAAAAGCGTGGATAGCGTGATGGAAATCATCGCTCCAGATGGCATCCAGTCCATAGCCGCCGGCTTCAGGAGGGCGCACGATTTTTGCATCATTCTCGTCGGTTTCTGCAATCACGCAAATGCTGCGGCCAAGCTCTTCAGAAAGATCGGAGACATTTTCTTTTATTTCGGCAAGAATGTGGCGCGGCGAATCGTCTTTGATGGTCTGGACGGCGTCCAGACGCAGGCCGTCCATGTGGTACTCGCGCACCCAGTAAAGCGCATTCTCAGCAAAATAGCGGCGCACGCCAGCACTGCCCGTTTGATCGAAATTGATGGCTTCGCCCCAGGGCGTCTTATGCTTGTCAGTGAAGTATGGCCCGAAAAAGCGCAGGTAATTGCCTTCATTGCCAAGATGGTTGTAAACCACGTCGAGCATTACCGCCAAGCCGATTTCGTGCGCTGCATTGACCAGGCGCTTGAGTCCTTCAGGGCCAGCATAACTAGCCTGCACCGCATAGGGCGAGACCCCGTCATAGCCCCAGTTGCGCGTGCCAGGAAAAGCCGCCACTGGCATGATCTCAATCACGGTAACGCCGAGGTTTTTCAAGTAAGGAAGTTTGGCAATGGCGGCATCGAATGTGCCGTGAGGCGTAAATGTTCCTATATGCAGTTCGTAAATCACGTAGTCGCCCAACGACAAGCCACACCATGAGCTATCAGTCCACGCAAACTTTTCCGGATCGACAATCTCCGTGGGGCCGTGCACGCCTTTGGGCAGCAGGCGCGAAACGGGATCCGGAACGGGTTTGTTTTGGTCGACAATGTAAAAATAGGTGTCGCCGGCGCGGGCAAAAGCCTGGAGCGTGAAGTGATGATCGTCAGCCGCGATCATGGCATGGTCCAGGGTCCCATGCTCGTTGGTCAGGCGCAAAGTCACAGAGGTTGCGGCCGGCGCCCAGACGCGAAAGTCGCAGCTATCGCCGGCCAGGCTGGCGCCAAGCATTTCGGCAGAGGTTTTGCTTACTGCGCGGCTATTCACGTATCTTGAGAAGGGCGGCATAAACCTGAGGATGCTTGCGCAAGAAAAACCAGTACTGATTCTAGCTTCATCTTCGCCGCGCCGGCAGGAGTTGCTGCGTGAAATCGGAATTCCATTCCATGTACATGCGGCGAACATCAACGAGGATCAGATTGCCAGTGAAGCGCCAATCGCATACGCACTGCGTCTTGCGCGGGAGAAAGCGCAGGCGATTGCGGCGCAGTATCCTCAAAGCTACGTGCTCGGCGCGGACACCATCGTCGTAATAGATGGCGAAGTCCTGGGCAAACCTCAAGACCATGCGGACGCGGCGCGCATGCTGCGTCTGCTTTCCGGCCGAGGACATGAGGTCACCACAGCGGTGAGCCTTGTGTCGCCAACCGGAGACGCGCAAACGCGTGCCTGCACTACGCAGGTTTATTTTCGCAAACTTGCCGAGGAAGAAATTCAGCGATACGTCGCCGGCGGTGAACCTATGGATAAAGCCGGTGCATACGCCATCCAAGGCGGAGCTTCGCGCTGGGCCGACCGCATCGAGGGGGAATTTTCCAATGCGGTGGGATTGCCTCTGTCATTGGTGACAGAGTTGTTGCGATATAGCGGGTTACTGAAATAAACGGCCGTTACTTTTTATCAGCCGCCGGAGCCGTGCCCTGTTCGCCTTCTTTCATCGCGCCCTTAAAATTCTTGATCGCGTCGCCCAGGCCTTTGCCCAGATCGCCCAGCTTGCTTGGACCAAAGAATATCAATGCGATGACCAGTATGATCAGGAGTTCCGGTACACCAAGTTTTCCACCAAACATGTTTTTGCTCCATCCGCGAAGCGCGCGTTAAAGGCCAAGCGTTCCGTCGGCTTAATTGGGTTACTTTCAGTCAGATTGTAGGTCAACCAGACAGGGGAGTCAAAGAAACATTGAAAATTAAGGACTTTACCCCCAGGACTCTTAAGTTCTTTAATAAACCCTTAGGATTCATAGGCTTTGGATGAGCCCGGCCAGCAGCGCGGTACGCCGCGGAAGTTCGTCTACGACGATAGACTCATTGGCTGCGTGGGCCCCTTCGCCAAGCGCGCCAAGACCGTCAAGCGTGGGGAGCCCCAGGGCGGAAGTAAAGTTTCCGTCCGATCCGCCACCGGTTGCGGACTCATCCAATTCCATTCCAATCCCGCGCGCAAGCTCCTGGGCGATACTGAACAGGCGAACCGTCCCTTCTGTTCGTTCCATGGGCGGACGGTTAATGCCGCCGGTGATCTCAATGGAACAGTCCGGATCGAAAGGTTTCAGGGCTGCAAATTTCTGCTCCAGGGCAGCAGCATCGGCAGCGCGAGCGATGCGCAGGTCCACCTCCGCCCAGGCTTCAGCAGCAACCACGTTGCTGCGTGTGCCTCCCTGAATAACACCGGGATTCACGGTGATCCCGCGCCCCGGATCGGTAAATTTGACGATCTCAAGAAGCTGGCGCGCCAGTTCCACAATAGCGCTGCGACCTTTTTCAAAATCCACCCCTGAGTGTGACGCCCGTCCGCGCACCCGGATTGTCATGTCTCCCACGCCCTTGCGCGATGTCTTCAAATGGCCCTTCGGTCCTTGCGAAGGCTCCAGCACCAGCACAGCCTCGCACTCTGTGGCCGTGGCCTCGACAATGGGACGCCCGGTGGTGCTGCCAACTTCTTCGTCCGTATCCAGCAAGATGGTCACGGGGCGATGCGCCGCTCCGGCTTCTTTCAGCGCGCGCAGGGCAAAAATCATCATGGCGATTCCGGCCTTCATGTCGTAAACGCCAGGACCAAAGGCGCGACCATCTTTTATGTGAAAAGGCATTTTGGCCAGAGTGCCCATCGGCCAGACAGTATCGAAATGTCCCAGCAGAAGCACTGGCTTGCCAGAAGCTCGGTCGGAAGCTCCGCCGGAAGCTCCGCCCGCAAATTCAGCTTTCAGGTGGTTGCCGGCTACTTCCTGCGGATAGAAAGTTAGCTGGCCGCCAACGCGCTCAAATTCCTCCGCCAGTAGTTCACCGAGTTGATCTACAGCAATTTTATTGTCGCTGGGAGACTCTATCTCCACCATGCGTTGCAGCAACCTGAGCATCTCCGGCTGATGCTGGCGGCAGAAGTCGAGATATGTGATTGTCGAATGATTTACAGTTTTGCTGCTCATGGCACGCTACCAAAAAGTTGTCATTCCTAACGCACTGAGAAACCTGCTTCTCGCGTAATTCGGCGAACCGGCTTCCCCTAATGTGCAGCTAGCTCTTCCCACGTCGAATTTAATCCCTGAATCAATGCAGCTTTCTTTGCCCGCGACCAGGATTTGATCTGCTTCTCGCGAACAATGCATTTGCGCGGAAAAGGCACAAACAGATTCCGCATTGCTTTCGGAAGCATAAATTATACGGCTAGTGTCCCATCCAACCTCACTGCTCTACCTCTTCCGGCTCAAAATCCACCTTCCCCACATTGCTCATCGCCAGTTGTAAAAAATACGCCAGTCGTGTCGCGCGCTTCTCTTCCAGCGTCCCATCCACAAGTCCCTGCGCGCCCTTGGTGATCGCCACCTGAATCGCGTTGGCGTCGTCCAGCGCCGGCAGGCTGAACTTCGTCGGACGCGCCGCCTCCATTGCCAGATGCATGCAGCAATACTTCTGTCCTCGCACCTTCGGCGCGCGGCACATCTGCCCGTTGCTCTTCTGGTGTTCGCATCGCGGGGCCCGGTTCGCCTTCTCCAGATTGTCCCGCAGCATGGTGAACACGTCGTGCGGCTCGCCGTCGGCCAGCTTGGCTGCCGCGTCTATTGCCGGATTTTGCTCAATCAGCTTCTGGCACGCCGTAAACGTCTCCGCCAACTGCGTAAACAGCCGTCCCGCCTCAGTTGACGGCCACTGTTCCTTCAGCTCTTCCTCTCTCGCCCGTTGCCTACGCTCGTCGCGCATTCTATCCACAGCCCTGTATTCCTCGGTTGTCTTGGCCTTGTGATATAGCTCCCATTCCTCTTCCGTATAGCCCATGGGACCGTCTTCTTTTGCTTTTGCCATGCCTGCTTTTCCTTTCTATAAGAATTGTGGAGCGCAGGCGCCCTCGCCTGCGGGATGAGATCTTTGTTCCAATCACCCGATCATCAGATTTCCTTTTGCCCCACCCGGCCTTTTTCAACTTCTGTTGCAAAACAAAGCACTTCCTCCATCCGACCCTTGCGTGACCCAGGCGTGACCCTTGGGTGACGCTTGGGTCTCCCTTGGGTCTCCCTTGGGTCACCCAACCCAATCCCAATCCAAAACTCAATTGTGGAGCGCAGGCTTCCCTCGCCTGTGGGATGAGATCTTTGTTCCGATCACCCGATGTCCAGATGTCCCGATCCCCTGCAACCTCTCAGCCATCGGCTGATGTGTCACAGCCCAGAAACACGAACACCCGGCCCAAAAGGCCGGGTGCTGAGATTATCTCAACGCGAATATAGCACGAATGTGCGGCAAGGCCAAGGAATTTTTGGAAGTGTCTCAACGAAGCGTGGCTCTTACAAGAAATGAAATTGAACACACACCACGCTTTGTGACATGATTTTTATCGTGGTAAAGCACCACAGACACGCGCACCACCAGAAAGATGAGCCAAAGTCGAAGTTGCGCAAGCTCGCTGTGCCGATAACTCTGATCGTCATCCTTATGTACGCAGCGCAGTGGGCGGTCCGTACAGGCCCCACAAACCTGGCAGCGGGGATTGCCATTGCGGGAGTGGCAGCAGTGCTCTGGATACTATATCCCCGTAAGGGTCGCTAATCTCGTTCGCACTATTTCAAACTGAGACACTACCGAATTTTTCCCTTTCCCTGAGCGTTGCAGGTCAAATTTGGTTAATATCACGGTGCCGGCTTCAGAGGTTGCCGACGCGCCCCCGTCATCGAGTGAAATGTGCGGTCATTTTGATCGCTAGTTAAAAGGTATGTTGCCAAAAGAGAAGACCATTGCCGGCTTTCATGGACTTGCCAGAGCATATCTTTCTCCTCTGGCACGGACGATTCGTACGGCTGGACTTATTCTGTACGTAATTCTAGCCGGCGCGGTTTGTCCAGCTCAGTCACCGGATACTCCAGTAAAGCCGCCATCCAAAACACAGGCAGCTTCAGCCCCAGAGGCACAAAGATCCAAGCCCGATGATCCTGTTCCAGATCTCTCCACTACGTTTCTCACGCCTTCTGAACCGGGGAAACGGCTCTCAGATATAGCGCCTCTCCACCAGACGACTGGATACGCGCTTACTTCGGGGAGAGATATTCATCTGCCAGTTGTTCTCCCTCTCATAAGATCGCGTTTTTGTAGGACAGAGGAGAACGATGTTTGTTACAACGTAGGCAAAACAGTCTCGGCTCCTCTTTTTGTTTCCTCTTACGGCCTGCCTTATCCGCAATTCGGTAGCAAAAAGATCCAGGGTATCGCGATATTACAAGTGATTGTAGGCCCGGATGGCCGGGTGCATGATCCAACTGTCATCCAATCGCTCTCACCAGACTTTGATCGGCAGCTGATTGCCGCGGTTGAGCATTGGGATTTCAAGCCCGCCTGGAAGGGTAGTAAGATAGTTGGAGTTGTTATTCAGTTTGAAATTCCTTTCCTCTATGATCGTCCATCTGCCTCGACGCCTTCGGGGCACAGCCCAGGTACGGCGGCAACCGGCCGGCAACGGTAAGCACTTAGCCAATTCTCGCCAAAAAAGCGGACCTTTCCGCAGCCCTGCTTCAATAGTCCCTGAAAACAAAAAGCGGATGAAAAACTACTTTTTCCTCAACTTCTTCAGTCGTGCCGTTAACCGATTCAGCCGTGCCGTTACCCGATTCAGCCGTGCCGTTACCGACATCCTAAACCTCTGTCATCTTGAGCGACTACGAGGAACCCTGACCCTGAGCTTGCGAAGGGCAGGGGCCTGAGGAGGAGTCGAAAGACCCCGAGAATGTTTCCTACACCCATGCTGATTCAGGGAGTTCCCTCCTATGACACATCCCAGGGCAATCCCGGACTGTAGGGCGCCGGTCGCTGAACGGATCGTCAGCAAAGGTTCCTGACTGATCGGACATGTTCCGTCCCTTTGGCCCACGCTTTCGCCCCCATTGGCCAAGCATGGGGAGCAGGTTTTTGTTTTTCGATTTCGGCGATCTTTGTCAATTTCGGCGCTTCTGGCAATTTTCTTCCTGGTCCGCGCTCATCCGCGTAAATCCGCGGTAAGTCCTTGCTCTTGGTTTCCCGCGCTGATCAGTGTTATCCGTGTAAATCAGTGGTAAGGTGTTGCTTTTCTCCGTGTCTCCTCCCCAAAAACAGTTGTGCAAAACAGTAAAATAAGGCAAATGCGCTTCATCCCGTGGTCCCCCCGGTTCCTTGTCGATCAGCGCGCCCCGATCATATTCTCCAAATCCATCAGCACAGTATCGTGATCGTGGCCAAATTGCAGATAAATCGGCATAAAGTCCCAGTCAGGCTGCTCACCGCCTTTGAAAATATACAGGCCTGCATAGACGAAGTTTCGTACATCAAAACCGTTCGAGGGCGTCCAGCAGAGGATAATCACCAGGTCGGCTTGGGCCGGGTCATTCACCAGTTTCCAGCGGCCCCCCCAGATCACGTCTTGATGGACGAATTCGTCGTTGCAAATGTGGATGGGGTCACACACCATGACCGTTCTGGCGGAAGATATCTCCCGGGGGAACCGGCACGGCTGATTCATCTTGCAAAATACCGGGTTATTTCTTTCCGCATCGCCGATCTGAGGCATCCGGGCGAGAGCGGAAGGCCGCGCGAAACCGGGAGGCATGCCTTGCCATTCCTCGTGCTTAGCCTGGCCCTGTTTCTTCTCCGCATTGGCAAATGCGGCATGAAACTCCTTCATCATCCACGAGGGTGTTTTGTTCATTCCCGCTTTGAACGCCGTGGACACTCCCATGATCCTGGTCTTCACCCAGACTGGCCGCGCGGTGCGATGCGGGTCGGTGCCCCCTTTGAAGACGAAGATGGCGAACGGCGGCAAGGTGTTCCAGGTTCTTCCATGCATCTTGCCGAGGAATCCTTTGCCCGGCTGGTAGGCGTCATGCCAATAGTCGTACGAAAATTCCAGGAGCATACAGACCAAGTCGGCCTTTTCCGGATCGGAGACAAGCTGGAAACGGTTTTGCTTCTGGATTTCGGCAGCGGCATCGGCCTCAATGCGCTGCTTGTAGTCCGCAATGTTGCTCTCGGGCCCCGCGACTATCTTCACCACCAGCGCCACCGTCTTGGCGGAAAGCACCTCTTGCGGCATGGGCGCGTCGTGCTGCTTATACTTGTCATAGGCGCGCCTTTCGGGCCCTTTGCCGAAGCAAAGGGATGAAGCAAAGAGAAACAAAGTCAGGATGGCAGTCAATCGGCGCGAGAGATCGGCCATTCAGTCTCCTTAAGGAACAAGAATGAGCAGCGGAAACTTTAAGGCGCAAACCTCCGCCTCGTTACGTGAATATAGTGAAATTTGAAGCGATTGTGTATCAGGAAAAGCGATAAATATTTACGGCCAGGCCGATCACGTGCGATCCCCCGGTCTTCCTCTGTGTTCCGCTGTGGTTAAAAGTTTTTCCCGATTTCCTGGTCCGCGCTCATCCGCGTAATCCGGCGGCAAGCGCCTTCCGATCTCCCGATCTTCACGTCCTCATCCGTGTCATCAGTGTTTATCAGCGGTAAGCCTTGTTTTTGCTCTTCTCCGCGTCTCCGCGCCTCCGTGGTAGATTGGCCCGCTGCCACATTTACGCTTCCATCGAAACAAAGCTGGCATCTGGATCAGCTTCTTCTGGCAACTGCTGGTCTTTGGCCGGCGATGCCAGATAGTCGCTCCAGGAGGGAAATTCTGACTGCCTTGCTTCCAGCATCTGCCGTGACGATCCGGCCGGCGCGGTCATAAAAGCCAGGAATTTCTCCTGCACATGCAGACCAGCGTTGCACGCGTCGAGCCAGAGGAACTGTCCACCTTCATTGACTTCAAGGAACCACCACCGGTCCTGATTGTCGATGGCGAAGTCAAAGCTGCCGCAGGCGATGCCAGACTTTGCCGCAAACGCCAGCACGGATTTTTCAACTTCCGGCGGTGTGATGATGGGTCCTGCTTTCAGCAGGCCTTGCGTGGCGTCCTGGCGCCAGTCGAGTGAGCCCTTGGGGTTCTGGAGAGAATAGGAGTACACTGCTGCGCCCAGCAGCACCATGCGTACGTCAAACTTCTTGGCGACCAACTCCTGGTAGATGGCGGGCGCGTAGGTGAGCACTTCGTCGGTGGGCAGCATGTCCGCTCTGAGTTCGAAGGTTTCATTCACCGCCGGCGGCCCGCCCTGCTCCTTCTGCCAGATGTGCGTGGAGAAGGCTTTGCAGATTGTCCGTTGAGCATTGCCGCGAAAATACTCTCGCACAGCTTGCGGCGAGTTGGACATCAACGTCCTGGGCACCTTCATGCCGCAGGCGCGGGCCAGCAAGAGCTGCACGGATTTATTGTTGATGAAGCGCGAGGCCGTGTACTTGTTGACCACGCGCACCGGCAAGGTTTCAAGAAGATACATCAGGGAGTCATAAAACCAGCGGTATTCATTGGCGGCAAACTTCGCGTCTTCAGGGGACGTTCGCGGATTGGGCTTGGGTTCCGCTGGCCGGCGAATCCAAATCACGTCGCCGGGCTCAACCAGATGACGGCCAAGTTTGACCTGCGTATCTTTGATCTGCGTTTCTTTGATCTGCGTATCTGGGAGCGGCCAGATGGATGCCTGTTTGGCCTCCGTCCATCCCAAGCCCGCCCAGCAGGCCACGGAGTATCCAGCTTGCTCCAGCGCCCACTTCAACGGGGCGGTGTGATTTTCGTTCTCCGGGGCGGTGATCAGGATCTTCATCGGATGTCTCAAGCTGCGGCGGACGGGCGTGATTGGACCGTCCGCGCAGGAAAGGTGTTTAGCTGTCGTGGCAGTTAGCCCACCGTGTCACAGTCCTTGGTTCCGCGATAGGGGTCCCAGGAACAGATCGTTAAAGTGTTGATGTTGCCGCTGACGTGGTCAACTTCCGCCGGGGTCAGCTCGCGTGCGTTCTGGCGACTCAGGACTCTATTGTTTTCGTTCATAGTCTTTCCTTTCTTTTATATGTATTTGTGATTGGTGCCGCTGGATGCGGCACTTCCATTTAAGAGAGCGAGTGATCGGTATCACTGCGGCTATCGCCATCGGCGGGGCCGGTGACGGTGGTCAGTGGACAATGGCACCGTGCAAACGGTGGTTTGTACTGCGCCAGGCCCGCTGACTGCTTCCACTTCCATGATGCTAGCTCACGCGCGAGCCCAGCCGAGAATTCTATAAGTTTATCCGGCCACATTCGCTAAGTTCAAGCAATTGGAGAAGCGGGTAGTGTCCCAATTTGGGACCCAAATTAGGACGCTAAGCGAGGTATTTATGCCTGCGGTAAACTGCTTTTCATCTCCGGCTTCAGCCACTGAGGCTTTTTGACGATTCCTCATCGAGGGAGCAACATCTGAATCCACTTATTTTGCGATTACCCATCTGATGAACCCGCCTTTCCTCCGCGCCTCCGTTGTAGGTCTTTTCCCAAAGCAAAAACGGCAGCCCTTGCGAGCTGCCGTTTACCGACGAAGGAGCGCCCTCAGAGCGCCATGGAAAGATCGTTATTGCACGTTCACGTTCTCAGTCAGCCGGTAAATCTTGCCCGCCGTGTCCCATGCCTGGACCACCAGGATGTGGGTGCCTTTTGCCGCGGTGATCGGCTGGTCAAAAGTTGGACCAGAAGAAGCGCCAGCCTGTATGCCATCCACATAAACCTTCATGGCAGTAATTGAAGCCGTGTTGTTTTGCACGCTGGCAGAGACCCGGAAAGGAGACTGCACATCGTCACCATCATTTGGAGTGTCAGGATAAATGCCCGGGTTGCATGTGGTCCCCTTAGGCGGGCAGTCACCCTCATAATACGTTTTAATGCTTACGCTGCTCTTATACGCCACGTTGTTTTTGTCCCAGGCCACCACGGTGAGCGTATGGTTCCCTGCCGTGGTGCTGACGCCGCCGGCGACCACGCTGTTCTGGCCGGGAGCTGGCATGAAATCAAAAGCGTCTGTACTGTCCACGTAGGCGCGGACGTGTTGTATGGGAGCATTACCCTTAAATCCAACCGCGAAACCGAGGTTCTGCGAAACCAATTGTCCCTGGGCCGGTGCGCATATCCGCACCCCGACTGCTGAAGGCGGGCATGAAAAAGGAAGATTGCCGGTGACGCTAAAATTTTCCTGCGCCTGATAAAGGTGGCCGAAGCTGTCCCATGCGTTGATGACCAGATGATGCGCTCCATTGGCGACTCCGCCTTCAAACAAGCTGATCTCTGCTCCGCTATTCTGAAATACCTGTTTGCCGTCGATATAAACCTTCATGGCGCTGATGGAGCCGGCAGAGGGGTTGGCTATGGCTTCAATGTGAGGAACTTGATAAATAACGGAATTGGCGCTGGGCTGGCAGATAGCCAGGCTGCCGCTGGCCGGCGTGGTACAAGCAGCGAATGCATGCGCTGGCAGGCACAATGCGACGGCGGCGAGCGTTAAAACTGCGATTAAACTCTGCAGGGATGGGGACTTCATGGTAATGGGGCCTCGGGGAACCGGAATTTTTGTCTTGCTTGAGCTGACCATGAAGAATGCAATTTAAAAGCCAAGCTGCTGCTCTCTGAAAGGTGCCGGATCAAAGCACTAGAATGCAGCGAAAGGGCAAGAGTGAGCACGTGAGTACCCAAGGAGAGTAGATGAAGGTCTAATGTTCAGGTGAGAATGTGGGGTTTTGGCTTGCCGGCGGAGGCGCTATTTTTTGGTCAATCGAAGGCGTTCTTCTTTAAGCGAAATAAACCAGAGATAGATCTCATCCACGCGCCTGATATCGTCGTCCAACATTTTATGGTCCGCATATTTTCGGATCGCCATTTCCTGATGACGCCGCTTCAGGACGGCAACAATCTGCGCCAATTCGTTTACCTTTGAGTGCATGATGCGCAAGTCTGAAACGAGCCTGATTTCTTCAATCTTCAGATACTCAGAATTGGCTGGTCCCTTCTTCATATGAGACTCTCCAGGATAAGCAGAAGCCAGGCTTGCCCCCTGCCTCGCAAGTGGACTCCGCGAGCGGGAACGGGTTTGCCCTTGTGTAACTTAAGGCCGCACATCGCGACAAGCTTATCACCAACTGTGACGCCAGTCTTATTCATATTAGGGCTTAGATGGCAGACTTAACTAAAAGGGAACGTCCCTGAGACCCCTGAATTTAATGGCATGTTACCCAGCGATGTTCCCACTTGGGGCCAAATCTTCTATAATTCGCGCTTCAGAATGAGCGAAACCATAAACGCCAATCCGGCTGAGACCACGGCAAGTGGAGAAAAGTCCGGCCCACTGGACATCAAACAGATTCAGTCAATACTGCCGCACCGGTATCCGTTTCTACTGATTGACCGCGTGCTGGAGATCGAGAGAAAAAAACGGATCGTCGCGATTAAAAACGTCACCATCAACGAGCCCTTCTTCAACGGACATTTTCCCGGTTTCCCCATCATGCCCGGCGTGCTGATTGTAGAGGCCATGGCCCAGACCGGCGGCGTAATGCTGCTTGGCGAAGTGGAAGACCGCAACGATAAGCTGATCGTTTTTACCGGCATTGAAAAAGCCCGCTTTCGCCGGCCCGTGGTGCCCGGCGACCAGCTCCGGATTGAAGTTGAGGTGCTGAGCTGGAAGGCTATCTCCTCGCGCATTGCCGTGCGCATGGAAGGCAAGGCATACGTAAACGGCAAGCTGGTCTGCGATGGGATTGTCAGCGCCCAGTTGGTCCCCATCAATCGCGGGCAGATCGCTTCAGAATCGCCCTCCGACGCCACAGAATGATCCATTCCACCGCAGTCATTGGTCCTGGAGCAGTCGTCCCTGCATCATGCTTGATCGGCCCTTACTGTGTGGTGGGTCCGGAAGTGGAGCTGGGTGAGGAGTGCGAGCTGATCTCGCATGTGGTCATTCACGGTCCAGCGAAAATCGGCGCGAAGAACCGTTTTTTTTCGTTTTGCGCCATCGGCGGTGAACCCCAGGACACCAGCTACAAAGGCGAGAAGACGCGCGTTGAGATTGGCGATGGCAACGTCATGCGTGAATACGTAACCATTAACCGAGGCACGGTCAAGGGTGGAGGATTGACCAGGATCGGGAGCCATACTTTGCTCATGGCATACGCGCACGTGGGCCACGATTCTTTGGTCGGCGATCGCGCCATGCTGGTGAATGGCGCCACGCTGGCTGGACATGTGACCGTAGAGGAGTGGGCGGTCGTGGGCGCGCTTTCCGCTGTCCATCAGTTCACCCGGGTTGGAGCTCATGCGTACGTGGGCGGTGGAACTATTGTGACCAAAGACGTTATGCCGTTTTCGAAATGCGCCGCGCCGCGCGAAACCAAAGTCTACGGACTCAATGCCGTAGGGCTTGAGCGGCGGGGTTTTAGCCGGGAACGAATCCAGAAAATTCATCATGCCTTTCGCGTGCTGCTGAATTCCAAGCTGAACACGACACAAGCCCTGGAAAAACTCAGGTCTGAAGGCGATCACGGCGAAGATGTCGCCATGCTGGTGCGTTTTATTGAAACGTCAGAGCGAGGAGTGGTTAAGTAGTGGGCTGTGTTTCAGGTGGCGCGGAGGGTGAGGCCCGCATTTACAACATCAGGCGGCGTTGTTCTTGCCATCGTTCTTAATCGGTCCAGGTTCTTCGACTTTATCATCCGCTTTCGGCATTTCAGTAACATTCGCCGGCACCGACGAAGCTGGTTCTTCGGCAATACCCTCTTCGTGCGGATTCTCTTCGGCATGCCGAAGCATGGTATCGGCGTATCCCAGATAATGGCGCACAAAGCTCTGCTCGTCGGCGCGCAACTCCGGATCTACCGCATCGGTTATTCCCTCCCCTTCTTCTCTGGCCAGGCCGAACAAATGGTATCCGGTGCGCCTCCGTTTGAAAGGTACGAGATTCTTGCTTTCCAGATGATTGGGGATTTTCTTCATGTGTACTACTTGGTTAAGATGCGATGCGGCCCCATTAGATGCCCGTTCAGCGGCGTAAATCGGCGCACTGGTAAACTGTGTAAGTGACGGCCAGTCAAAAACTTGGCTTAATTGCCGGAAACGGCAGCTTTCCCTTGCTGCTGCTGGATGCGGCCCGGGCGCAAGGCGCACAGGTGGTGGTCGCAGCGATCAGAGAGGAAACCTCCCCTTTGATTGAAAACCGCGGCGCTGCCAGAGTGCATTGGATGTCTCTGGGCGAGCTGAGCAAGCTCATAGAGTTTTTCAAGCGTGAAGGCGTGAGCACCGCGATCATGGCCGGACAGGTCAAGCACAAGCAAATCTTTTCTTCCATAAGGCCGGATTGGCGGCTGGCCAAGGTGCTTTTGTCGCTGGGAACGCGCAACACGGATTCATTGATCGGCGCGGTAGCCAAGGTGCTGGAAGATGAAGGTATTCATCTGATCAGCTCCACCTCATACCTTGAGCCGCTGCTGGCCAAGCCTGGGGTGCTTTCCCGTCGCATACCCAGCGATACTGAGCAGAAGGACATTCACTACGGCCGCCAGGTAGCCCGCCATCTGGCGCATTACGATATTGGCCAGACAGTCGTGATCGCCGAAGCAGCGTGTGTCGCCGTGGAAGCCATGGAAGGCACTGACGCTACCATTCTGCGTGCCGGTGAGATCATGAAGAGCACCGCGCACGACGGCGATTCCATGCTCAGCCGCTCCCTTACCGTGATAAAAGTCGCAAAGCCAAACCAGGACATGCGCTTTGACGTACCGGTTGTGGGCTTACAGACCATTGAAACCATGCAACACGCGGGTGCAACCTGCCTGGCAGTGGACGCGGGTAAATGCCTGTTCCTGGATGGCGACAAAATCATTGCCGCTGCCGATCGGGCGGGCATTGCGATTATTGCTGCGTCTGACTCGGGATGAGTTCAACCGCAAAGGACGCAACGGGGTGCAAAGAAAGTTACGCTAAAAGTTCAGTCCTCGTCTGAGATCAACTTTTTTCGTTCACTCACTGCCTTTCTCCCCGTCAACATCTCTTCGACGCATTTGGCAGCATATTGAGCGCGCGACTGCGGATCGCGATAGTAAAAAACTCGAAAAAGATGCGCCCGGCGATGCGACGGGGACAGTCGCTCCCAGGCCGCCTGCGCACCCGGACTCCGCCGAAACACCGCCTGCATGATCGGTGGAAGTTCTCGTTCCGCCTCCAACGTCTCCATCAATCGCTCTGCCATTTGCTGGGACCGGCGCATCCGGGTTTCTTCCTGCTTGGCTTGAGCAATCCATTTGGAAATATCGTTCCGCTGGGAATCGCTCAATGATTCATAAAACTTCATCACGCGCCTGGATTGTTTGAGTTCGCGCAGAAGCTCTTTCGGTGGCGCATAGACTTCCCTGGGAGCGGTGTCTGGGAAGAGACGAAACCGGGCAGTGGATCCGAGAGCGGTCTTCGCTCCAGCCTGCATTCTTTTGTTTACGATCAGGAAGTGTTCACCTTTGCCCGTGGGAAACAGGGTGCTGCGAAAGGCGAAGCCGTTGATCTCTCCCTGCACTCTGATCTGGCCGCGCTTGCCCCACACATTGGCGAGATTGAAGGGCACGCGCACGATCACCCATCGCAGGGGATTTCGGGTGCGCTCCAGTAAGGCTGCAAAGGTTTTTGTTCCGGGTGTGGTGGGCATCAGGCGCCTAGTCTAGCAAGCTTCACTAGCAGGCAGCCATCAGGTTCGATTGCTGGGCGTTTTGCGTTTCTGCTCCTTGGAATCGCTTTGGAAGGGATCTCGATTACCAGGTTTTTGTGTTCGCGGACGCTCACCCTGCGCCGGATTGCTTTTGGAGCCGCCACCGATGGACCGGACTTCATGTGCAACAGAAGGATTGAGCCGGCCTCCCATCAAGTTGGGGACCTGGGCCACATTCTGTCCGCGAGTGTCGCGGCGCTGGTCCGTCCGGATGGGCATTTGCAGTATCTTATTTTCACCGTGTGGATTTGGGCTGCTCTCCGATGGCTGTTTGCCTTCAGCTTCCGCCGGTCCACGCTTCTTCGCTTTTCGGTCCGTCATTATGCCCTCCGATTCAGAGATTAAGATGGCGGAAGTGAGGTCTGGGTGGCGTGATAATCGAGAGCAGGCTTTTAAAATAAGCGGGGAGAACCGGTATTTCCAGGGCGAAGTTTGTTTCGGTAAACGGGCATGGCGCGACGCCGATGCCCGTTCTTAAGCTCACCGAATTACCAGACGCGACATGCGTTTTCATGCACCAGAGGCTTGCCTTTGGCACAGCCGAATGCCTGGGCGAATTCCGGCATGTTGGCCAGTGTATTGTTCACCCGGTACTTGGGCAAAGAATGCGGATTAGTGAGGACAAAGGTGCGCATGATCTCCGGACGCAGCTCTTCACACCAGTTGTTGGCAAATGAGAGGAAGAAGCGCTGGATCTCGGTGAGCCCGTCATCACCCTTGGTCTCCAAACTTTTTCCCTGCTGTTTCAGGGTGTTGTCCAAAGCGATGAGCGCGAGGTAGAGACCGCCGTTGTCGGCCGTGTCTTCACCCTGGGTCAACAGCCCATTTTGCTTCACGCCTGCTTCGGGGATCGCCTGCGTGTATTCATCGGAGATGCACTTGCCGCGCTCGTCGTAGGCTTTGGCATCTTCTGCCGTCCACCAGTCGTGTAGGTTGCCATCCGCGTCGAATTTCCGGCCCTGATCGTCAAAGCCATGGGTGATCTCATGGCCGATGACGGAACCTTCGGCGCCAAAGTTGCTGGCGTCATCCATATCTTTTCCAAAAAACGGAGGCTGGAGAATTCCGGCGGGAAAATTGATGGTGTTGAACTGCGGATCGTAATACGCGTTAATGGTTGGCGGCGTCATGGTCCAGTCATAGCGGTCAATCGGCTTGCCGACCTTCTGCACCCAGCGGTTGAATTCAAACGCGGTAGCCGCATGCACGTTGTCCAGATAGGCGTCAGGTTTAATTTCGACTGAAGAGTAGTCGCGCCATTTGTCGGGATAGCCGATCTTCTCCAGGATCGCATGGAGTTTCCGGTCGGCTTGCTCTTTGGTTTGCGGTTTCATCCAGCTCAGGTTGCCGATATCCTGATGGAGCGCGCCTTCAATGCCCTTGACGATGCGCAACACCTGCTCCTTGCTTTCCGGCGGAAAAGCCCGCGCGACATAAGCCTGGCCCAGCGCTTCGCCCAAAGCATTGTCCGCGGAGTGCACGCAGCGACGCCAGCGAGGCGCCAATTCCGGAGTTCCAGCCAGCGTATGGCTGAAGAAACTGAAATTCTCATTGACGAAAGCCTTGCTGAGATACGGCGCGGAATCACGGGCCAGGTGCCATTTCAAATAGGCTTTCCAATGTGCCAGCGGATGCTGCTGGATTACCTGTTCCAACCCGCGAAAGAAATCCGGGGAAGTCACCAGATAAGCCTGTTGTGCGGGCGCGTGGATGAGCGTGAGATAGCGTTGCCAGTTGAAGGACGGTGTAAGCTTCTGGAATTCCGCCAGCGTCATCTTATTGTCAATGTTCTTGGGGTCACGGCGTTTCACCGCGTCCATGGCGGCCTTGGCCAGCGAAGTCTCCATCTGCAGGACCACGGCTGCATCCGAGGCGGCCTGCGTACCCGATTCGCCGGTCAACTTCAGCATGTTGGTTACGTGCGCCAGATACTTCTTACGGATATCCGCCGACTTCTCATCGTCACTGAGGTAGAAATCGCGGCCAGGCAGAGCAAAGCCACCCTGATCAAATTGAGCTACTGTTTTCTGGGCGTCATCGTAATCCTGGATTGCAG
>JBARMK010000432.1:0-10565 GCA_049802395.1 Candidatus Angelobacter sp.
GGCGCCTGCGCATCGTGGTCCGTCCGGTACTGGGCATTGAATTGCACCTTGTCTTTCACCGTGGCCGTCTCCGAGAACGTTGGACGACCTGCCTTATCAAAGCGGAGCATCCGAACTGGCGCGACACTGGCCGTGTTTTGGTTGGTTGAATTGATGACGAATTTCCAGTCACACGTCGTCAATGGCGCTATATGCAGCCGGTAGAGTCCGGCGGGCATTGTCAGCGACGTCGGGCCGATCTTGTGGGGCACGATCGTAGAAATCGTGATGCCGGCCCCAAGCGACATCGTCTCCTGCGATGGCCACACCCGCTGTAGGTTCCCGCCAAAAATGCAACTCCGGGCTTCGGGAGCGTTGAAGCTTCGTATCGGTCGCTTGGCATTCAGGTAAAGCGCATATTGGCCCCCAATCAGATAGAACGACGCGCTAAACTCGCTTTCCCCCTGGTAGATATACGCTTCTCCAGCACGCGCGGGCGTTGAAAAAACCCAGAGCACCGCTGTCACGAGTATCGCCATCGCATTGAGTTTTAGTTTTTTCATGGCCATGTAAGTCCTTCTTCCTCTTCCGCAATTGCCTGAGTGTGGCTCACCCTCCGCGCTATTCTATGCCTTGGGCCGGGTCACGGGATCAGATCAGCTCAACGTCCATTGAACTCACATCCCCGCTGGCAAGTTTTGACTGGCGACGGCGCGCCGGGACCTCAGCCTCCATCCGATTCATACGCATGGCACCCAAACCACAAGCAAAGTTATTCTGTACCAATGCGGCTCACGCGCCCAGGAGGAGGGCAGAGAAAGGCCCCCCTATCAGCAGGCCAAGGAACATCATGCCGAACATGGCAGCGCGGCGACGCGGACCGGCAATCAGCAGTTAAACCCCGATTTTCTGAAGATAGTTCATATATTCGACATCAAGAGGGCCCCCGGCGCTGAGCACATGCACACGCTTCCTCTTGTAACGAATTCCCAACCAGCCGCACTACTTTTCATTGCCGAAATTCTTTTTCGCGTATATCCTCGGCGGCATATTTTGCAGAACGGAGGGGTACTGCATGAGCTATCGCTTCACGCGTCGTCGTTTCATTGTTACAGCAGGCGCAGCCGCCTCAACTGTACTGGGCTCTTCACTCTTCAACCTGGAAACGGTTTGGGCCGCGCCTTTCATGCGCCGCAATCTGGGAGGCATGTCCGCCAGCGATCCAATTCTTGTTGCCTACCAAAAAGCCATCAAAGCCATGAAGGCGCTTCCCACAGCGAATCCGTTGAGCTGGGATTACCAGGCCGCAATCCACTGGACCACTCTTTCCGGCTCCCACCTCGCCTGGGACACTTGCGAGCACGGGACCCACCTCTTTTGGTGCTGGCATCGAATGTATCTCTACTGGTTTGAGCGGATCATCCGCAAAATGTCCGGCGATCCCGGATGGGCGCTGCCTTTCTGGGACTATCATTCCGCATCGCAACGCACCTTGCCGCCGCCATTCCGCGTAAGCGGCAGTGAGCTCTTTACAGCGAATCGCGGCCCAGGCTGGAATGCCGGGACCGCATCTTTCCCCGCCGGTCACGTCGATCCTTCTGCCGGCATGGCCGCTCTCGATTACTTCACCGCGCAGAGCGATATTGAAAACAATCCCCACAACAACGTGCACGTTGACATCGGTGGCTGGATGGGCTCCGTGCCCACCGCGGCGCAGGACCCGGTGTTCTTTGTGCATCACTCCAACATTGATCGCTACTGGAACCTCTGGCTGGCGCAGGGCGGCGGCCGGCATGATCCTCTCACTGACGCCTCATGGAAGGGCCACACCGCCACTTTTTTCAATGAAAGTGGGAAAGCGGTGCACATGACCTGCTGCGATGTCCTGCGATGCGCCGAGCAATTGAACTACACTTATGAAGGGGAACCGCCTCAGGTAAAGGAGTATTGCCTGAAATTGATTCCATTTCCATGGTGGATACTGATCGCCCAGGTCCTCATTCCCTGGCCCGGGCCTCCGGTTGAGTTGGGCGAGCGCGAAATCACCGTCCCGATTGAGATCGCGAAGATCCGCGAGCGCATTCCTGCATTGCTGCAGAGCAAGAATGAAAGCCTGGTGATCGAACTTGACAATGTCGTGGCTGACCGCGAGCCCGGCGTGGTCTGGGAGGTCTACTTGGGCGCTCCGCCGAATACCGCCATGAATGAGGAGAGCCCGCACTTCCTGGGGACAGTGTCTCTGTTCAGCACGGGAGTGCGCTCGCACCAGCACGGCGAGTTCACGCCCGCGCACTTCAGCTTCCCTGCCAACAAGGCGTTTGCCGCCGCCTTGCGCACTAACCAGGAAAAGCTGCCATTGGTCTTTGTGCCCACCGGCCCGCTCATTGACGGCAAGCCTTCGCAGCCCAAGGTGCAGTCGCCAGTGCGCATCGGAGCCATAAACGTTGCCATCGGGCGCAATGAGGAACGTAAGGGAGATGCTCCCATTGTGCCGGAACGGGAGCCAAACAAGCCCAAATAGAAGGTAAAGAGCAAGCCGCGAATTCGCGAATAAACACGAATCAAGTTGAAAGTTCAAAATGATTCGCGCTCTTCGCGTTCATTCGCGGCTTATCTTTTGTTAGTTGTGACCGCGTAATCCGCAGGACTTCAACGTGTCATAATCTGGAGATGCCACTGAAGGCCCCGGATTGGAATAGCTCGGAAGCTCGTTATCGCGCCGATGTCCTTGCTGCCGAACTCCGCGCCGCTATCACCGGCGAAGTCCGCTTTGACGATGGCTCCCGCGCTCTTTATGCCGTCGACGGATCCAATTACCGCCAGGTTCCTATTGGTGTCGTGATTCCAAAAACAATCGAAGAGGTCATTCAGACCGTGGCCTTGGCGCGCAAGCACAACGCGCCGTTGCTTCCGCGTGGAGGCGGCACCAGCCTCTCCGGACAGTCCTGCAACGTTGCCGTGATTGTTGATTTCTCCAAATACCTGAACCAGATTATTGAAATCAACCCGCAGGAGAAATATGCATGGGTGCAGCCCGGCTGCGTGCTGGATAAGCTTCGCAATCGCGCCAATGAGTTCAATCTCACTTTTGGCCCTGATCCCTCCACGCATGAATACTGCAACCTGGGCGGAATGATCGGCAACAACTCCTGCGGTGTACATTCGATGATGGCGGGCCGCACGGTAGATAACGTGCTGGAACTCGACATACTCACCTATGACGGCGAACGCATGCGCGTCGGCCCTACCTCAGACGCGGAGTTTGAGCAGATCGTTCATGCCGGCGGACGCCGCGGAGAAATTTATTCCCGGCTGCGAGCCTTGCGTGATCAATACGCCGATCTCATTCGCAGCCGTTATCCCAACATCCCGCGCCGTGTCTCCGGCTACAGTCTCGATGAGCTTCTCCCCCAGCGCGGCTTCAACGTGGCCAAATCTCTCGTCGGCGCGGAAGGTACGTGCGTGATCACGCTTGCCGCTAAAGTTCGGCTGGTGGACTGGCCCAAGAAACGAACAACGCTGGTGTTGGGCTACAAGGATGTTTATGCCGCCGCAGACAACGTGCCTGAAGTCTGCAAGGCTGCACCGATCGGGCTTGAAGGCATGGACGACGTTCTCATTGAGAACATGAATAAAAAGGGCCTTCATCCCAAAAGCATCGCAATGCTCCCTCCGGGACGCGGCTGGCTCCTTTGCGAGTTTGGCGGCGAGACTAAGGAAGAATCCACTGCCAAAGCGAGCGCACTGATGGAGCGGCTGGGGCGGCAAGCTGATCCGCCAGTCATGAAACTCTTCGTGGAGGATCAGGAAGCGCTCATGGTATGGAAGGCGCGTGAGTCCGGTCTGGGGGCTACTTCGCAGGTGCCAGGCGAGCCTGAAGCATGGGAAGGATGGGAAGACGCGGCGGTCGCGCCGGAAAAACTGGGTGAATACCTTCGCGGCCTGCATCGCCTCCTCGCCAAATATGGCTACCACTGCGCGCTATATGGTCATTTTGGCGATGCCTGCGTACACATGCGCATCAACTTCGATCTGGTCACCGAGAAAGGAATCAGGCAATTCCGCGCTTTTGTGGAAGAGGCTGCGGACTTCGTTGTCCAACTGGGCGGCTCGCTCTCCGGCGAGCACGGTGACGGGCAGGCGCGCGGAGAACTTCTGGTCAAGATGTATGGTACGGAGCTGATAGAGGCCTTCCGCGAATTCAAGCGCATATGGGACCCGCAGTGGAAGATGAACCCGGGCAAGAAGATTGACGCCAATCCGCTGGACGAAAACCTTCGTCTGGGCGCCAGCTACAATCCGCCGGCGGTCAAGACATACTTTTCCTACCCCGAAGCGCATGGCCATTTTCCTGACACCACTCTGCGCTGCGTCGGCGTGAGCAAGTGCCGTAAAGAAGATGGCGGGACTATGTGCCCCAGCTACATGGTCACCAAAGAAGAGAAGCACTCCACACGGGGGCGGGCGCGCCTTTTGTTTGAGATGCTGCAGGGCGAGCCGCTGCATGGCGGATGGAAGAACGACTACGTCAAAGACGCGCTCGATCTTTGCCTGGCCTGCAAAGCGTGCAAGAGTGAGTGCCCGGTAAATGTGGACATGGCCACCTACAAGGCGGAATTTCTGGCTCACTATTATGAAGGCCGTTCGCGTCCTCGCGCAGCGTATGCCATGGGCTTGATCCATCGGTGGGCACGGTTGGCGCGGATTGCGCCATGGCTGGTGAACTTCGCCGGTCGCACGCCCGGACTTTCGCAGTTGATGAAGCTGGCCGGCGGCATTTCTCAGAAACGAGAACTGCCTGCCTTTGCACGGCAGACTTTCACCGACTGGTTTCGGCGCCGAGCCGCGCGCAATCAGGGCAGCCCCCAGGTCATGCTCTGGCCGGACACCTTCAGCAACAACTTTCATCCCAGTATTGCGCAGGCTGCGGTCGAGGTGCTGGAGCATGCGGGATATCAAGTCACGATTCCCGAGAGATCGCTTTGTTGCGGCCGGCCGCTCTACGACTTTGGCATGCTGGATACTGCGCGGGGGATGCTCGAGCGGGTGCTGGCTGCGCTGGAGCCGCAAATTGCCGCAGCCACGCCGATCATCGGCCTGGAGCCGAGTTGCGTCTCCGTCTTTCGCGACGAGATGACCAATCTTCTAGGCAACAATGTCGCTGCGCAGCGGCTGAAAACGCAGGCTTTTCTTCTGAGCGAATTTCTGGTCAACAAGGCGGACTATCGTCCGCCGCAGCTCAAACGTAAAGCATTGGTGCACGGCCATTGCCATCATAATTCTGTGCTCAAGTTCGATGCTGAGAGCGAGTTGCTCAAGCGCACGGGGCTCAATTTCAAGGTGCTGGATTCAGGCTGTTGCGGCATGGCTGGCTCGTTTGGCTTTGAAGCGGACAAGTACGGCGTTTCAGTGCAGATCGGTGAGCGTGTCTTGTTGCCGGCTGTGCGTAATGCCGCCACAGACACTCTGATTATTGCCGGTGGCTTCAGTTGCTTCCAACAGATTGAAGGCCTTACCGGCCGGCATGCGTTGCACATCGCCGAAGTTTTACGGATGGCGATTCACGAGGCCGCCGAAAACGTCGAAGCAGCAAAGATCCAGCCGCAGGTTTACGCAGATGTTCGCAGATAGGAGAATTGGCCGCGAAAAATTACTAACTGTTATTTGCCAATTGCTCTTCTCACGCCGCCGTGGTTTCCCCACCCAGAAGCGTGAGCACCTCTCCTGTGATATAGCTGGAATCGGCTTCCGAAGCAAAGAACACGTAAGCCGGGGCGACTTCCTCTGGTTGGGCTGGCCGTTCCAGCGGAACATCTTTGCCGTGCTTGCCCGCTTCTTTGGCAGGCTTGTCGGCGATGTTGAGCGGAGTCCACACCGGACCGGGAGCAACGCAGTTCACGCGGATTTTTCTCTCCACCAGATTTTGCGCCAGCGATTTGGTGAAGGCGTGGATCGCTCCCTTGGTGGAAGCATAATCCAGCAGCTTTGCGCTGCCTTGCAATCCAGTGATGGAACCGGTGTTCACGATGGCGCTGCCTGGCTCCATATGATGTAGAGCGGCCTTGGCCATATAGAAGTAGCCAAAAATGTTGGTGCGAAAGGTCAGCTCAAACTGCTCTTCGCTGAGCTCTTCAATCGACTCCTGGTGCTGCTGAAAGGCCGCGTTATTCACCAGGATATCCAGATGGCCGAATTCGTCCACGGTCTCGCTCACGGCTTCGCGGCAGAATTCCGGATTCGTCACATCGCCGCCGATCATGAGACAGCGCCGTCCCTCGTCCTCCACCGCGCGGCGTGTTTCTTCGGCGTCCTGTTGTTCTTCCGGCAGATAAATAATGGCTACATCCGCGCCCTCGCGCGCGTACAGCACCGCGACCGAACGGCCAATGCCGGAGTCACCGCCGGTGATCAACGCAACTTTATCTTTCAGCTTGTCGGCGCCTCGATAGAGCGGCGCCAGATACTTGGGGCGAGGCTTGATCCTGGCTTCGATACCGGGCTTCGCTTGATGTTGTTCAGGAAAAGGAGGCGTGGGCTCTTGCGGCGGGCGCGATCTGCCCTTATTGCCGAACTCCACCACTTTGCTCTTCGGGGCGGCGCCGTTCCTTTTGCTTTGTTTCGCGTTGGAGCGTGTGGGCATGGTTCCTCCTTTTGTTGCAGCTTGCTCTAGGCAGTCTGTTTGTTCTGGTTGTATCGGCGGGCCGCACGCTTTCCCAGCGCCGTCAGGGCTGAGCGGGTGACGGGGGAATGGCTCTCGCGTCCGAGCTTCTTTTCCATGGATCCATTGGCGCCGGGCAAGAGTTGATTGACCAACGCCAATGCGTCCTGAGTCAGTCCTGGGGCAATTCCGTGGATTTCGGCCAGCAATTTTGCCTGCCAGCCGATGACCAACTCCGTCCGGTTGGCGCAGACGGCGCGCACGATCTTCTGTGCGGCACTCTTTGCTGAAATGGAAACCAGTGGATTGGTGCCGCTCACGGCGAACCAGCCGAATTCAGATTCGTGCTTCCCTTTGAACTGCGCATTCAGGTGTGAGCCGGTACGCATCAGCCCGGGCGCCACCGTGAGCACGTGTATGCCGAAGCGTTTCAGTTCGGCATGAAGGCCTTCAGAGAAGCCCACCATGGCGAATTTGGCGCAGCCGTAAGGAATCAGGTGTGGAACGCTGACCTTCCCGCCGATGGAGGTTACGTTCACGATCTTGCCGTGGCCGAGGGAAAGCATTTCCGGCAGCGCAGCGAGTGTCGGATGCACGGTGCCCCAGAAGATCACGTCCATGGCTTCATGGAAGTCTTCCAGTGTTTGCGCCAGCAACGGCCCCACGGAGATGATTCCGGCATTGTTGATCAATATGTCGATTGGCCCTAACTGGCGGCGCACCGACCTTATCATTTGCTCAACCTGGTCCGCTTGCGCTACGTCGCAAGTCACGGCACAGACCTCGACCCCGAGATGTTCCAGACGTTGTCGCGCTCGCGCCAACTCATGCTCATCGCGGGCGCAGATTGCGACCTTCGATCCCTGCTGGGCGAACTCTTCCGCCAGCGCCAGCCCAAGTCCACGCGATCCGCCGGTGATCAGCACGGTTTGCCCGCGCAGTTCGCGCAAACGGCGATTGCGGACGGTCTGGAATACGTTCTTGGCCGCCAGCAGCGCGCCCACTCCGGCCGCAGCGCCGGCGACGAGCGAGCCCGCGGCCAGCCCGCCAATGACGATCTTGGTTCTCTTTTGCATGGCAATTCCTCTTCCTGTTTGTCAGCCTGCCATTTTCAGCTCGGCTTCCGGCGCCAGCGCGGGAACACTGATCTGAAGTTTTTCTCCCAGCGCAAGGAAGCGCTCTCGCCAGGTCCGCGAATGCGGGTCCTGTTTTGCGGCGATTGCGGGGAAATCTTTGTTGAAGATGGAGTAGTAAATGTTTTGCGCGTGCCAGTAATCCACGGTGAAAGGCATGGTGGAAAATAGACTGGTGAGCACGTTCGCCCGTTCCAGCGTTTCGATGTTGCGCGGCTCCTGTTGCAGGCGCCGCAGCAGGCGGGTCAGGCCTTTGCTGGCGGAATAGCCTAGGCCGGCTTCATCCACACGAATGCCTTCGTGTTTTACGATCTCCATGAGCATGGCCGCGCGGACAAAATCCACCGGATCAGAATCGAAGGTGTCTTTGAGATCGTTGTTCAGCACGAATTCGGCGGTGATCCGCAGGACTTCAGGCACAGGCTGGCCCATTTCTCGGATGAACCGGAGAAGAGGCCCTTGTTTTTCATAGATGGCCTGATAGCTGCTTTCTGCGTCTTGCAGCGTGCGGGCAAGAATAATGTCGAGGATGCGCTTCTGCTCGTCTTTGAACAGCGACTTCAGCGAGTAGAGTGTGCCGCCAAAGCGCTCGTCCAGCAGGCGCAATAGCTCGGCGAAATCACCAGCGGAAAATGCCGACGTAAGTTTTTCCGTCAGTTCCAGATATGCCGGCTCTCCATTGAAATCCTGCACACCGGCGTGTAGCACCTGCTCTCCTAGGTAGACTACGGTGAAGGTGAGTTCGCGCGACTCGCGGGTGATGCGGGAGGTGACCCGGGCCCGGCCCATCGCAAATCTGGCCGCTCCTGATTCGGCGTGGCGGTAATCGAGCGCCTTGATGTCATAACAGAACTGCGGGACCACGTGGTCGCCGTCAAACATTGTGCTGATGGCAAAATGAGCGGCTACCTTGTCAAGGGTCACCATGGCCGGCTTGACCCACATGTTGTAAATGTCTCTTCCGTCGCCTAGCTCGCGCAGGTTGCTCTTAGCCTCCGCCAGCCGCTCCAGGAATTCCGTTTCCAGGTCCGTGCCCGAGGTTTCTTTCGCCAGCTGAATCACGCGTCCGGCGTATTGCATGACCTGTACGGTTTCAATCCCGCTCAATTCGTCAAAGAACCATCCACAACTGGTGTACATCAGCATGGCATGGCGCTGCATTTCCAAAAGCTTCAGGACCAGCGTGGTTTCCTCACTGCGAAGCTGGCGGCGGGAGTGCTTTTCAAAAAAGACCCACAGAGCCTCCGGAGAGCGGTCAAGAATCACATCAATGTAATCATTGCGTGCGGCCCAGGGGTCATGCAGCATGGAAAAAGTCTTGCGCTCAAAAAGCTCCGCGGTGCTGTCGCGCAGGTAGTCCAGCGCATCGCGCAGCGGCCCACGCCACATTTGCCGCCAGCCAGCCCGGCCGGAGTTGCAGCCGCAATCGCTGCGCCAACGCTCCACCCCGTGCGAACAGCTCCACGCCGTATCTTCAATGATCTGCACTTCATGTGTGGGCGGAAAGTTTTCCAGAAACTCTCCGTAATTTGTCAGCCGGATATCCGGATCAGCCTCAATGCGGTCGAGCGCATAGGCCAGCGCCATATCGCCATGTTTGTGATGATGGCCGTAAGTTTCGCCGTCAGTGGCGATGTGCATCAGCTGCGGCCAATCTCGTTTGTCAGAGAACCCGTTCCGCAGCCGCCCGGCAAAATGCTCCCCATTGTTAAGCAGGCGTTCGAAAGCCACAGCCTGAGAAATTGGGCCGTCATAAAAGAAGAGGTTGATCTTCCGGCCAGAAGGAAGCCGGGACGCGTAGGCGCGCGTGGGATCTATGCGTCCTCCGTGGACATCTTTCCAGCTCCGCCCCCCGATCTTGCGGACACGTGCTGCCTGATGCGGCGCCAGAATGGTGTACTTGACTCCGCGCTCTGCCAGCGCTTCTAGTGTTTCCAGGTCGACGGCGGTTTCGGGAAGCCACATACCCTCAGGCGCGCGTCCAAAACGGTGTTCAAAGTCGCGCACGCCCCACAGCACCTGTGTGTATTTATCGCGGGCATTGGCCAGTGGCAGGATGATGTGGTTGTAGCCCTGGGCGATGGCTGAGCCGTGCCCTGAGAATTGCCGCTGGCTTTCCTCATCGGAATCCAGGATGCATTGGTAAGTGTCCGGCGCTTTCTCTTTCATCCAGGAGAGCAACGTGGGGCCAAAGTTGAAGCTGATTCGGCTGTAGTTGTCAACGATTTGCCGTATCCGTCCCGCATCGTCCAGGATGCGGGAAGCTCCGTTGGGGGCATAACACTCCGCCGTGATGCGCTCATTCCAATCATGATAAGGATAGGCGGATTCCTGCTGCTCCACGGCTTCCAGCCACGGGTTCTCCCGCGGTGGCTGATAAAAATGAGCGTGAATGCAGATAAAGCGTTCCATCTAAAAAAAATCTGGCCAAAACCCCGGAAAAAGAGCGAATCTCCCCGCCCTTTGTGATGTGAATCATGGCCTTAATGGTGCCTGCGGGGCAGCTAAATTCTGGCTCCAACCCCATTTATCGCTGCGATAAATGTGAGTTGCAGAACATTTTGAGGCATGCAATATGAACGGGCATCCTGGTATTTGTGTCCTTTCTCGCTGCGGGTGGCTGCGCCGCAGACCGCATCTTTCAATCCTAAGCATCTTTTATTCAAGCCAAGATCAATTGAAGCCAGTATCAAAGGCGGGTGAACTGCTGAAAATGGCCGTCGAAGTCATTCACGAAAAAATGAGACAGCCTGCTGTCACACACGTCAACTTGCGACAGCAATCGACTCGTGATT
>JBARMK010000433.1:0-7462 GCA_049802395.1 Candidatus Angelobacter sp.
CCGGTGTCGTAAGAAACGTCGGTAGCGTGAAATCCATCAGCGGGCAAAGTCTGGTGCTGAAAGCAGATGCCGGCGCGGAGGTAACGGTCAATTTAGACGATGGCACGCGCATCGTGCGGCTGGCGCCGGGGCAGACTGACCTGAAGAGCGCCACTCCCATGACTGCGGCTGAAATCCGGGTCGGTGATCGCATGCTGGTGCGCGGCCGCCCAGATGACAAAGACGCCATTGTGGCCGTATCGATTGTGGTGATGAAGCAGGCGGATGTAGCGCAGAAGCAGCAGCATGAGCGCGAGGACTGGCAAAAGCGTGGCGCCGGAGGGATCGTAAGCGCGATCGATTCTGCCAATGGCGTTTTCACCGTGTCGATAACGCCAACGGTTAGCATCGCGGTCAAAACATCAAAAGACACCAGCTACCTGCGCTATGCTCCCAACTCGATCAAGTTTGCCGATGCGCAAAAAGGAAGCGTGGATCAGATCAAAGTTGGCGACCAGTTGCGCGCCCGCGGCACGCGCAGTGCCGACGGCAAAGAGATCGCGGCTGAAGAGGTGATCTCGGGAACGTTTCGTAATATTGCCGGAACCATCACCTCGATTGATGCGGCGAACAATGCCATTACGGTCAAAGATATTCTGGCCAAGAAATCTGTTGTAGTGAAATTAAATTCGGATTCACAGTTACGCAAATTAGCGCCGCAAATGGCGCAGCGTCTGGCGTTCTTCCTGAAGAGCGGGCCGCAGGCTGCTCAGGGTGGAACCTCCGGTGCTGGTGCAACGGCGCAGCCGGCCTCGAGTGGCGGCCCGGCGGCCGGTGGACCTAGGCCCGTCGGCGCACCAGACTTTCAGCAAATGTTGAGCCGTATTCCCAGCGTTACGCTGGCTGATTTACAGAAAGAAGATGCGGTGATGATCGTGGCCACGCAGGGTAGCAACGGCGGTGAGGTCACGGCAATTACTTTGCTGGGCGGAGTAGAGCCGATTCTTACCGCGTCGCCCAACGGCGGCAGCGCTGCGGCGCTCTTTTCCGGATGGAACCTCGGTGCGCCTGGTGGCGATGCCGGAACGCAGTAGCAACGTAGAACAGTGTTGAGGAGAGTTTGATGAATTTCCGGCCGTCGAGACTATGTACGTGGGTCTTCATAATTTTCATGGTCGCAAGTGTCGCCACTCCAATGCTGGCGCAGTCGCCCGTGGGCCGTCTTCAGGGACAAATCATGGACCCTACCGGCGCTGTGATTCCTGGGGCCGCCATTACGGTCAAGAACTCCAGCGGCCTGGTGGTGGCTGCCACCTCGGGAGGCGCCGGTGAATATGCGTTCCGCAATCTTGCTCCAGGCACGTACACGGTAAGTGTAACTGCCAAGGGCTTTGCGCCGGTGACGCAGGAAATTGAGATCGTAGCCGGCCAGGAGAAAAAGGCCGATCTCACGATGAAGGTTCTGGTCAAGGAAGAAGACATTGAGGTGCAGAGCGACGCGGCCAAGGTGAGTACCAGCTCTGACAACAATGCCAGCAGCGTGATCATCAGCGGTAAAGACCTGGATGCACTGTCTGACGATCCTGACGAATTGCAGTCGGAGTTGCAGGCCCTGGCTGGACCTTCCGCCGGACCGAACGGGGGACAGATTTATATCGATGGCTTCACCGGCGGGCAGCTTCCGCCCAAGTCGTCGATCCGCGAAATTCGCATCAACCAGAACCCGTTTTCCGCGCAGTTTGACCGCATGGGCTTTGGCCGCATTGAGATCCTCACCAAGCCCGGCACTGACAAGATCCACGGCCAGTTCTTTTTCAATGACAACCACTCCTTTCTCGATGCCCTGAATCCTTTCGCCGCCAGTGAGCCGGACTTCAGCACGCAAATGGTCAATGGCAATGTAGGCGGGCCGATAGGTAAGAAAGCTTCCTACCAGGTCAGCGCAGAGCGGCGCAATATTAACGAGGCCACGGTAGTGTTGCCGGCGGCTTTTGCCGCCGCCAATGTTCCGGTGGAAGGTGTGCTCAATCCGCGCGTCCGCACAAACATAAGCGCGCGCCTCGACTATCAGCTTGCGGCTTCCAATACCCTGATGGTGCGCTATCAATACACGCGCGATCGCCAGCAGAACAATGGCATTGCCCAACTTTCACTCCCCTCGCAGGGATATAACCAGACAGGGAATGAAAACGAAATCCAGATCAGCGACACGCAGATTTTGAGCCCACACGCCGTCAATGAAACCCGGTTTGAATGGGAGCGCGGCCTCACTGACCAAAACTCTCTGTTCCTGAGCCCCAGCATCAGTGTGCTGGGGCAATTTAACGCCGGCGGCAATACGTTGGGCATCAGCTCCGTCATCACCAATCACTATGAGGTGCAGAACTACACGTCAATCAATAAAGGCAATCATTTTATGCGGCTGGGCGGCAGGCTGCGGGCCACGGCGAATTCCAGCACTTCCACGCTGGGTTTTAACGGGACTTATACATTTGACTCGCTGGCGACCTTTCATAGCGGAACACCGAATCAGCTCATCATTGCCACAGGCAATCCTTTCCTTCAGGACACTTTTGTGGATGCCGGGCTCTATGCGGAAGACGACTGGAAGGTCCGCCCGAACATGACGCTCAGCTATGGCTTGCGCTTTGAGACGCAGAACGGCATAAATGACCACGGCGACTGGGCGCCGCGATTGGGGTTTGCCTGGGGCTTGGGCGGGAAAAAGAATTCTGCGCCCAAGACCGTGGTCCGCGCCGGCTTCGGTATCTTTTATGACCGTTTTAGCCAGAACCTGATCATGCAGTCGGAGCGCCAGAATGGCATAAACCAGAAGCAGGTCACTATAACGGTCAAGCCCAATGACACCACCCCTGCAAACCTTGCTAATCAGGCGCTGCTGAATTCGCTGTTTGCGACCAATCCCAATCCGCCGTCATTGGCCAGCTTGAGTGCGGCTCCAGCGAGCATTTACGGAATCGATCCAAACCTGCGCGCGCCTTACGCTATTCAGTTCGCCGGATCGGTCGAGCGCCAGATCAGCAAGTTCGCCACGCTTACCGGCACGTATGTGCATTCTCACGGGGTCCACCAGCTTTTCTCCAGCGTGCTGAGCACAGTGCCCGCGCCCCAATATCAATTTGAATCGGACGGCGTGTACAACCAGAACCAGCTCATCACCAATTTGAACGTGCGCGCCGGCGCCCGGCTGACGATCTTTAGTTTTTATATGTTCAGTCATGCCAACAGTAACACCGCCGGTGCGGGAAGCTTTGCTTCTGACCCCACGAAGGGCATTTCCGCCGACTACGGGCGCGCGGCCTTTGATGTGCACCACCGCGTATTTTTTGGCGGGACTGTGTCATTGCCGCACGGCTTCCGCGTGAGTCCTTTCATGGTGGCGAATTCAGGAACGCCGTTCAACATCACGATTGGCCGCGACCTGAACGGCGATTCTGTGTTCAATGATCGCCCAGCCTTTGCGACGGATCTCTCGCGTCCCAGCGTAATCCAGACCAGCCTCGGCGCGTTCGATACCAGCCCCATTCCGGGCCAGGCCATCATTCCCATGAACTTTGGTGAAAGCGCGGAGCAGTTCACGCTTAACATGCGTGTCAGCAAGACGATCGGCATTGGCCCCAAAATTGAAGCGGACAACAGCAACACACAGCAGCAGCGCGGCCAGCGCGGCCCAGGCGGCGGGCGTGAAGGTGGAAGAGGTCCGGGTGGCCCCGGCGGCATGGGTGGACCGCGCGGCGGGCCGTTTGGCGGACCCGAGCGATCTAATCAACGCTACAGCCTGACTTTCAGTGTGAATGCACGCAACATCTTTAACAACGTGAATCCGCAGCCGCCAATCGGAATTTTGAGCTCACGGCTGTTCGGCCAGTCAACGGCCCTGGCAGGCGGTGTATTCAATACGCAGTCAGCCAACCGGCGCATTGATTTGCAAGTCATGTTTTCATTCTGATGACTGGATCGCCACCGTTCTCAGTACTGCAACTCTATTGATCTATGGCCGTTTTGGCTTGATACGCTTGTGCTACCACCCCTTCAATGTGACTTGGTCCAGCCACACGTTGTAAGGATGTTGCTTGAAATCGCCATCTAACTGGAACGCGACGTTGATGTCAGTGCCATTAAAGTTAGGCTGGAGATCTTTATAGATATCAACTGGCATGGTTGTTCCATCCACAGTCAGGCTGATGTAGTGGACCTGGGTATTAACGCGTTCCAGAAGCCAGGTGATGTGGTGCCAGGTGTTTGCTGAAAATGGAGGGCACGGGAGACTCGTCGGCACCCACTTGAAGCTCCTGGGGTCCCAAATGTCCCATTTCCCGGTACCTTTGAAGTTGCACTCGCTGCCCCAGACGTAGCGCGACCCGTTGAAGGATTGGTTTACGTCGAACTCCAGCGCCTCCGAGACTTCAGGATGGTCTACGTAGAATGAGACGTCATAGCTGAAGTGGGCCGCATCCAGCCCACCGCTGACTGACTTCCACCACAGCGCATTTGAATAGCCTTTAGGGCCTCCGATGGAGAACTTTGAAGACGATCCATCGAGAGAAGGCCTGGATTGATCGTCAGTTTTGGATGATGTGGCATTACCCAGACCGGAAGCGCATGGCTGAAGATTGAGCTGCGCGGTACAGAATTGCCAGGCCGGCATTGCTTCAATCTTCGGAAATACTGTGGCATTTGACGGCGCAGGAGAGGAAGCGCCAGGATCGTTGTTGTTATTGTTCGCGGTGGGTACAGGAAGGGATGTCTTGCTTGACCTGCCACCACAGCCACTGACGGCAAGCAGGGCCAGAGTAAAGACAAAGCGCGGCACAATTTTTAGACTATTCAATGGAATACTCCTGAAGGGTGTAATTCAAGTATTCCTGAGCAACAACTCTGGCTCAACCAAAATAGATTTTTACGACCGATGGGCTAGTTCGCAGGGACTAGGTAGATTCGGAGCGTGCACATCGTTAAATCGGGCTCTAGGCTACGGCATTCGGTTGGATGGTGGGCGCAAGCGAATGCGCCTTGTTGCCACCCTCAGTGCGGGCGGCCTCCAGAGCGTTCTCAACACGGTTGATCACCTCCGTGACCATGTCTACAGCATCGAAGCGTTCCTGCAGGACTGCCTCAGCGATGCCGACACTTATCGGCGGATTGCGATCGGTTCCGGGGACCTTGGTGGGCGCTAGCACCTTCCTCATCTTGTCGACCACGAGGAAAGCATTCTTCTCCGTGGTATCGGAGAGAACCAGTGCGATGGTGGTGAGATCGTAGCGCACGGCTACGTCGTTCTGGCGAATGTGCGAGGCCAGAGCCTGTCCAATCTGTTGCATCATGGCCTCGACTTCGCCTTCGCCGATTTCCTTTGCCAGCGCTGAGGCTTTGCCGAAATGGAGCAGCATCAGGGTCATCGGAGCTTTTTGTTGCAGGCAGCGGCGTACCTCAGAGAGCAGGACGTCAAGATACGAGGAGCGCTTGAGCAGGCCCGACTTTTCATCGGTGACGGCGAGCGTCTTCATCAACGTACGCAAACGAACGTTGCTCACTGCCAGTACCATCTGCTCGGCGATGGTCTTGAGCACCACCACATCAGTCTGCTGCCACTGCCGGGACGTGGTGTGCTCCAGGATCAGAATGCCGGACTGCTCGCCTGAATCCAACAGCGGCACCGCCAGCAGCGACTCAATATTAAGCGCGTGAATATGCTCCGCGGCCGGCGCCAGCTCGCGCGCGGACTTGGCATTGGGAATATTTACCGTGCCGTTAACGGCGAGCTGCTGGGTCAAAGCAATCAGCTTTACGATTGCCATTACATCAGACTGCTTTACGCCGGGCGCGCAATACTCCAGCGCGGCCGAGGGAGGTTTCCCGATGGTACACAAGCCCGCCACACAACGGCTGGCATTGAAATGGCGGCCAATATCGTTGACCGCGGCGAAAAGAACGCTTTTCACATTGGCCTGGCGGTAGATGTTGCGCGTGATCTCGGTAACGCGGGCAAAATTATCGACGGCATTTTCTTCGTAGGCGGCAGGAGCGGGCACGGGTGGAGGAGGAGCTGCGTCTTTGGTTTGAGCGGGCGCGCTGGACGTGACCGCTGGAGCGGAAGCCTTGGCCACCGCGGCTGCAACCTCATAGGCCGGCGTGAAACCGGCGGATATATAAAGATGGCGCAGCTTCTCATTTTTCAGTTCTTCGCGCGGAAAGAGCTTGCTCACGCGCTCCAGCCGCTCCAGCGCCTTCGATCGCATTCCGTATTGCAGGTAGATTTCCGCCTGCAGAATGAAATCTTCGAGCACCGTCGGTTCAGCATCTCCCCGGACCGGGGCCGCCACTTCCGGCTCGGGCGCAGGTGCGGCTGCCGCCTCGACCTTTTTTTCTACCCGATGAAAGCGATTGGCAATGCGGTTGTACTGATGGTCATCAATCCGGCCGTGCAGCATCTCCAGGCGCTTGCTATGGCCCGGCTCGTAAGGATCCAACTCCGCGGCGCGGTCCAGAGTCTCACCGGCCTGGCCGTACTTGCCCGCGGAATAATAAAGCTGGAACAGCTTCTGTAGCGTGCGGCTGTATTCATTTTCGCGATTGGCAGTATCAAAGAGCTTGACCAGGTACTCGGCAAACCCCAAAGAAGGCAGACGCCGGTCTGACATTTCATACATGCTGGTAATGAACTCGCGCCGCCGGCCCGCCGCTGTCTCATGCTCTTCAAGTTTTTTGGCCAACTGCAGCGCTCCACGCGTATCGTTCACATCCAGATAGACGCCTACCAGTGAAGCGACTTCCTCAAGCTGCTGCGGGTCCTTCTCAAACAACTCCCAGGCATAAGGCTCAGCTTCTGCTGGACGCTTCACGGCCATTAGCGCGTGCGCATACAACTCGCGCAATTCTGGAAGGCCTTTTACGCGCGTGACCACTTGCTCCAGCACGGCCAGGCATTCCGTGAGTTGGTTGCGCGAGAAAAGCCCGCGCCCATAGAGAAAGATGGCCTGAAAATTGAGTGGATCAAAGTTGTAGGCGCGCTCGTAAGACTGGAACCCAGATCCTGGAGATTCCTGGTCCTGGAGCAATCCAAGTTGAACAAAGTTGGTTGCCGCGGTCTTCCCCACTCCCAGAGCTGCGGCTCTTTCCGCCGTGAGCTGCAGGTTTTCAATCGTAGGTGAGAGTTCAACGATGCGCTTGCAAACCGTCAGCGCCTGCTTTTCTTTCTTTTGCCGGTCGAAGCCCTTTAGGGCCAGTTGGTAAGCTTCCAGGGCGTCATGCCGGTCGCGCTTTTCGATAAGCTGAGCGTAGTGGAAGGTCTGCAGGGGCGTAGGCGTGGTGATCTTGGTGAGTTTCTTATAAGTAATTGCCCCTTTGCTGCTCTCGCCGATCTCAAATTCATGTTCCAGCAAAGCGCTAAGCAGCTCGGCAGCCTGAGGGCGCCGGTCCAGAGCCAGGCATAGGTCCGCAGCCGCCTGTTGCACCTGGTCGT
>JBARMK010000434.1:0-20128 GCA_049802395.1 Candidatus Angelobacter sp.
CAATTTCCGCATCAATGCAGAATCGTCCACTACCAGGACGCGCAACTTTTGACTCATGCCGTGGCCCCCACCATCTGTAACCTGCCGAGCTTTGCAACTACGCTGGAGAGATTCAAGATCAGCACCACCGTGCCATCGCCCAGGATGGAAGCGCCGCTGACCAGGTCCGTGGCCACAAGGTGATCGTCCATCGCCTTGATGACCAACTCTTCTTCGCCCACCAGTTGGTCCACCACCAGGCCGAACTTGCGCTCGCCGATGGAAATTACCACCACAAACATCTTCTTCGTTTCTTCCTGCTGTTTCGCCAGTTGATGCAGGCGCAGAAGCGTAAGCACCTCATTGCGCAACTGCATCACGTCATGGCCGTCCACTCGATGCAGCGCGTTCGGGTTGGTCCGCGTGATTTCCACCACGGAAGCCAGCGGAACCGCGTACAGCCGGTCGCCCACCCGGAACAACAACGCCTTGATGATGGCCAGCGTGAGTGGGACCTTCATATAAAAGGTGGTGCCTTTGCACGGCGTGGTTTTGATACTGACCGAGCCTTTCAGTTTTTGCAGCACTGAGTTGACCACATCCATCCCTACGCCGCGTCCGGAGATGGCCGTTACCTCCTCCGCCGTGCTGAGACCAGGATGGAAGATGAGATCGTTGACGGCGGCTTCGCTCATCGCCTCACCGTCGGCCGCTTTGATCAGCCCCCGTTCCACCGCTTTGGCCATGAGCTTGTCGCGATCCAGACCGCGCCCGTCATCGCTCACTTCAATCACAATCTGGTTGCCTTGGTGGTATGCGTCAAGCTGAACGGTCCCGTGCGCCGGCTTGCCCTGGTTAATACGTTCCGCCGGAGATTCAATGCCGTGGTCCACCGCGTTGCGCACCAAATGCGCGAGCGGTTCGGCCAGCATATCCAGAATGCTTTTGTCCAGATCTGTATCTTGTCCGGTGACCACCAGGTTGACCTCTTTGCCGCAGGACTTCGCCACGTCGCGGACTACGCGCGGAAAGCGGCGAAACAGATGCTCCACCGGGACCATGCGTATCTTCATCACCGATTTTTGCAGGTCGTTCATAATGCGCGCCTGGAATGCCATGGCGTCAGAAAAGCGCATCTTGAACGGGTCCTTGGGATGGATTCTGTCAAATTCATTGATGGCCTGATGCAGCATGCTTTTGGCGATAATCAATTCGCCCACCAGGTTCAGGACGGAATCGATCCGCTCGGCATCCACTCGCAAGAGCGTTTCCGGTAAGTTGGCAAAACTGGTCGGCTGGATTTCTGCTGGTACCGGCGCGGAGGCTTGCGGCGCAGGAGGTACAGAGGATTTTGCCGGCAAATCTACGGGGACTTTCGTCGTGACCTCGGCCGCTTTGATCTCCGGCTCAAACTCGTCTTCCGCGGGCGCTGTCAGGTGCTTCACGATATCCAGCACGTCATCGCTCTGTTCCTGGAGCGTGCCTGCGCGTTGCACCAGCAGGTCTGCCACCACTGACGGAATGCGGCTTTTCTTTTTAATCCAGGCGAGAGCGTGATCGCTGGCTATTGCTGCTTCCACCACGTCCAGATCGTCGCTCAGTGTGCTCTGGTCGGGGGCTATGGCCAGCAGGCGTCCGCAATCCTGCAGAACGTTGCGGATCAACTGCATGGCCGCTCCGCGCATGGGACATTGCGGCGCAATCGAAAAAGCAACGTTGTAAACCGTTTCGCCCCGGCCCAGGGCATCGGCCACCGCTATCTGCTCGTACTCGCTCCACACAAAGCGCGCCTGCAATTTGTAAGGAACGTTCCCGGACGGTTTGCGGGTAAGCGAAACAATCTGGTGTTTGAGTTCTTCTCCGGCGGGCGGCTGCAAATTGCCGCGATAAGCCGAGAGCATAGAGCTGAACGTGTCGGCGGCAATCAGCACCACCTCAGCCAGCGCGTGCTTGCTGGTGGCCGCGATCTCCGGCCGCAGGACGTCTTCCAGAGTATGGGCCAGCTCGCTTAGTTCGGTATACCCGCAAGCGGCTGAGTCGCCTTTCAGCGTGTGCACGGTGCGGCGCACCTCGCGCAGCACCTCTTCGTCTTCAGGACGCTTCTCCAGTTCCAGTCCCTCTTCATTGAGGGTCTGCAACAGCTCCGTCGCGGTCTCAAAGAAGAGTTCGCGGAGCTCGGAGGCGTGATCGTCTGAGAAGAAGTTCAACCGGCCACCTCAATGCGCTGGTAAGCGGTCCCATTGTTCAGGTGCACCATCTTGAATTTATCGGAGAGGCCGAAAAGGCTTTCCGCGTGGCCGATGAATAAATATCCTTCAGGGTTCAGGCAGCGATAGAGCTTTTCCACCAGGCGCTTCTGCTCGGCTTCATCGAAATAGATCATCACGTTGCGGCAGAAGATCACGTCATTGCGTTGCGGCAGAAATTCAGTCTTCAGGTTGTGGAAATCGAAGTGGACCAGGTCTTTGAGCCCGCGTTTGACGGCATAACGCTCGCCTACTTTATCGAAATAGCGCAGGCGGAAGGCATAGTCCACCGCCTCCATTTGGCTTTCCGGATAATGGCCTTCCTGCGCTGCTCGCAGCACGGAGTAGTTAATGTCCGAGGCCAGGATCTCCACTTTCCACGGTGGCGGGATCAGCGGCTTGGGGCTAGGCATTTCGAAAGGCAATGGGTTGCGCAGGTAGTAATAGGCCAGAGCGTCGCATACCTGCATGGCCAGAGTGTATGGTTCCTGGCCGGTGGAGCATCCAGCGGACCACATGCGCAGGCTCCAGTCGCGGCGGTCCTGCTTTCGCCGTAACAGCTCTTCCAGGATGTTTTTTTGGAACAGTTCCAGTTGTGGCTTGTTGCGAAAGAAACTGGTCTCATTCACCGTCAGGTTTTCCACCAGCGCGCTTAGCTCCGCCTTGCCCTGATAGCTGGTGAGCAGGCGATAGTAGGCGTAAAACGTGTCCAAGCCGCAGGCTTTCAAACGCCGTTGCAGCCGGTCCTGCAGGAAATGTGCCCGCCGTTCGTCGAAATACATGCCGCATTCCTGGTAAACCAGGGTTTGCAACAACTTGTATTCGGGGTCACTGATTTGGATTGCAACGCTCGGTGTGGCCATCGGTCTCCGTTAAACAATTCTTTCCGCTGGAATCAAGCAGAAGCTGCCGCTGCCTGGGTTTCCGCAATTTCACCCAGCCGCCGCAATTCGCCTTTCTGCAGGATCCTGTTGAGGTCAATCAATATGATCAGCCGTCCGTTGAGCTTGCCCACTCCGGTCACGTAGTTGGTTTCGCCCGCATCAAAGACGGGTGGCAACTCAACGTCGCTTTCCGGGATCTTCAGGACTTCGGATGCGCTGTCCACGATCAATCCCACCAGCTTGCCCGCCACCTCCGTTACCAGGATGCGGTTCTTCTTGGTGGGCTTGATCTCCTTTTCTCCGAAGCGCCGCCGCAAGTCGACCACGGAAACGATCTTGCCGCGCAAATTGATGACTCCCTGAACGCAGCCGGGCGAATCCGGAACAGAAGTGATCTCCGGCACGCGCACAATCTCATGCACCAGCGCGATGGGGACGCCAAAAACCTCTCGTCCCACGCGAAAGCCGACAATGTGTAGTTCCTTGGACATGGGTCTCCTCGCCCGGGTTAGTTGTACTGTGCTCCGGCTGTAGCGTATTGCGCGGCCGGCGCCCGTCCGCGATCGTCCGGCCGGCGTGCGCCATTACCGCTCTCGCGGGCCACCATGTTTTCCAGAACAAAGCGGTCCATGGCTTCCAGCATGGAGCGGGACATCTTGGACATCTGCTCGGCTGAAGCCGCAAGCTCAGTTGAACCAGAGGAGGAGCGCTGTACCAGTTCGCGCATCTTCTCCATGGCACGGACCACAGCCTGCGCTCCGGAAGCCTGCTCCTCAACCGAGGAGTTGATCTCATGCGTGATCTCGTTCAGCCGCGTAGTAGCTTTGGCGATCTGTGATGAGCCGTGCGACTGCTCGTTTGTCGCCGCGCCAATCTCTTGTGCGAACTTATAGACCTCAGACACCACGCTGGAGATTTTCTTCAGCGCGCCGCTCAGGTCGCCGCCCAGAGAAATACCTTCGTTCACGATGTTGGTGCTCTTCTCCATGTTGTCCACCGCTTTGCGGGCTTCCTTCTGGATGCTTTGGATAAGCTCGGAAATTTCGCGGGTGGATTGGGCTGATTTTTCCGCTAGCTTGCGGACTTCGTCTGCAACTACGGCAAAGCCAAGGCCGTGCTCTCCGGCGCGGGCGGCCTCAATGGCGGCATTCAACGCCAGCAGGTTGGTTTGCTCGGCCAGGTCATCGATCACCTCAATGATCTTGCCAATATCGTCTGCGCGCTGCCCCAGGGCGGCGATAATCTCCGCTGAAGAACCAATGGACGCGTTGATGCGGCTCAGGCCGTCGGTCGCTTTTTCCATGGTGTTGATGCCGTTGTGCACCTCGTCGCGCGAACGCTGCGAGATATCGAGCAGCACCTTGGCGGTATCCGCCACGCGCTGGATTGACGCCACCATCTCATCGATGGAGGCCGAAGTCTCACTCACGTTGGAGGCCTGCATCTGCGTGCTCTTCACCATGTTTTGCACGTTGATGCTCATCTCATGCATCGTGCTGGTGACTTCATCAATGGCGGAAGCCGCCTGCACGCTGATCTTGGCTGATTCGTCGGACGCCGAAGCGACCTGGTTCGATCCACTGGCCACCTGAGCGGCGCTATCGCGCACGTTCTTGACCAGGTTGCGCAAGCCCAGCGTCATCTCGCGGAATGCCTTGCCCAGGGTGTCCCGCGAAGAGCGCGGGTTGATTTCCACTGATAGATCACCGCCGGCAATCGCTTCTGAAATTCCCGCCATCTCGCGCAGATAGAGCACCATGTTGTTAAAGGTCCGCGCGAGTTGGGCGACTTCGTCCTCGCCCGCGATTTCAACTTTCTGATCCAAGTCTCCGGCATTACCAATCTGCCCGGCAACGGTAATTAACTGTGAGAGAGGCTGGGTGATTGACTTGGCCACGCGCCAGGAAATGGTTCCGGCGAGCGCGATTACCATTACGAGGCCGCCCAGAGTTACCAGGGTGATGAGCGTGGCGGCCTGACTGTCAGAGTTCTCCGCGTCAGCGTTGGCAGTCTTCATGATGCTGTCCAACTGCATGAGCGGCATTTCTTCTTTCTGCTTCTGTTCCGCTGTCGGAGTAGCCTGCAGGTAGGCGATTTGTAGTTCCGCAACGGTGGCGCTGCCGGTATCCACCTGGCGTCGTTTTTCCATTAGGGGATTGGCAAAGACTCGCGCCCACTCGCGTTCGGAGTCGGCCAACTGGTCCAGCAACTGCCGGACGTGATTGCTATCATCACCCATCGAAGAAGCTGTTTGCTTGATCTCGCTGATTTGCGCCTCAACGTCATTTTGACCGCGGGCCAGGGAGTCAGATTCCCTCCGGTCGCCGTTCAGGAGGAAGTTGCGCAGAAACAGGCGGTTCTGGTTCCTTGCACCGTTCAGTCGCGACAGGTTTTCCACCATGGTGATCGATCGCCGGTAGAGCGCTCGCGTATTTTGTTCGTGCCGGACCGCTACCCAGTTGACGATGAACGCAGTGACCACAATCAACATGATTAGGCCAAAGCCCATATAGAGCTTGCCGCCGATGCTTTTGCTCATTCGCATGTCTTAGAACCTCAACGGGCCGCCTTGCTGAACTGCGGCTCGTGTTCACTTTTCAAATCTCGAACTTCTATGCTGCCGGTTTTCCGGATGCGGAGAATTGGCATCTGCCTGAGAATCCCTCAAAGACATAGCTTGGCCCGCACGGGGAATAAGAGCGGACTGATAAAAGCAATGTCAGGGCCATGATCGAGCCGGACTAGTACTTTCGGAACACTCGAGAATGAAAGGACTCGCGGAATCAACAACTTACGTTTGCATTCGCAGGTCATGAGGCCGCAATCGACCTAAAAGTAACCTTCCCGAACCCCACTAAATGTCTCATTTCTGCTGATTCTCGCGTTTATTTCTCAGAGTGAGACCGCCGTCGGGACTGGTGATGAGTTGTCCTTATGAATTCCAGAAGGTGAATTCCTTATTGACTCAAAATGAGATTCCAGAGTACCTTCAGGCTTCCCCGTGAAACTGGTTGAGACGAGATTGAGACCCAGAGAGAAATCCGCGCCCGTTCGCTTCAGCTCCCGAATGAAACCATCCGCATCCGCGGAAGGAGTGCTGGAAGCGTGCCTTCAGTTGCCGGCATTGGTCGGCGATCCGCCAGTCCTGCGGCAGCACATTGTTGATTCGGCCGGCAGGATCTTTCAGGCGGGGATAGCCGGATTGATAGACCGGGATGGCGACGGCTCATACGCAGCTATTTCCACGGTTGAAGACGGCGGAGGGACCAAAGCGCTTCTGGCTCATGCCCGACCATTTGCTGTTCAGGCCATTGAGCAAAAGCGGCTGCAGAATTTCAGCTTTTCTTATCGTTCATCCGAGGGTGAAGCTATCTATCACGGTCTGGCGCAGCCCCTTGGGGGCGCTTCATCGGCGGCACTGCTGTTGGTGAGAAACACCGCGTTTTCGCCTGCGGAGATTTCCGACTTCGGCCTCCTCATCAGCGTGGCACGCCTCTCCCTGGACAACTCTGAACTTGGCGGCGTCTGCGCAAAGCAGAAACAAGACCTCGATCGTCTGCTGGAGCTTTCCGCCGAACTGGGGAACACCTCGCGCCTGGAAACCTTCCTTCCAAAATTTGTTATGCAGGCAGCCGATTTTCTGGGTTTCTTCCGCGCCTTCGTTGCGCTGGTAGATGCCGGCGAGTGCCGTCTGCGCTGGGGATCCAACAAAGGCGTTCCCAGCCGGGTAGAGATTGACGTCTCGGCCCTGGGCAGTCGCGCGTTGGAATCACGCAATCCGCAGGTCTGCGAAGACATCAACCAGCTTGCGTCCAACGAAAAGGGCCAACTGCTGCGTTGGGAGTCGGGTCTCAAACAGTATTTAGGAATTCCCCTTGTCACCGGCGACGGCCGTCCGCTTGGGGTTCTGGGATTGCTGGACAAGAAAGACAAATCCCGCATCACGCCGGACGACGTGCGGCGCGCCCGCGTTCTGGGTGCTGAGCTCACGGTAGCGCTGGAAGCCGCCCACAACCTGCAGCTCTCCGACGAGCACAGAAAACGCACTGAAGATTTGATGGGGATGGCGCTGGACTTGGGCTCGGCTTTGCGCCTCCCCGATTTTGTAAAGAACTTCACTGAGCGCGTGGCCGGCATGATCGGCGCATCAGCAGCGATTCTCTCCCTGGCGCAGGGCAACAAAGTGGAGAGCGTAGGCTTTTTTGGAGCCAGGCCTGAGCGCGAGCTGCAACGCAAACTCAACGCCGCATTTTCCGAGTACGCGGAGCGGCATCCCGATTTAAAGATTACCGGCAGCGGCGTGCAGGCCCTGGGCAATGATCTGGTTGCGGCTTGCGGCTGGCAAAATCTGACGCTGGTCCGGCTCGAAGGTACTGAAGGCGATCTGCTGGGAATTCTTGCTCTCGCGGACATCACGCGTGAGCTCATGCCCGCCGATCTCAACCTGCTGCAGGCTCTGATCGTGCATGCTTCGGTGGCGCTGGAGAATTCGCGCCTGTTTACCCGCATCACGCAATCCAGCCGTCAGTGGGCGGAGATCTTTGATTCGATCTCCGACTTCATCGTGGTGCATGACGAGCAATATCAGGTGCTGCGCGTCAATCGTTCCCTGGCGGAGTTTATCGGCGTGCGCCCGGCGGAGCTGATTGGCCTGAGCATGCGAGCGCTGGTTTCTATCACAACCGAGTCGCCGCAACCATGCCCTTTTTGCCGTGCGGAAAACGAGTCTGACGAATACCTTCATCCCGTTCTGGAGCGCACATATCTGGTCTCCAGTTCGCGCATTCACGGCGCACTGGATGAAGGCCTGCAAACAGTGCACGTTCTTAAAGACATCACCGACCGGCGCGAAGCCGAGCAGCGCTATCGCGAATTGTTCGATAACGTTCAGGAAGGCGTGTTCTTTGCCTCGCCGGAGGGCCATTTTATCGAAGTGAATGATGCCCTGATGCGAATGCTGGGCTACCTCACGCGCGAAGAGGTCCTTAAGCTCGACCTGCAGACCCAGGTTTACGTTTCCGCCGAGCAGCGGGATGAAATTACCCGCCAGCTGAAACAGAACGGCGCTGTGCGCAACTTTGAAGTAACGCTCTGCCGTCGCGACGGCACCATGATTCACGCCCTGGAAAACGCTTTTGTCGTCAAAGACGGACAGGGAAAGATCCTGCAATATCGCGGCGTCTTTCTCGACATCACGGAGGTCAAGAACTTCCAGGCACAGCTTCAGCGTGAGCGCGATTTCACCAGCAAAATTCTTAACAACACTCAGACCATGATCATGGTCGCGGACACCGCCGGCCTGATCAGCTATGCCAACCAGCGGGCCTACGATGCTGGCGGATTTCAGCCGAATGAGCTGGTGGGTCATCGCCTGGATAGGATTATCTCGTCGTCGCACCAGAAGGCGTTTGCGGAGGCCTTCGATGCCAGCCTGCACGGGTTGCAATCTGACAACCTTGAATTGATGATTGCGCGCGGCAACGGCACCCAGGGAAAATTCTCGGTGAATCTGAGCCCCATGCGCGACGACCGCAACGAGGTCTCGAGCGTGGTGGTATTGATGACCGACATCACCGATGCCTCCATGATCCAGGCCAAGCTGATGCATACAGAGAAGATGGCGGCCGTGGGGCAGCTTGTTTCCGGCGTGGCCCATGAGGTAAATAATCCGCTCACGGCCATCATGGGCTTTTCCGATCTGCTCATGGAGAACCCTGAAGTTCCGGGCAGCGCGCGCAAGGACTTGCAGGTGATCCTGGAAGAAGCGCAACGCACGAAAGAGATCGTGCAGAACCTGCTGAGCTTTGCCCGCCAGCGTCCGCCGCAGCGCCAGCCGGTGCAGATCAACGCAATCCTGCGCAAGACCATCGCGCTGCGCGCCTATGACTTCGCCAACCACGGCGTGCAGATCATAGAAAAATTCGACCACAATCTGCCTGAGCTGGTCGGCGACTCCCACCAGCTGCAACAGGTGTTTCTCAACATCCTGAACAACGCTTATGACGCCATACACAACATGGGTCGGCCTGGCTTGATCGAGATTGAGACGATCCATGACGGCGGCTGGGTCGAAGTGCTGTTTCGCGACAACGGTGAAGGTATTCAGCATCCCGAACGTATTTTTGACCCGTTTTTTACCACCAAGGAGGTGGGTGCGGGCACTGGCCTGGGATTGAGCATCTGTTACGGCATCGTGCGCGAGCATGAGGGCGAAATTCTGTGCGCTAATAATCAGGAGACACAGGGCGCGACCTTCAGCGTGCGCCTGCCCGTCCGCACGAAAGCCGATCTCAAGCTTGTGGTCACAGCGGGAGCCAAGCAATGAGCGCTGGGACAGCAGCGCCAGGACGTTTACCTTTGCTGGTGATTGAGGACGAAGCCTCCGTCATGGAATTCATTCGTACAGCGCTGGAGCGGCACGGGTACCCCTGTCGCACGGCAAACTCGGCGGCGGAGGGCATACGCATACTGGAAGCGGGGTTATACAGCGGGATCATCTCTGACATGCGCATGCCCGGCGGCGCCAGCGGCGCTGATGTGCATACCTGGATTGTGGCCCACCGTCCGGAGTTGCAGCACCGCATGCTCTTTATCACCGGCGATACGGTGAATGAAGAAACGATGAAGGCCTTGCAGAACACCGGAGTGCCTTATCTGGAGAAGCCGTTTCGGGTGCAGGAGTTGATCAATATTGTGAAGAACATTTTTGGCGAGCCTAAATAACGCATGACTGACAGCCTCAAAGTACGGTTTTTGATCGTGGATGACCACCCCAGTATTCGCAAACTATGCATGACGGTGGGTGCATCGGTGGGCTTTGACTGCGTTGAAGCGGAGAGCGCCGAAGCCGCTCTGGTCCAGCTGGAAAATGACTCGCCCGATATTATCCTTGCCGATCTAATGATGCCCAATATGTCGGGGCTGGAATTTCTGCCGCGCGTAAAACAGTTATTGCCGCGCACCGAGATTGCCATCATGACCGGGCACGGTTCCATTGAAACCGCGGTGCAGGCCATGAAACTGGGCGCCTATGACTACATCACCAAACCCTTCCGCATTGAGGAACTCAAGCTCTTGCTCCAGCGCATGGCGGAAAAAATAAACCTGGTGGCGGAGAACCAATTTCTACGTGATCGCGTCAGCACGGAGATGGAGTTGAACGGCATTGTCGGTTCGTCCAGCAAGATTCAGGACGTGTTGCGCATGGTCGCGCGCCTGAAGGACACGCGCACGCCGGTACTCATCACGGGCGAGAGCGGCACTGGTAAGGAGTTGGTCGCGCGCGCTATACATTATCGCGGGCTTCTCGCCAAGCGGCCCTTTGTTGCCGTGGATTGCGGTTCGCTAGTGCCGACGCTGATTGAGAGCGAACTCTTTGGCTATGAAAAAGGCGCATTCACTGGAGCTTTGCGAGCAAAAGAAGGCCTTTTTCAGTCGGCGAACGGCGGCACTATTTTCCTTGACGAGATCGGCGAGCTGACCCAGGAATTGCAGGCCAAGCTTTTGCGCGTGCTCCAGGAAAAAGAAGTGCGCCCGGTCGGCAGTAACCAGAAAGCCAAGGTCGACGTGCGCGTAATCGCCGCCACGAATCGCGATCTGGAAGCGGCGCAAAAAGAGGGTAAGTTCCGCAAAGACCTGTATTTCCGCCTGAATGTGGTCACGGTGCATCTGCCGGCCCTGCGGGAGAGAAGGTCAGACGTCACGGCGCTTGTCCATTACTTTCTCGATCGGTTTGCTCCAGGCAAAACGATTGCCGTTACTCCTGCTGCCATGAAGTGCATGCTGCAATATGACTGGCCCGGCAACGTGCGCGAGCTGGAAAACTGCATTGAAAGAGCGGTGGCGCTGGGCAGCCATGAATTGATTGACCTGGCGGATCTGCCGTCGGCCCTGCGCGCGCACCAAGAGCCCGATATGGTGGTCGCGCCGCAGTCTCAGGAACGAATTGCGGTCGCCAATACCGATCTGGAAGAGCTGGAGCGCGATACGATCCAGCGAGTTTTCGAGCAGGTGCACGGCGACAAAGCGCGTGCCAGACAGATGCTCGGCATCAGCCGCGCAACTCTGTATCGCAAGCTCAAGCGCTATAACATCGGATTCAGCAAGAGCGCATCTGCGGCCACATGAGACAGGGAGATGTGAGACGCTGTTTCATCCTGAGACGTCTTGCGCAGCGGTCGCTCCTTGTGCAGTAATTTGCATCTTCCGAATCAACGGGTTAGTTCTTTTCGGGCTTTGGCCGGGGTATTGCTCTAAGTGTTTCAGCTAAGTTGTAGAGCGGCCCGGCCGAGTTGTGCGCCGAGCCCGGTTTACTGGAATTTGAATGAAACCAGGCGATGTTTCCGGCATCTCTGGCTGTTGGTGATACTCGTTGTTGACAGGAGCAGAAAACCGCCGCTCTGAGATGGGTTTCAGGCGGTTTCGGAAAAATGACAACCACAGCCACACCAAACTTAGGTGAAGTTGCCGAATTCTGGCGCGTAGCTCGCCGTCTGTACTCGGTTTATACCGAACTTGACCGGACGTTCGAACTCGGCATGCCCGCTTGTCCTGAACTGGATGACTCTACTGATCGCCACGAAGCGGACGCGATGGAGCGTGTGCTCCAATGGTTTGACCAGGTTGACCAGCATGTGCAGGTCTGGCAGCTGCGGCAACTCCTGCAGAGCACGAGCCTGCAAAATGAAGAAAACCTGCGCTACCTGATTGTCCGCCATCTGGACAAAAAACATAAAAGCGAAGCCGACAAAGACAAGATCGATTTTCTCCTGGTGCAGTACTTCGCCCATTGCGCTCCGCAGGGGCTGAACGAGACAGCTCTGGAGGACGTGGCCCGCGTGCTTGCGGCTGCGACCGGCAAGACAGCCGAGAGCTTTCCCGAGTGGGCACCGGGCTTGGATGACAAACTCAAAAAATTGAATGAGTCCAACAGCCTGGAAGACTTGCAAAACTCCGGCGCTCTGCAGGAAGTGCGGGAACTGAAGCTGGCTGTGGGCGATGACTATTTCGAGCCTGGATTTCTGGTGGCGTTTACCCGCTTCAATTTTCTGGCGCGCCGCGCCTTTTTCCGGGCCATGCATCTGGATCTGCACGCTATTCGTACAGCGGTGAACCAGCTGGAGAGTCTGGGATTCACCACCGTGGATTGTCGCGATGCCGGGCTTACAGAAAGCGAATCGCTGGACCAGGTGCGCCACGTGGTGCATCAGTGGAAGACGCCGTTCAGGGCGCCGTATTCCGGCGGCTCATCGTTCCTGCAACTGATCCTGTTGCGGCACGCTTTACAACAGACATTGAAGAGCGCTGGAGCCGGCGCACAGGCAGAAATTGCATCGCCGCAAACTCCAGCAGCACCTCAAGTGCAGACGGTTGAGAACGAGGTCCTGGCGGCTGAAGCTGAGCCCGAAACTCCTCCGCCAGACGAAGAACCACAGCCATTGCCGGTGCATGCAGCCGAGGCCGCTACAGCAGCGCCAGAGGAAGCTCCGGCAGAGCCGGAGGTCCTGGATTTGATCTCACGACCGCAGACGCAAGATCCCGGAGGCACGCCCAGCGCGGAAGAGCAAGCCGAAGAAGAAAACTATCTTGCGCGCTGCGTGACTGACATTGGTGAACAATTGCAGTCAATACCTACGAAGAATTCGCCCGCGGTTTCGGCCATCATTCTGGGCGGTTGCAAGTTATTGATCGCCACATGGGAGGCGCAGGCCTTTGTGCAGGAAGACGAGACCGCCCGTGCGCTGCAGCGCACCGTGGCCGCGCGCACCATTCTGCATGTTTGCATGGAACGTCACAAAAAGAACGAGCCCACAGACCTGGCCGCTGCGCTGGATATCGCCCGAGGACAGGTTGAAGAGATGAAAAAGCACGTAGAAAAAGCCAAAGAAGCCAAGAACATTGATGCGGCCGTGAACCTGGCCGCCACCGCCAAGCGCCTGCTGTCGTTGATTGCAGAAACGGAAAAGCTGGCGGGGTAATGGAGTTTGGGTGCCTGATTCCCGTGTTGTAGTGATTGCCGATGATCCGGATTTTGTCCGCGACCTGATGGCCTCATGGAAGGCCGAGCGCTCCTTGTCCTCGGTTACGGAAATGAATACCGACGATTTGAGCGGCGTCGCGGAGGGCAGCTTTGACCTGGCCATTATCGGCCCGGTGCGCAACAAGCGATTGGCATCTGTGCTAAAGCTCGTGGATATCGGTGATCGCGCGGTCCTGTGCGTTCTTAAAGACGCGGTGGAAATGAAGGCCCTGAGGTCTGAGCGTCCGCGATTGCTGGCTCTGCAACAGCATGCTGGCTGGATTGACGCGGCGCTTCTGCTTGCAGCAGAATGCCTGAAGCGAACGGACCTGATGGCGCGTTTGCGCCGAACCGAGCAAGCAGCACTCTCCAGTTCTCACAGTGCCGCGTTGGGACGCTACATGGTGGAGAGCCGCCACGATCTCAACAACTCGCTCACCTCGGTGCTGGGAAATGCTGAGCTGCTCTTGCTGGACGCCGACAGGCTTCCTGACCCTGCCCGCGAACAACTCCAGACCATCCATGAGATGGCATTGCACATGCACCAGATCATGCAGAGATTCTCGTCTGCCGAAAAGACGGGGATTGAGAAAATATCTCAAGATGAGACGCGAAGATTGTCTCAGCCAGCCGCAACCCACTAAAGCTGTCCCTACAAAAATCATAACTTATTGATACAAAAAGACTTTCTCGAAGAGTCTCCCCGATCAGAGCCGCTTCCAGCTTGGCTGCGGAATTGCAGTACTCCTATGGATACATAGGGTAGGGGTTCGTTCGCTTGATGAAGATTTTGATTGTCGATGATTCACCGGCCGAGGTCAGGCTGATGCAATCCATGCTGGACAGGGCTGGATTCTCGTCCGTTGCGGTGCACGATCCTATGCGCCTGGAGCAGATGATCGACGTGGAGCACCCGAACCTGATCCTGATGGATGTGGTGATGCCACAGCGAAACGGCTTTCAAGCATGCCGTGAGCTCAAAGGCAATGCTGACTATGCCCGCATACCGGTGGTCATGGTGAGCTCCAAGAACACTGAGAGCGACAAGTTCTGGGCCAAGCAGCAGGGCGCGGATGGCTATGTGGTGAAGCCCTTTTCCAACGAAGAGCTTTTGGGAACGGTGCGTAGCCTGGTGGGGAAGCACTAGTAGGTTTTTGGGTTTTGAGAAATGCCCGAAGAGCAACAACAACTCGAACCGTTGTCACCGGAAGCGGAGCAACTGGAGCTGCTGCCTCAAGTGGAACCGCAACGGCAGTACTGTATTTTTCGCGCTGGACGCGAGCGCTTCTGCTTTTCCGTGCTCGACGTGGAAGAAGTTGTGGAGTGGCCCAATTTGACCGAGGTCCCGCTGGCGCCGATGTTCCTGATGGGGATATTCAACCTGCGCGGTTCGATTGTGCCGGTGGTGGATATTGCTTTAACCGAAGGGCGACGGCCGGATATGCAGCCGCGCCACGTGGTTGTGGCCAGCCTGAAAGGCGAGGGCGATCGCGATGATCTGCGGATTGGCATTGCCGCGGACGAGGTGATCGGCACTTGCAGCACTTCAGAGCCGTTGCTGGTGGATGAAGCGCCGCGCGAGGTCCCGCATTGTTGCGGGATGTTACGCCATGACGATCGCTTGGCGCTGGCCCTGAATTTGAAGAAGTTGACCGAGACGTTCCCCGTCCCGGTGATTTGAAGTTCGACCAAGTTTCTTGAAGTAACGAATTTTGTCGGAGGAAGTTTATGAAAGGTCGTTTAAGTTCGACCCTGTGGATGGTGGTTGGCGCTAACGCTGTGGCGCTTATTTCCGTGTTGCTGCTGGCGTACAACGCCGGCTCCAAGGCGGGCGGCGTGGGGATACTGGATGCGCCGAGCGTCAGCGGAGCAGCGGGCGCGAAGCTGGTGATTGCGTTGGCGCTGGGTGTAATGGCCCTGGCGTTTACCATCTTCCGCGTCGCCAACCGTGTCCTCGATCCGGTGAAACGGCTCTCGGATTTCGCCGAGCGCTTTTCCCAGGGGGACTATCGTACGCGGGTCGCGGTGGAGTCGGCGGACGACTTCGGCTTCATTGCCGAGCACCTGAACCGCGCTGCGGAGAGTTCCTCGCGCGCCATCTTCAACCAGGAGGCGCAGGAGAGCCTGCAGAAGAGCGTGACGGAGTTCCTGACCATCGTCAGCCAGATTGCCCGTGGCGACCTGACGCTGCGCGGCCGCGTCAGCAATGACGCGCTGGGCAACGTAGTGGACTCGGTCAACTACATGCTCGATAACTTCGCCAAAGTGCTGGAGCGCGTACGCAAGGCCGCTATCGACGTGCAGTCCAGCGCGAATGAGATCCTGATTGCTTCGGAAGAAATGTCTACGGGCGCCATCCAGCAGGACCAGGAAATCACCAATACTTCTTCCGCCGTGGAGCAGCTCACGGTCTCGATGAAGCAGGTATCCAACAACGCTGAAGCCAGCGCGGAAGCAGCGCGTCGCGCGCTCGACGCCGCGGAGCAGGGCAACCGCTCCGTACGCGACACTCTGGAAGGCATGCAGCGCATTCGATCTTCCGTGCAGGCGACGGCGAAGCGCATCAAGGCGCTGGGCGACCGCTCACTGGAGATTTCCGAGATCGTCAACGTGATTAACGATATTACCGAGCAGACAAACCTGCTGGCGCTGAACGCCGCGATTGAAGCCGCTCGCGCCGGTGAGGCGGGTCGCGGATTTGCTGTTGTCGCGGACGAGGTACGCAAACTGGCCGAGCATTCGCGCGCCGCCACAAAGGACATTGCCGCGTTGATCAAAGCCATTCAGGCGGAGACAAACGATGCTGTGATCGTGATGGAAGAAGGAACCAAAGAAGTGGAGATCGGCGCCAAGCTGGCCGATCAGGCAGGCAAAGCGCTGGATGCGATTTCCAGCGTAGTGCGGCAGTCCGCTGAACTGGTGCAGGAAATTTCTCTGGCTTCCAAACAGCAGGTGCGCGGGACTGAGGGCGTGGCCAACGCCATGCAAATTATCTCCAACATCACCCGCCAGACTTCGCAGGGCGCGCGACAGACGTCGCGGACCGTGGAGCAACTGGTGCACATGTCAGAACAGCTTAACGAAGCGCTTTCGCAGTTCCGCGTTGCCGCTGGCGCGGGACCGAATGCCCATCCCGGCGAGTCCCGGCCAGAATTGGTAAGCGCCGCGACCGCGATGGCCAGACGTTAGTGCGTAGATGTTGACGGCAATGTCTTCAGGATTTTTTCAACAGGTGTAGAGGAGAGACATGGCAGGGGGAGTAGTAACAGTCAGCGAGCATGAGTTGAGCGAGATTCGCGGCCTGATCGAGGTGCGTTCGGGAATTCTGTTTGACAATTCCCGCGAGCGCTTCTTCTCCACCCGCGTAATTGAGCATGTTGAAGCCAGAAAGCTGACCCACGGCACTGACCTGCTTCGGCTCATCAAGAACTCCAACGTCGAGTATGACTCGCTGTTACAGCGGTTGCTGACACAGGAAACGTCATTTTTCCGCTATCCCGCTGTTTTTGAGGCGCTGGAAAAGAAGGTCCTGCCCGAGCTGCACATGAAGAAATTCTGGGAGAGCCCGCGCTCCCTGCGTGTATGGAGCGCCGGATGCTCCACCGGCGAAGAAGCGTACAGCATTGCCATGACAGTTGCGGACACCATTGAGTTTGCCGACGCATGGAATATACACGTCCTGGCCACCGACATCAGCCGCGAGGCGCTGGACCATGCAGAACACGGTGTTTACAACCCGCGCGACCTGGAAACGGTTTCACCACGGCAACGCGAGCAGTATTTTTCCCGCGCCGGCGAGCATTACCTGGTGCGTCCTCGCATTCGCAATTTAGTCACGTTCGCTCCCATGAACCTGGCGCAGGTGGTCTACATGGGGAAATTCGACTTTATCTTCTGCATGAACGTGCTGATTTATTTTTCTGAAGAGCGACAGGCGCAACTAATCCAGCGTTTTTATGAATATCTGGAGCCGGGCGGATATCTGTTTTTGGGCCATGCGGAATCGATCAATCGCGCCGACGTGAAGTTTGACACGCATATTTATCGTGATGCGCGGATTTACCAGAAGCCGGCCAATCTGGCGAGAGCGGCGACAACGGCGCAGGAGAAGGCTTGAACGGGCAGGGGCAAGAATTCGTAGAGGTCTTCCTGCAGGAAGCGTCGGAACGACTGCAATTTCTGCGGGAATACTCGGGTATTCTCCAGGATGCGTATCCGCGTGCGGAAGACGTGGAGCGTCTGCACATTGCAGCGCATACCCTGGCTGGAACGTCTGCGTCGTACGGTTTCCCATTGTTCTCTGAAATTTCCAGCAAGCTCGCGCATATCTTTCAATATGCGATGAACGCCAGTATTGCCGCGGATGCTGCCGGCCCGCTGGTGGAATTCATCTCAGAAGCAGTGGCGCTGTTGGAATCCGACCTGATCATGATCAGCGCCAACACGGCGGAGGCGGAAGAGGACATTCTGGCGTTCAAGCAGCGGTATCCCTTCGCGTTCCAGACGCAGGTCGCTGCTTCGCAGGAAGCACGAACACAAGCGGCGCCAGCGGAAGCGCCGGCAGGCACATCAGTGGAGAGCAAGCCCGCACCAGCGGCGGCTGCCCAGAAAATTGAATTCGTCCCTGAACCCATGCCGGTGGATGGCGAGGTTCCTGCCGAGGTTCTGGAGTTCTTCATTCCCGAGGCGGAAGAGCATTTGCAGGTGGTAACGCATTGCCTGCTTTCGCTGGAAACCAATCCCAGTTCGGAGCAGGTTCATCGTCTTTTGCGCGCCATGCATACGGTGAAAGGATCGGCCGCACAGGTTGGCCTTCATCGTATTTCGCATGTGGCGCATCGCGCAGAAGATCTGATCGGACGCCTGCGGGAGGGTGAACTGCGTCCCAGCGCGGAGATTATAGATATCTGCCTGGACGCGGTAGACACGCTCAAAAAATTCCTCTATCACCAGTGGCCTGACGAAGCTGCAATGCAGACCTCAGTCCAGGGTTTGTTTGCGCGCATAGCGCGCCTTGCACCCGCGGAGAAAGAGCCGGAACAAGAAGCCGCCCCGCCGCCAGTTGCGCAGGTAAATGAAGTCGCGCCCGCAGCATATCTGCAGGAGATACACCTCACGGAAGAAGCTCCGTCAATTGCTGCCCCGGTTGAGATGAAGACTCCGTTAGTCCAGGAGTCTCAACCCGCGCCACAGCCGCTCGCGATTGCGGAGGCAAAGGCGCCCGGTAAATTCGACAAGCTCGACAAACTTGCCGATGAAGAATTTTTGCGCAAAGAACCGGCATCCATGCCGCAATCCAAGTCCGTGCGTATTGCGCTAGACCGGCTGGACCGCATGATGAACGCGGTGGGTGAACTGGTCATCAACCGAACGCGCATGCTGGGCCGCGTCGCCGAATTGGAGCGGCTGGCCGACGTGCTGAATTTTTCCAAGGGGCGCATGCAGGACAAGGTTTCCGAATTCCAGGAGAAGCACGAGTTCAGCAGGCTGCACTCCGTTCCGGCGCCGAATCCCTCCGACAACTACCCTTTACGCGGCGGTTACTCCAACTACTCGCATTCATTCGATCACTCGCTGGCCGAGTTCAGCGAACTGGAGATGGACCGCTACGATGACTTCAATATTCTCTCGCGGTCACTGACGGAAATTTCGGCGGACATCACGGAAGTTCTTACACAGCTCGATGGATTCGTGCGCCGCGTGGATGGCGACATTGATGAGTTCACTAAGCTGGCCCATCGCCTGCAGGATGAAATCACACAGGCCCGCATGGTTCCAATCGGCAACCTGTATACGCGTCTTTCGCGCACGGTGCGCGACGCGGCCAAAGCGGTAAACAAGAAAGTGGAACTCACCTTGGCCGGGGCCGAGACCGAACTGGACAACAACATCATCCAGCAGATTTCCGATCCGCTGATTCATCTGGTGCGCAACGCAGTGGCGCATGGCCTGGAACGCGACGAAGAAAGATACGAGCAGGGCAAGAGCGACTCCGGCAACGTGGCCGTGCGCGCCTACCATCGCGGCAACCATATTTATATCGAAGTTGAGGACGACGGGCGCGGCATTGACTACGAAAAAGTGCGCAAGACCGCGGTGGAAAATGGCATGGTGTCGGCGGAGTCGGCGTTGGAACTGGGGGAGCGAGAGCTACTCGATCTGCTGTTCCAGCCGGGCTTCTCCACTGCCCCGCGCAAGACGGAACTGGCCGGCAGAGGCGTTGGCCTGGACGTGGTGAAGTCAAACCTGGCGCTGCTTAATGGCGAAATTGAAGTCGACACCCAGAAAGGCCTGGGCACGCGCTTCACGCTGAAAGTTCCGCTCACGCTCATCATTTCCCAGGCGCTCTTTGTTCGTTGCGGTACTTCGATGTTCGCTTTGCCGCTCTCTTTTGTGGAAGAGATCCGGCGGCTTAAGACAGAAGACATTGAAGAGGTTGGGGGCAAACTTCTGACCAAAGTTCGCGACGTGGTGACGGAGATCGTGCGGCTGGATAGCGCACTGGGCCTGGAGCCGATCCAGCCCATCAACGGCTACTTCCGCATGGTTATTGTTAACGTAGCAGGACGGCAGGTGGGAGTTGTGGTGGAAGACGTAGTCCGCAAGGATGAAATCGTCATCAAGAGCCTGGGCGAGTTCCTGCGCAACCTGAAGATGTTTCCCGGCGCCACCATTGCCCCGGACGGCAGCTTGATCCTGCTTATCGACGTAAACCGCCTGGTGGCGGGCGAGTCCATTGAACATCGTCCGCTAATGACCAGCGCCAATGCGGCGCGCATCTTTGCTCCCGGCGCTGAAGCTGTAGCGCGTGGAGTTATTCCGCAGGAAGCAATCGACTTTGTGCAGGAAGAGAAGCTGGTGGTGCTGGTGGACGATTCCATCAGCGTCCGCAAGTTTGTAGGCCGGATGCTGGAGAAAGCCGGCTATCGCGTAAAGCTCGCGGCCGATGGTCTGGAAGCACTGGAAATCGTTACTCAGGTCCATTGCGACCTGGTGGTGAC
>JBARMK010000435.1:0-11146 GCA_049802395.1 Candidatus Angelobacter sp.
CCCTGACGCAATTGCGCCACCGTGTTCAGACTTACAGAAAAAGTCAGGGCATTGGAAAAGGACGGACCTAAGACAAGCGAAGAATGAGTTTGGGAAGAGTCCGTGCTCACCTCGGGCGCTTCATCGAGCCAACTTTGTGTTCCATTGGATTCCACCTGGACGCAGCCGAAGCCGGAAAATGCTAAGGTCCAGGGCCCAAAATTCGTTCCATCCGCGAAGCAGGTGTTTTGGGTGTAAGAGGAGAAGTTATCCGTAAACGAGCTTACTGCATGCGAGACCACTTGGAATCCAGCGATTAGCGCAGGCAACAAAAGGTAATAAGCAAATTTTTTCATGAGACACTCCAGTAGTAAAAAAGTTTTTGAGAATGAAAGTGCAGCTGGAGCCGCGCTGCTCCGCAACGCGGCTCCTTTAACCTAAGGATTCGAGAAGACTTCAGAAAGTGCACGTTCCCTGAGTCCCGCAACTTCCACTGGGTTGCTTTCCCGTCATCGTTTGATAGTGATTGGTTATCTGGCTCTGGGTGAGCAGATAGTTGTAGATGGCGACCTTGCCAATCGCGCCCTCAAACCATGCATCCGTTGCCATGGTGCCTATATTCAAGGGACTATTATTCGCTTTGGGTATTATCGAGAACTGTCCCATACAACCCGTCTGACCGTGAACAGACTGATTCCACAGCACACCATTTACCCAGATGTTGATTGAGCCCGGATAAGTGGCGCCGTTAGCACAGTCTGCGGGAGTCTTACTCGGATCTGTGGTGTACTCTCCGACAATGTGCAGCCACTGGCCGGCTTGTATCAGGCCGGAGACAGGCTGCCAATCGGCTCCAGAGCCCGTCATTGCGCTGGGATTAAATACATAGGCGCTCATTCGGTTGGAACGAGGAGGCGGCGGCTCGCCAGGTGTGTTTGTGTTATACATGCGCGACTCCCACTCACAAGTTGGGCTGTAGTTAGCGCATTTGCCCATCACATCCACATAATCACCTGTCCCATCGCTGTGCGGGAACTGGAGCACATCCGGGCGGATCCAAACTTCCCAGGTCAGGTACTTCGTGGTCGGAATCGAAAAAGAGCCGTTTGAGTTTGATGGGATATTTAGATATTCGCTCGAACCATTGAAGACCGCGACCTGGTCACCGTTGGGCATTGTGGACACTGAAGGCTCTCCTCCAATGTATGTCCCGGTGTTCCCGTTTCCGGTCAGGTCAGCTTCTGTGCCTGCAGTTGCAGTGAGATCCCAAAACGCAACCGGTCGATCTCCGAGAACGGTTTGATCGTATGCGCCGGCAGTGGTGTTGCTGACGGCAAAATTGCCAAAACGCAATGAACCTATGCTGGTATCGACGATCATGCCGACACTGTTCAGCGCGGTAACGCCTGCCTGCTCTGTTCTAAAAGCATAGTTGCTGGCCAGCAATTGCTCGCTTCCGCCGCTCGCAGTCACGTATACCGAGTAGATGTGGCTTGGGACATTAATTACCAGACGGAAGTGGTACATGAGGTTGGGAGTGTAGAAGAGCGTGGTATCTGCCATGTAGCTTCCACCGTTGCGTGCCTGGATCGTTCCACTTACGGAATAAAAACGGACCAGGCAGGCAAAGCCGAAGAAATCCGTCTGCGGTCCGCTGGACAGCGCTATCACACCATCCATGCCGGAGGCGGTAGGCATGGCATCCCAGTCTGCCTGAAACGCGCCATTTTGTGCGGGGAAGGAACTGTTGGTCCATGTGGAGTTCGCGATGGCTGTCGCAGATGGAGCGAGGAAGTTTGAAACCTGCATGGAAGCGATGTCGGCAAACACAGACCAGTAGTTGAGCACCGTCACCGACTGCTGCTCGGTTCGAAATGCATAGTTTGAGGCGACTGTCTGCTCCGATTGTCCCGGTGGAGTGACGTATAAAGAATAGGTATGGGTGAATAACGAGACTACGAATCGAAAATGGTAAGTTTGATTTGCCTGTAAGGAATTGAATTCACAGCAGCGTAAGAACCACCGTTTCTCGCGTCGATTAAACCACTCTGGTTAAAGCGCCCGACACAAGCCAAGCCACCGAAGGCCGACTGCGGGCCATTTGATAGTCCGATGCCTCCGTCAGCACCCGCGGCGAGCGGTACGGCATCGATTTCAGCAGTAAAGCTGCCAGTTTGTGTGGTACCGAAAGACGTGCTTCCCCACTCTGGACCGCTTGCGGACACCAAAATGGGAGCAGGAGGCTCCGTTGCCGGGGCAATCTGCGCGATGAACACTAAACACCACACGACAAAAATGAAGTATGGCCTACGAATGTATTGAGAACCGATACGCATAGAATCCTGCTTTCGTGCAGCGGGTAGTGCTGCGCTCGACGGTGGCGGTATAGGAGAACAAAGTCGTTCTCAACGAAGTGTTCCGGGGGCGAAGGAACACTCGGGTAGTCTTCCCAGTGTGGGATCGAAGGTTTGAATTGACGCGCCTGGGGCGCAAAATCGGGGAACTTAACAGAAGGGATGCCCCGGGCAAAAAGGTGGGTTGTATGTCTATTCACTCATTTACCCAATTCCTTCCAATCTCTGTTAGACTGCGCTCAATTTCCTTCTGAGGTCTCAAGCCGGTGCTGCTGGAGCTGCGGGTCGAAAATTATGCCGTGATTGACAGCCTGGCAGTGGAGTTTGCCCCGGGGCTGAACCTGCTCACGGGCGAGACCGGCGCTGGCAAGTCCATCCTGATTGACGCTCTATCTTTATTGTTGGGCGACAAGGCTTCCACGGAGATGATCCGGCATGGCGCGGAGAAGGCCGTGGTAAGCGGCGTGTTTGAAGCCGACGAAAAGGCCCTAGCGCGAGTTCTGGAAGAAAACGGCATTGAACCGGAGGGCGCTCAGATCATCGTGAAGCGCGAGGTCGCCTCGGGCGGCAAGGGGCGCGTCTTTGTCAATAACCAGCCGGCCACCGTGGCGTTGCTGCGGGCGCTGGCGCCGGCACTGGCTTCGATCCATGCACAAAACCAGACGATTCTGGCGTTTGACGAAGGGGCGCGCCTGGGCCTGCTTGATACATACGCCGGCCACGACCTGAACGATCTAACGGAAAAACACGCGGCATGGACAACGGTGCGGGAGCGGCTGGCGCAACTGGATCGCGACGAGCAGGACCGCCTGCGCATGGCCGACCTGTGGAGCTTCCAGAAAAAAGAGATCGAAGCCGCGCGGCTCCATCCGGGAGAGGACCAGAAGCTGGAGACGGAGAAGCGCGTCCTAGCCAACTCAGAAAAGCTTTTTGGAGCGGCGACAGCAGCGTACCAGGCGCTGTATGAGGATGATGCGTCGGCGCTGACGAACATCTCTGCGGCGAGGAAGCAACTGGAAGAGCTGGCGCGGTTTGATGCCAAGTTTCTGGAGACGCTGGCGGCGCTGGAATCGGCCAAGGCGGCGATTGAAGACGTGAGCGCCACGGCACGCGACTATGCCGATGGGATTGATGCCTCGCCCGAGCGGCTGGCTGAGGTGGAAGACCGGCTGGCTCTTCTGGATCGGCTGAAGCGCAAGTACGGGAGCACCGTGGACCAGGTGGTTGCCTATGGCGATGAAGTCTCGCGCAAGCTGAGCGAGCTGGAAAATCGCGAAGACGTGGTGAGGGAGCTGAAGAAAGAGCTTACTGCCGCCGCCGGTGCTTATCTTTCGTCGGCGCAGGCGGTTTCTAAGCGGCGCTACGGCGCAGCGCGGGAGCTGCAGAAGCTGGTGGAAGCGGAGATCAACCAGCTGGCGATGAAGGCGCAATTCAGAATCGAGGTCTCGGGTTCAGACGAGCCCGCGAACTGGACGGCGGCAGGGTTCGACGGTGTGACGTACCTTATTTCCCCCAACCCGGGCGAGCCGCTGAAGCCGGTGGAGCAGATTGCTTCCGGCGGAGAGCTTTCGCGGGTAATGCTGGCGCTCAAAGCGACGATTGAGACGGGGAAGACGAGCAAGAGCGGAGCACAACGCACGCTGGTCTTCGATGAAATCGATACCGGCATTGGCGGGCGTGCGGCAGAGGCGGTGGGGAAGAAGCTGAAATCGCTGGCGCGGGCCAACCAGGTGTTGTGCATTACGCACCTGCCGCAGATAGCGTCGTTTGCCGACCATCATTATTTAATTGAGAAGCGCGAGGCGGCAGGACGGACGCGGACGCTGGTTCGGGCGTTGAGCCAGGAAGAGCGCACAGAAGAGATTGCGCGGATGCTGAGCGGGGCGAAGTTGACGGAGACGTCAAGGCAGCACGCGGAGCAGTTGCTGAAGGCGAACGGGTGAGACTATTCGCCGCTGATTTTCGCAGATCATCGCAGATAGAAAGAAAAAACCTACGACGGAGACACTGAGAAAAAAGCGGGTGGTGGTCATTTGAAAGCCCGAGGTTACAGGTGGATGGAAAACGCGTTCGTCATAGCATTGCGAGTATGGGTAGGCCTTTGGGGCATAGTTGGTCTGGTGGTTGCGTTTGGCAGCGAGGGAGAGTTCCGCTGGGGCCGCGGAGGAAGAGGGCCGATCATGCGCCCTCAATGGTTGGGGCGGTTGTTCTTCGCCATGATTGTGCTGTTCCTTTTCGGCATCGCGATATTTCTTCATAAAGCCAGTTGATCCGCAAGCAAAACGTTGAAGATTCAAAGACCGAGCCTCAGGGAATCGGTCAACAACGAATTTGCGCTGTACACGTCTTTTATTCAGCAGCAATCGATTCGAAAACTGAGGGAGAGTGATGAATTCAACGCCTGGTACATCAGACAACGCCTTCCTCGCCATCTTCTGGGGTGGACTGGCTTGCGGCGTCTTTGATATTACGCAAGCCTGTGTCGCGTACGGCATTCAAAATCACTTGCCGCCGATGCGGATATTCCAATCGGTTGCGGCCGGATTGCTAGGACCGAAATCATTTCAGGGCGGAACTTCTACGGCAGTGCTGGGGCTTTCTTTGCACTTCCTGATTGCGTTCATCTGGGCAGCCATTTATTACGTTGCGAGTAGAAAGATTGCCTTTATGACCGAGAGCCCGGTCATCGCCGGCCTTCTCTATGGCGAACTGGTGTGGCTGGTGATGAACTGCGTAGTCATTCCGCTTTCGGCGTTGCATCATGGGCCGAGGTTCGACAAGGCCTCAATCATTACCGGGCCCATTGGCCATCTTTTCCTTGTGGGGCTGCCGATTGCGTTGGCCGTGAAGAAATGGGCGCCGAAATACGGAGGATTCCAATGATGACGAAGCGAGTATCGTCCAAGCTGCCGCCGATTCATCCTGGCGAGATACTGCGCGAAGATTTCATGAAACCAGCTCGGCTTACGGCGCACCGTTTGGCAATGGCCCTCCACGTTCCCGCCACCCGTATTGCCGAAATTATTCACGAGCGCCGTGCAATTACAGCGGATACAGCCATTCGGCTTGGGCGGTACTTTAAGACAACTCCGCGTTTCTGGCTCAATCTCCAAACGGCCTACGATTTGGAAATAATTGAAGACGAGACTCTGGCCCAAATCGAGCGGGAGGTTCGAGCTGGGATCTAAAGGCCCTCCGTTCACCCCCTGATACTCCCTGATCGATGCTAAATACCTATATTTCAATGGGTTGCCCTCGTCCTAAGGCGATTTTATGGGATAACTTAGAAGAAGGGAAAAGTGTCTAAAAGGGTATAATCAACAGATCACAATGAGCCAAGAAGCTAAGACTTTGCTGCTGCTGAAACCCCGGGGTTTTTGTGCCGGAGTCGTCCGAGCCATTGATATCGTGCGCATTGCGCTGGATGCTTTTGGGCCGCCGATCTACGTGCGCAAAGAGATTGTCCATAACCGCTACGTAGTGGAGGATTTGAAAGCTAAGGGCGCTATCTTTGTGGATGAAGTTTTTGAAGTGCCGGACGGCCAGCGTCTTATCTATAGCGCTCACGGCGTCTCGCCCAGTGTGCGCGAGGCAAGCAAGCTGCGCAACCTGCGCGTGATTGACGCAACCTGCCCGCTGGTGACCAAGGTGCACGTGGAGGCGGTGAAATACGCCAAAGGCGGCTATAGCATTATTCTTATCGGCCACCACGATCATGATGAGGTGATCGGAACGCTGGGCGAAGCTCCGGATGTAACCCAGGTGGTAGGCAGCGCGGATGAGGTGGCGAGCCTGGAAGTCCCCGATCCTACGCGGATTGCCTACATCACCCAGACAACGCTCAGCCTGGACGAAACCCAGGACGTGATTGCCGCGCTGCGAAAGAAGTTCCCGCTGATTGAAGGGCCGCACGCGCAGGACATCTGCTATGCCACGCAGAACCGCCAGACAGCGGTGAAGGACGTGGCGCACCAGGCCGACCTGCTGCTGGTGGTCGGATCTGAAAACAGCTCAAATTCAAACCGGCTGGTGGAGGTCTCCACCAACCTGGGCACGCCCTCCTACCTGATTGATACCGCTGACGACATCAAGGCCGAGTGGCTTGCTGGTGTGAAGACCGTGGCGTTAACAGCCGGCGCGTCCGCGCCTGAGGTGCTGGTAGAGCAGGTGGTGGCGTTTTTGAGAGGTAAAGGCTTCAATACGATCCGTGAAGTGGAGGTCATGCCGGAAAATGTCCGGTTTGGGTTGCCACCGGAAATTGTGGAGGCCATTGCAGCAGCACCCGCTGCCGCGGAGTAAGCCATGAGCAAGAAGCTTGGCGCGCAACCGGCGCAAATGCTCTTCGGGAAGATTGACGACATGCTGGGGCGCGTGGCCATTGGCATTGAGAAGGCGCGTGCCTACCTGTTCGCGCAGCAGCAACCGGATGGTTACTGGTGCGGCGAGCTTGAAGCCGACACTACGCTTGAGTCGGACTACATCGCAATTCACACGTTGCTGGGGACCGGCGACCATAGCCGCATGGAGCGCGCGGTGCCGGAGATCCTGCGCCATCAAAACGATGACGGCGGCTGGCCCATCTTTGCCGGCGGACCTTCCAACATCAGCGCTTCAGTAAAAGCCTACTTTGCCCTGAAGCTGATGGGTTACAAAGCGGACGATCCTATACTGGCGCGCGCACGCAGGAAGATCCTGGAGATGGGCGGCGTTACCGAATGCAATACCTTCACCAAGATTTATCTGTGTTTCCTCGGCCAGTATGACTGGGAGGCGGTGCCGGCTGTTCCGCCGGAGATCGTGCTTTTCCCCAACTGGTTCTGGTTCAACCTGTACGAGATTTCGTCGTGGTCGCGCGCGATCCTGGTGCCGCTTTCCATTGCCTACGCCAAAAAGCCGCTCAAGAAAATTCCGGACGAGATGGGCGTGGATGAGTTGTTTGTCGGGGGGCGGCACGGCAGCAATCTCCACTTAAAGTGGGCAGCGAAAAAAATCTCATGGAGAAACTTCTTCCTGGTGCTGAACCGGGTGGTGCATTTCTGCGAACGCTTTCACATTCGTCCGCTGCGCTACTTGGCGCTCAAGAAAGCCGAACGCTGGATGCTGGAACGTTTTGAAAAGTCCGACGGGCTGGGGGCTATCTATCCGGGAATTTTGAATTCGATTGTTGCGCTGCGCTGCCTTGGCTACTCGACAGACGATCCGCAGGTGATTCGCGCTCTGGATGAGTTTGAGAAGCTGGGCATCGAAGAGCCAGGTATTGCCGACCATTCCGAACCGTCGTTCCGCATGCAGCCATGCATGTCTCCGGTGTGGGATACAGCTTATGCAATGTTTGCGCTGGGCGAGAGCGGCGTGGCCAAGGACGATCCGCGGCTGTTGAAGGCGGCGGACTGGATCTTAAGCAAAGAGGTCCGCAACAAAGGCGACTGGGCGGTGAAGGTACGGAACGTCCAGCCGGGCGGCTGGTATTTTGAGTTCAATAACGAGTTCTATCCGGACGTGGACGATTCGGCCATGGTACTGCTAGGCCTGGATAAAGTAGAGAACCCGCGGGAACGCTACCAGTACTACATTTGCCAACGCGCGATCGACTGGATCTTTGCCATGCAGTGCAAAAACGGCGGATGGGCGTCATTTGATAAAGACAACACGCGGATGGTCTTCCAACACATTCCGTTTGCCGACCACAACGCCATGCTTGATCCGCCGACCGTGGATATTACCGGGCGCGTGCTGGAGATGCTGGCTACGTACGGCGTGAACCAGGACGACAAGCGCGTCAAGAAGGCGATCAAATTTATTTTGCACGAGCAGGAGCCGGACGGATCTTGGTTTGGCCGCTGGGGCGTGAATTACATTTACGGAACCATGCTGGTGTTGCGCGGCCTGCAAGCGGTAGGCGTGGACCATCATGAGCCGTACGTGCAACAGGGCGCGGAGTGGCTGCGCATGGTGCAGAACTCTGACGGCGGCTGGGGTGAAACCTGCGGATCATACGACGATCCGACCACGCGCGGCATTGGGCCGAGTACCCCTTCACAGACGGCCTGGGCCGTCACGGGATTGCTGGCGGCGGGCGATACACGCAGCGAGTCAGTGCAGCGCGGCATTTTATACCTGCTGGAAACGCAGCGTGCTGACGGGCACTGGGACGAAGACGCGTACACGGGCACAGGCTTCCCCCGCGTGTTTTACCTGGCATATCACTTGTATCGGGATTATTTCCCGCTGATCGCGCTGTCAACGTATTCACGGGAATTTTCAGCGCTGTATGAAGAGGGAAGCGTGGGATACGCGAGAGGGTAGGGAGCACAGGCAGGAGTGCCTGTGCCATAGAAACAAAATTCGCAGGCGAGAGCGCCTGCGGTCCACAAGTTTGAGTTCAGGAGACCTTATTTGCCAGTACCAATTTCACAGATGTGGACGGTCGCGAGCTACGTAATCAAGCAGAAGCTCGCCGGACGCAAGCGTTATCCGCTGGTGCTGATGCTGGAGCCGCTGTTTCGCTGCAATCTGGCGTGCGCAGGCTGCGGCAAGATCCAGTATCCGGCGCACATCTTAAAGAAGGAGCTGACGCCGGAGCAGTGCTTCCGCGCGGTGGACGAATGCGGCGCGCCCATGGTGTCGATCCCCGGCGGCGAACCGCTGATGCATTCGCAGATTGGCAAGATTGTGGAAGGACTGGTGGCGCGGCAGAAATACATCTACCTTTGCACCAACGCGCTGCTGCTCAAAGAAAAACTCGATCTGTTCAAGCCGAGCAAGTACCTGACGTTCTCCGTGCACGTGGATGGCGAGCGCGAGCACCACGATTTTTCCGTCTGCCGCGAAGGCGGATACGATATGGCGATTGAGGGCATGAAGGAAGCGCTGAGGCGAGGCTTCCGGGTAACCACCAACACCACGCTGTTTGACGGCGCCGATCCCAATAGCGTGCGCGAACACTTTGACCAGATGATGGAGCTAGGCGTTGAGGGCATGATGCTTTCGCCTGGATATTCGTATGACAAAGCGCCGGACCAGAAGCACTTTCTCGGCAAGGCGCGGACGAAGCGGCTGTTTCGGGCAATTTTGGCGAACCGGAAGAAGACGTGGCAGTTCAATCAGTCGCCGCTGTTTCTGGAGTACTTGATGGGTGAGCGGCATTACGCCTGCACCCCTTGGGGCATGCCAACGTACAACATCTTTGGCTGGCAGAAACCGTGCTATCTGTTGCAGGACGGCTACGCCGATACCTTCAAGGAATTGATGGAGAGCACGGCGTGGCAGGAGTACGGGACGGAGTCAGGCAATCCCAAGTGCGCGAACTGCATGGTGCACAGCGGCTACGAAGCCACGGCTGTGAATGACACTTTTAGCTCGCTGCGGGGACTGCTGGCCACGGCGCGGGCGACGATTTTTACCAGCCATAAAGACGAGCACGCGCTGAAGCTGCTCAATGAATCGGTGCGGCCGGTGCACAGCTACAATCCGCTGGTGCAGATACAGGAATCCAGCGAGTTAGAGGAGACCAACGCATGACCGGCCCGGCAGATGCCAAGACGATCAAAGATCCGGATGCGCTTGAAGTTGCGCCGGGGTTTGCGCATGAAAAACTCGAAGGCTGGGTGCCCGAGCTGGCCAGCGATGAAGAGGTCCGGCAGGCGCTGGAGAAAGCCTTTGATTATCGCGGCGACGTGACCATTACGCGCAAGGATGGCAGCAAGATAGAGGGCTACATCTTCGACCGGCGGACGGGCGAGTCGCTGGCGGATTCCGCCGTGCGGCTCTTCCCTAAAGACGCGGACCAGAAAATTGCCATTTCTTATTCTGATATCGCCGCACTGGCGTTCTCGGGCCGCGATACCGCCGCAGGAAAGAGCTTTGAAGCCTGGGTGCGCAAATACTGGGAGAAGAAAGCTGCCGGAGAGAAGAACATCGGGATCCAGGCGGAAGCGCTGGAGTAAGATATCGTTCTGAATCGACAGAACTTATCTAATTGACAGCAAACAATGTTAACAACATACTTATCTAAATAAGTATGGAGGAATCGTGGCTGTTCTGAAACTTACCCAAGTGGGTACTTCTACGGGCTTAGTCATCCCAAAGGAAATGTTGAAACGCCTGAAGGTTGAGCGCGGTGACGCTCTGTTCGCCATTGAAACACCGAGCGGCTATCTCATCACGCCGTACGATCCTGAGGTCGAGGAAGAACTCAGGCTCGGAAGAGAATTCATGCGCAAATACCGTGAGACTTTCAAGGCACTGGCTAAGTGAGTGAGCCGAGATGGTTGAATGAGCTTTCCATTGTACTACTGCATGCGGAAAGTCTCGCGCAGCACGGCGGGGGCGAGGGATTGCGAGATGCAGGGTTGTTGGAATCAGCGCTAGCTCGGGCTCAGAACCTTTATTTGTACGAAGGTGTGACGGAGGTGGAGCGGCTGGCTGCCGCGTACGGTTTTGGCATAGCCAGAAACCATCCATTTGTCGATGGAAACAAAAGAGCCGCATTCCTATCGATAGGTTTGTTTCTGTTAAGGAACGGATATTCGCTGGATGCAGACAGAGTCAATGCCACGCAAACAATGTTCAGGGTGGCGTCTGGCGACCTGAATGAAGAAGATCTAGCTGCTTGGATCAAGAAGTATTCGTCGGCCGGGATTAAGAGAGAATGAAAGCTTTCATCACAGGAGCGACGGGATTTGTAGGCAGCCATGTGGCGCGAGCGCTGGTGGCGCAGGGCGCGGAGCTGCGGCTGCTGGTGCGGCCGACGAGCCGAACAGACAACATCGCCGACCTGCGGGCGGAAATCGCCATGGGCGATCTGCGCAAAC
>JBARMK010000436.1:0-9858 GCA_049802395.1 Candidatus Angelobacter sp.
CTATAGTATTTCGAATCCCACGGTCAAGAGCAACGTGGTTTCACCTTGTGCTGCCGGGCTTTCGATTACTACCTCGTGCATCACTCCGAACGCGCTGTTCGGGACTGTGACCAACACCAACAGCAACTTTGCATACTCTCCTCGGCAGATTCAGTTGGGAGTCCGCGTTCACTTCTAGCTTTTGATGTCTCCCGCAAACTCGCGCGGCAGCCGAAGCTGCCGCGCTTTTTCTTGGCAACTCTTCACTACAACTGCTGGAACGTTAATTTCTAGCGAAAAATGCTTCTTTGATTTATCTGCCGATTGCACCAGCCTGCTCTGGCTACTACAATCAACGGGAAAAATTATTTTCGTCCAGTCCAAGGCGCCGGAATAGACGAACATCGCCTCATTGCGATCCAGAAGGTATTGTGAAAAAACTTGTTGCCATCGTCGTTCTGCTAAGTTTCGTCTCTGCCGAACTCGGGGCGTGGGGGCCAAAGGGCCACGCCATTGTGGCCGACATTGCCACCGCGCGCCTGACGCCGGTCACCACGGCGAATCTGCAACTGCTGCTCGGCAATGACAGCCTTGCTTCCGTCGCCAGTTGGGCAGACACGGTCAGAAAAGAGCGCGATGAGAGCTATGGTTGGCACTTTGTCGATATCCCCAAAGACGCGCCGTCCTTTTCCGATGAGCGTGACTGCTTCCGTCCGCAGGACAATCACAAAGACGCACAGACAGACCACCATAATTGCGTGGTCGACCGCATTGAGATATTTCAAAAAGTGCTGACTGACGAAAACGCCTCACGCAATCAACGCCTTGAGGCTCTCAAATGGCTCGTTCATTTCGTCGGCGATCTGCACCAGCCGCTGCATGCTATTGAGGACGCCCGCGGCGGCAACGACATTAAGCTATCCGTTTTTGGTTCCCCCAAATGCGGCGACTACGATTGCAATCTGCATTGGACCTGGGACACTTTGCTGCTCGAGCATGCCGGCTATTCTGAAGAAGAGTACGTTCAGCGCCTGAATGGCCTGATTGACAAAGAACATTTAGGGAAACAAGCGACAGGCACGCCAGAGGATTGGGCCAACGAATCACATTTGCAGGCGCGGCAAATCATCGAGCAGAAGCCGGCTTCTGTGGATGAGCGGTACTACCAGTCTCACATCAACCTGGTGAACCAGAAGCTGGCTCTCGCCGGGCTGCGGCTGGCTGCGTTGCTCAATGACACTTTGGGGAAAATTCCCACTGCCAAACTCAAGCAGGACCTTGAGAAGCACCCGCAAGGAATGTAATTTTGAACAACATAAAACTCGTCTCTTTGGCCGGCGCTCTTCGAATTGGATTACCTGCTGTCGCGCTGGCATTCACATTCCTTGTTGATCCGGCGGCAACGCATGCCCAACCGGCGCGACACACTCATTCAGCACAGAGTCTGCCCACCGGCATGGATATAACCCCGCTGGCGGCCCGCGGCTCAACCTTGCTGCCACTCAATCCCGATTTGCGCGATATGCCTGAATATCTGGCCGACCATCCAATTTCCACCGCTCTGAGCCCCGATGGACATACTCTTCTGGTTCTCACCAGTGGCTACAACCGCGTCTCTGACATCAAGGCGAAATCGATTCCGGAGCTGTCCAACGAATACGTTTTCGTTTATGACGTTAGCCAGAATCCGCCCGTCAAAAGACAAGTCCTGCAGGTCCCCAATACCTACATGGGAATTGGATGGGGGCCAGACGGTGAGCGGTTTTTTGTCTCCGGAGGCATGGATGATAACGTTCACGTTTTCATGCAGAACGTGGGCCGATGGTCGGAATCGCTTCCTGCCATCCCGCTAGGTCACAAGCATGGGCTTGGCATCAACGATGAGGAGGGTGCTAAAGATTTTAGAACAAGTCCTGTTGCTGCCGGGCTGGCGGTGAGCAAAGATGGCTCTCGGCTGCTGGTCGCCAACCATATGAATGATTCGGTCTCGCTCGTCGATGTGTCATTAAAGAAAGTCATTAGTGAGCTGGACCTGCGTCCAGGCAGGAGCGACCCGAACCGAAAAGGCGAAGCTGGCGGCGAGTATCCTTACGATGTTGTCTTTAAAGGTAATGACAAAGCTTTTGTCTCCAGCTTGCGTGATCGTGAAATCGTAGTGATTGACTTGCGCGGGGCTCCTGTCGTCAGTGGCAGGATCAAGACGCACGGGCAGCCGGGCAAAATGATTCTGAATTCCGCCCAGACCGCTCTCTTCGCAGTTGCTGATAACAGCGACTCTGTTGTGATCGTTGACACTGCGAAAGATCGGGTTCTAGCCGAGATCAAAACGGCCGCCCCACTTGGCATGTTGCCGGGCCGGACCGGGTTCAAGGGCGCCAATCCCACCGGTTTGGCGCTTTCCTCAGATGAGCGCACGCTGTACGTCAGTAACGGCGGAACGAATTCCGTGGCGGTAATCCAACTCGATCGAGAACTGGATGAGGGCCGAGTGATTGGTCTGATTCCCACTGCATGGTATCCGAACTCTGTAAGCGTAAGCCGTGACATGCGTTTTCTCTACATCGTCAACGCTAAGTCCCCTGCCGGCCCGAATCCGGGCGCGTGCCGCAACAACTTTGCAACATCGGGAGATCGCCCCTGCGCTCTGGCACAGCAATATGTCTGGCAACTTGAAAAAGGTTCTCTCCAGGTGGTTCCGCATCCGCAACCGTTGGAGTTGAAGGACCTTACCATGCAGGTAGCGAGAAACAACCATTTTTCAACACCTTCGCAGGGGCCGGAAAGCCAGAAACTTTTTGCCTTCCTGCGCGGCAAGATTCGGCACGTCATTTACATCGTCAAAGAGAACCGGACGTACGATCAGATCCTCGGCGACTTAGAAAAAGGCGATGGCGACCCCAGGCTCAATCTTTTTCCGGAAGAGCTTACCCCTAATCACCATGAACTGGCGCGGCACTTCGTTGTCCTGGACAACTTCTATGACAGCGGAGAGGTCAGTGGTAACGGCTGGAACTGGAGCACGGCTGCTCGAGCCACTGATTTCGTGGAGCGCACAATCCCCATGAACTACGCCCATCGGGGCATAGGCTATGACGTTGAAGGCATCAACCGTGGCATTAACGTCGGCGCTTCAAGGGCAGAGGACCGCGTCCGCGACAAGCTGGCAGATGCTGACGAGCAACTACCCGGAACGGCTGATGTGGCAGCGCCGGATGGGCCGGACGACGAAACCGGAGCGGGCTACCTCTGGGATTCAGCTTTGCGGGCAAAGCTCACCGTCCGTAATTACGGATTCTTCGCCAATCTGGCGCATTACTCAGCCACGACGGAGGAAGGGCCTGCAGTTCCGCTCCTGCATGATCCGGCGACGACTGGCGTTCGCGTTGCCTTCCCTGCCAATCCTCGGCTTCAGGATATTACCGACCCCTACTTCCGCAGCTTTGATATGCGTTTTGCCGACTACTGGCGCTTCAAGGAATGGGAGCGTGAATTTGACGAATTTGTAAAACATGACAATCTGCCCAACCTGGAGCTGCTCCGTCTTCCCCACGATCATTTCGGGAATTTCGACCAGGCCACGGATGGCGTGAACACGGTGGAAACCATGATGGCCGACAACGATTATGCCCTGGGCCTGGTGGTGGACAAGATTGCGCACAGCAAGTACGCCAGCAACACTCTGGTTTTTGTCATCGAAGACGATGCCCAGAACGGCGCTGACCATGTGGATGCCCATCGCAGTATTGCCTTCATAGCCGGACCCTATGTGAAGCAAGGCGCAGTCGTATCAATGCATTTCACTACCGTCTCCATGCTGCGCACCATTGAGGAAGTTCTGGGAATCAAGCCGCTGGGCCTTAATGACGCAGTGCAACCGCCCATGGCAGAGGTTTTTTCCACCAGGCAGGAATCGTGGACTTTCAACGTTCGCGTTCCGGCAGTCTTGCGCAGTACGCAACTGCCCCTGCCTCTGGTAACTCCAGACAAATCAGGCGGCTTGATGGTGCCCCAGGTCCCCAACCACGATGCGGCTTATTGGGCCGACCACACCCAGGGCTTTGACTTTTCCTCTGAAGACAAACTGGATTCCTCAAGCTTCAATCTCATTCTCTGGAATGGACTTAAGAACGACGGCGAGAGCTATCCCGCAGAACGTGATGGTCGCGACCTGAGAAAGAATCGGCGCGCGCTTCTGCGCGAGTTCAACAAAGGCAAGAACCGATAAACATCCTTGCCTGCAATGCGCTATCATTAAACAAAAAGATTGTTGGCGGTTTTTGCCTGCTTGCGTATATAAGAACTTCCCGCGGATTGCATAAGCGCTCGAACAGGCTTGATGACCCGAATTTTCCGCCTGGGCTCGATGTTTCGCTGATGACAGCGCGACAAATCATAGCTAAGGGATCATAAAGTTCTTATGGGCACTACCATGCCTCCCCGGCACGACCTCGGTTCCTTGCGCATCGATGACCGCTCTCGACGGGGCGGCAAAATCGGTAAGCGTCTTGGACTTTTTGCTGCCGCGCTGGGTGTGCTGATGCTGCTGGGTAGCCTCCTGCTTGCTTTCCGATCACAGAAGCCCCTCGTTGAAGTGGCTGCCGCACGCCCGGTATCTGGCGCGAAAGCAGAGGCCCTTCTCAATGCCAGCGGCTATGTAACCCCACGTCGCCGCGCCACGGTAGCGGCTAAAGTCACCGGCTTGGTGCAGCAGGTATACGCTGAGGAAGGCCTCCGCGTAAAAGCAGGGCAGGTGCTGGCAACGCTCGATTGCGGACAGCCAGAGGCAGCGTTGGCTTCCGCCAGAACGGATCGCGACGCTACCGCCGCCGCCCTCGCCGATCTCGAAGTGCAGTCCGCCAATGCCGACCGCGAGTGGCAGCGCGCGCAAGGCTTGCGTAGCGCTGGTGTTATCAGCCCTCAGGCGCTCGACACAGCCAAAACGACGGCCGATAGCCTTCATTCCAAGATCGCGTTGACCCGGGAACAAGTGCGCGCCTCAACTGCCAAAATAGCGGTGTCGCAGCAGGATGTGGACAATTGCACGGTGCGCGCGCCGTTTGACGGAATCGTGGTCTCCAAGGACGCGCAACGTGGGGAAATCGTCTCGCCTATTTCTGCCGGCGGCGGATTCACCCGCACCGGCATCGCTACGCTGGTGGACATGAAGTCGCTGGAGATTGAGGTCGATGTCAACGAGTCGTATATCGCCCGCGTAAAGCCGAATCAACCGGTGAGCGCCACGCTGGATGCTTATCCCGATCGTGAGCTTCCCGCCAGGGTTCGTACGGTGATCCCCACGGCGGACCGGCAAAAAGCGACTGTCAAAGTGCGCATCGCCTTTGACAAGCTTGACGAAACCATCCTGCCCGATATGGGCGTGAAGGTCGCATTTCTGAGCCCTGCGCCGCCGCCCGGTAAGAGCAATGCGAGTGAGGCAAAGGCTATCGTGCCCAAATCCGCCGTGCGTAACGACGGCGGCAAACAGATTGTGTATCTGGTTCGCGACCAGAAGTTGGAGCGCAGGGCTGTGAGTCTGGGAACGGAGCGCGGTCAGGACGTAGAGATTATTGCCGGCATTTCTCCCGGCGACATGCTCGTAGTCCGTGGCGCGGATAACTTGCACGAAGGACAAGCAGTGGATGTGAAGCAGTAGGAGGGATCATGGTACGTGTGGACGGAGTCGGTGGCCTGAACAGTCTGATCCAGGCCCGTGGCCTGGGCAAAACCTATTCACGCGGCGGCGAGCAGATTCATGTCTTGCAGGCGCTGAACCTTGACGTTGCGCAGGGCGAATTTGTGGCTTTCATGGGCCCCAGCGGCTCGGGCAAGACGACGCTGTTGAACCTGCTTGGTGGGCTCGATGTGCCCTCTGCCGGCAGCATCACCGTGGCCGGTGACGAGATTACTCACATGTCGCGCAGCAGGCTGACTGAATGGCGGGCGCGTCACGTGGGCTTCGTTTTTCAGATGTACAACCTTATCCCCGTACTTACCGCTTTCCAGAACGTCGAACTGCCGCTGCTGCTGACTAATCTCTCCAAGGCGCAGCGTCGCCAGCACGTGGAAACCGCATTAGGAGTTGTGGGGCTGAGTGATCGCATCCATCACTTCCCTCGCCAGCTTTCTGGCGGGCAGGAGCAGCGCGTGACCATCGCTCGCGCTATCGTTTCCGATCCGACTTTCTTGCTCTGCGACGAGCCCACCGGCGATCTCGACCGCAAGAGCGCGGATGAGATTATGGAACTCATTTTGCGTCTTGTGAAGGAGTACAAGAAGACCGTGCTGATGGTTACGCACGATCCGGTTGTGGCTGAACGTGCTGACGTTACTCTTCATCTGGAGAAAGGCGTGCTGGTGGAAGCCGGCCGCCTGCAAACGGTTTCCAGTGGAGGTTCGCGATGAAATTCTTCGGGCTGCTGCGCGCTAATCTTTTTCGTAAAATGATCCGCTTTGTGCTGACGATTGGATCGTTTGCTGTTGCGTTGTTTTTGTTCGGCGTGCTCGCTGTGGTGCGTAACGCGTTCAGTGGAGGCGTGGACATTGCCGGCGCCGATCGCCTGGTGGTAATCAACCGTACATCCATCATTCAGCCTCTTCCGCTCGCTTATGCGGACAAGATCAGACGCATTCCCGGCGTCAAAGAGATCACCTACGCCAACTGGTTCGGCGGCGTCTATCAGGACGAGCGGAATTTCTTTCCCCAGTTCGCGATGGACGTCGATAACTGGCGCCGCGTCTATCCGGAGTTCGATATTCCGGAAGATCAGTGGCAGAACTTTGTGAAGGACAGGCAGGGGGCCGTTGCCGGGGCGGCCACAGCCAAGCGTTTTGGCTGGAAAATCGGCGATCGTATTCCCATTAAAGGGACTTTTCTCGGCGGCGTGTGGGAGTTCAACCTTGACGGTATCTATCACGGTACGCGGCAGGCGGATGATGAGACGCAGTTCTGGTTTCAGTGGAAGCGTTACGAGGAACAGGTGCCGGCCCAGTACAAAGGGCACGTGGGCTGGTACACGGTCAAGGTAGAACACCCAGATGATTCCTTGCCCGTCTCCAAGGCAATCGATACGGAGTTCGCCAACTCAGCGTTTGAGACCCATACAGACACTGAAAAGGCCTTTGCTGCCGGCTGGGTCAAGCAGTTTGGCAATATTCAGTTCCTGATCATGGCCATCGGCGGCGTCGTGTTTTTTACCCTGCTGCTGGTCACGGGGAACACTATGGCTATTGCCGTTCGGGAGCGGACCGGCGAACTCGCGGTCCTAAAGGCAGTGGGGTATTCAGACCGCTTTGTTCTGCTCTTTGTGCTTTTCGAATCGTTGGTGATCGCGTTGGTAGGCGGCGCTTTGGGACTGGCACTGGCCAAAGCGTTTACTCTTGGCGGCGATCCTACGCGAGGCCTTTTGCCCTTTTTCATTCTGCCGGGCAAGGCGGTCGTCGCAGGACTGGCGTTGACATTGGCAGTAGGCGCTGTCAGCGGCGTAATTCCGGCCGTCGGCGCTATGCGACTGCGCGTGGTAGACGCATTGCGGAGGGTTTGATATGGCTATTCCTGTTGTTTACAACCTGCGCAGCGTAAAAGAGCGCTGGACATCTGCTGTGGTTGCCGTGCTCGGTATCGCCGGGACCGTTGGCGTATTCATTGCCATGCTCTCCCTGGCCTTCGGTTTCAAAGCCACGCTGGTTTCCTCGGGATCCAAAGACAACGCTATGGTTCGCCGGGCGGGTTCAACATCGGAAATGGACAGCAGCATTTCTCTCGATCAGGTAAAGATTATGGAAGACTTTCCCGGCGTGGCTCGTTCCAGCGTTGGCCCCTTAGTAACCCCTGAAGTCGTCGTGATCGCTCCGTTTCCTTTGCGATCCACAGGTACTGATGCCAACGTTCAGGTTCGCGGCGTTTCACCCCGAGCGCTGGATGTCCGCTCCAAGATTAAAATGATTGAAGGAAGGCTCTTTCAGCCCGGCCTCGCGGAATTGGTAGTGGGCCGCAATGTGGACAAGACTTACGCCGGCCTGAGTATGGGCGATTCCGTAAAGTTCGGCGGCGGAAGCTGGCGCGTGGTTGGCGTGTTTGACGCCGGCGGCTCCGCTTTCGACTCCGAAGTGTGGTGCGATGCTCGGGTTTTGAACCAGATTTATCATCGGCCGGAAAACATATACCAGTCGCTCACAGTGCATCTCGATTCCCCTGGTTCGCTCCAGCAATTTAAAGATGCGGTCACTTCCGACCCGCGCCTCACGGTCGATGTGAGCCCGGAAATTGAGTACTACGCTAAACAATCCAGAACGCTGACCACCCTCATCGTTGTCCTGGGAGGGATTGTCGCGTTTGTTATGGGTATCGGCGCAGTGTTCGGCGCCTTGAACACAATGTACTCCGCCGTAGCTGAACGTTCGCGGGAAATAGCTACCCTGCGCGCGCTGGGCTTTGGCGCCGGTAGTGTGGTTTTCTCATTCATGGTCGAAGCTTTGCTCATTTCGCTTGCAGGAGGGCTGCTTGGTGCCGTGGCCGTGTTGCCTTTAAACGGGCTCACTACGGGCGCAATGAACTGGCAGACCTTCTCCCATTTAGCGTTCGCCTTTCGCATCACGCCGTTCCTGCTGGGGCTGGGAATCCTCTTTGCTTTATTGATGGGCCTCCTGGGTGGGTTTTTTCCTGCTCTGCGGGCGGCGCGTCGCCCCGTGGCTGCCGCACTGCGGGCCATGTAACGCCTGAGTTACATCGCGGACTGCAATAAATATCAGCGCAGGTTCCTAAGCGTAAAAATGCCGCATCCGGAAAGATGCGGCATTTGTTTTTCTCTATTCACTTATTGGCGGGCCTACCAGACGTGGCAGGCGTTGGAACTGACCATCTTCTGTCCTGTCTTGCATCCAAATGCCTTGGCAAAATCCGCGCTGTTTTGCAGTGTGCCGTTCACGCGGTACTGGCCCGGCGAATGCGGATCGGTCTTGGCCAACAAGCGCGAGCTTTCTGGCGTGGAGTTCTGGCACCAGACCTGGGCAAACCCCAGAAAGAAACGCTGCTCCGGTGTAAATCCGTCCTTGGTCTGCGCAGTCTTGGCGTCCTTGGCCATGGCTTTACGCAGCGCCATGATTGAGATGCGCAGGCCGCCGTTATCGGCCGTATTCTCACCCAACGTCAACCTCCCATTGAGATGGAGATCGCCCACAGCAACAAACGAGCTGTACTCGTCGGCAACGCAACCGGTACGTTTTTCGAATTCGTCACGATCGGCCTGAGTCCACCAGTTTGTGAGATTACCCTGAGCGTCGAACTTGCTGCCCTGGTCATCAAAACCGTGCGTGAGTTCATGGCCAATGACCACGCCGATGCCGCCGAAATTCACTGCATCGTCTTCATCCTTATCGAAGAATGGCGGCTGCAGGATTCCCGCGGGGAAGTTAATGTCGTTGTTGGGCGGGCTGTAATACGCATTCACGGTGGGCGGCGTCATGCCCCATTCTTTTTTGTCCAGAGGCTTGCCAATCTTGTTGAGATTGCGTTTGACTTCAAACGCCCGCGCCCGTTGCGCGTTGCCCACAAAATCGCCGCGCACAATCTTTACCGAACTGTAATCGCGCCACACATCGGGGTAGCCAATCTTGTTGGTAATGGCGTGCAGCTTCACCAACGCCTGTTTTTTGGTTTCCGGCGTCATCCAATCCAGATCCTGGATGTCCTGGCCCAGTGCATCTTCCAGAGCGTTCACCATCTTGAGCATGCGCTGCTTGCCCTCAGCCCCGAAGGTGGCTTTTACGTAAGGTATTCCCAGCGCTTCACCTAAGAGGCTGTCAGTAATCTGGACGCACCGTTTCCAGCGCGGTTGCAGCTCTTTCTGCCCGTTCAGATACTGTCCGTAAAAACTGAAATTC
>JBARMK010000437.1:0-20881 GCA_049802395.1 Candidatus Angelobacter sp.
ATCCAAAGCCTTTGGCGTCGTTAAACCACTTCACAATTCCTTGTTCCATTTGTAGTTTGTTCCTTTGTTGTTTTGATATTCCTGCTTAGAAGATTGACTGGTGCTGTGAGGTGGGTTGTCGCTTTGAAGGCTGGACCGGCTCGCTAACCGCTGGTGAATCACACTTAACGGGAAATTCAATTATACCCTCTGGCGGCGTATTAACCTAGTCTAATCGTAAGTCGCAGGTGGGTGATCTAAGCCACAGTATTTAAATGAGTTATGCCTACAGCGGGGGGAATGAGCGACACCTCTCTGCAATTTTCCTCTATTTAAGCGCTTGACAAACATACCAGCGGCGTAGCTGCAATAAACACGGACAATAAAAAGAGACGCAGCCCGCTGCGTCGCAGCCCGCTGCGTCTCTTTTACCGAACGTTGTTACCGACTTATCCCTTGGTCGCTGGATGTTCTACCTGCAGGTTGTTATCCACTGAAAACACACCCGGGACGCCGTTTGCGCGGATAAACGTCAGATTCTTGTCCGTTTGGTTGCGGACCACGCCTACCAAATCCACATGACCATTCTTCACGATGATGTGAATCGGAGGCACCGGCTGGATCGCGTACTCCGGTGCATTATGGAAAACCGCCCAAGCCACCTGGCGCCGTATGCGGTCGTCATTGAATGATGCCGGAAGTATTTCAATCCGATTGTTTACGCGCTCTATGCCTTCAAGGTGCTTGACCGAATTTTCAGCTTCGCTCTTGATGAAGGCGTTGCGTACCTGGCCTCCCAGAGTCACTGTGCCACCGTCAACCTGGTATGTCAGATTGTCAAAGATGCCGAACTCGGGAATCATCGCGAGCTTGTGCCGGACCTCGCCGGAAAGCCGCTGTTCGAGACGCTGGTTATTATCGTTGGCAGTCACCGTCTGCGAAGCCTGGTCGGCTGGCCGGGCAAATGCCATTCCTGTGCCCAGGGCAAGAACCGTCGCTAAAATTGCACTTGGAGCCTTTTTCATAGCCTCTCCTTATAAACACATCAAACTTAACAAATTAACTGATGAGTTAATTATTAGATGGCGGTCCAGGAACGAAAGTTTCTGTCCCATCACAAGGTCTGACAATTCTTAACAACGGCGATGAGTGAGGGTGTCGAGAGGGGACCTCGGTTCCGGGAAAGGCGGACAACTCTCGCCAGAGTGCATCGCAGGTTTTGTGTATCCTATACGTTGATTTGGGCCGTGATGGCCGTCATGAAGATTCCGGGCTGCACAGAAACCCCTGGTGCGTCGACGCTCATCTGAGCAGGAGTATGGCAATGTTAAAAATCGTGGCAGTAGGCGTGTTGATGCTCGCCGCGGGATTCAATGCGAGAGCGCAGAACCCGGCACAAGCCGCCCCGCCACAACGGGTGCAAGTGGCGCCACCGGCCGCGGACCTGAATGCCATTGTTTTGCAGATTCAGCGCGCCACCAGCTCAGCCAACGCGGATATCGGCAAATTGCGCATTGAAAAATGGAAGACTGATTCCGACCAGAAGCAGCAACTGCGCGAGATCTCAGATTCATTGCAGAAGAATATCGCCAACGCCGTTCCGGGCCTGATCAATGATGTTCAATCCAGCCGCGGCGGCGTTGTGGCCACCTTCAAGCTGTACCACAATTTAAACGTCCTTTATGAGTTCTTGAGTTCACTGGCCGATGCCGCCGGCAGCCTGGGCAAGAAAGACGAATACGAACCACTGGCTGCGGACGCTGGAACTCTTGACTCTGCCCGGCAAAACCTCTCCACCTACATTGAGCAGGCCGCTAACCGGCTGGAAACCCTGGCCCGGCCGCCTGCGACCCCTACCCCAAGTCGTCAGGCGCTTACGCCCGTTCCCGGAAAGGTGGTCGTAATTGACGACACCGCCGAGCCGGCTAAAAAGCCTGTAAAGCGCGCTAAGAAAAAGGCTTCCGCGCTACCCCCTTCCGGCTCGACCCAGACGGCGAACACCCCTCACTAGATCCGAAGTTTCTGGAACTTATTGCCCCAAAATGGGGTCTATCTGTATGAAGGAATTGCTGTATCCCCGTGAATGGTAAGCGCCGTTACCGTAGTCAGTTGTAGCGGCGGCCATATCCTGAGAGAATTGGGGTGACGCCGTGAGAAAAATGGCGGGAGTAACAGCATTGGGTAACATCGCCAGCGCAATCGCCGTGCGGGCCGAGGAAGCCTCGATCATTGCAGAGCTGAAATCAGGTTCTGAAGAGGCTTATAACTGGCTTGTCGCACATTATCACCAGCCGATTTACAGCCTGGTGTACCGCATTCTGACCGACCCTGCAGATGCCGCGGACACCACGCAAGAAGTTTTCCTCAAAGTCTTTCGCGGTATGAAACGGTTCAACGGCGAATGCAGCCTTAAAACGTGGCTGTACCGCATCGCCATTCACGAGGCCTCAAACCAGAGGCGCTGGTGGTTCCGGCACAAGAGCAAAGAAACCTCCATGGAAGCGCATGTGGACTACGAAGGGAATTCTTTCGGTCTGTGCGAGACCATCGCCGATAAACGGGAATCGCCTATGGAGATTTTTGCCCACGAAGAAATTCGCGCGCGGGTGGAGGCGGAGTTGAAACAGGTTCCGGAACCCTATCGAACGACCGTGGTGCTGCGGGACATTGAGGGTCTGGCGTACGAAGAGATTGCTGAGGTCCTGCAGATTTCGCTGGGAACGGTAAAGTCGCGGCTGATCCGCGGGCGCGACGCGTTAAAGAAACGATTGGAGATTTTTGTTAAGGAGATGGGTTCTGGTGTGGGGGAAAGCGCGCCGGAGAGTAAGGGTTCATCGGCGCAATCGGCATTGGAGGCAAGATCATGAGATGTGCAGAGGCAAGGCCCCTGTTCTCACCGTATTTGGATGGCGCCATGAGCGGCGCGGAGAGGCAACAGGTCTCCAGCCATCTGCGCGAATGCGCGGATTGCCAGTCAGGATACGCTCTTTTGGAAAACACGCGATCATTGGTTTCTTCACTTGGACGCCGTCAGCCCCCCTCTGACCTGGCTCTGAAGCTCCGTGTCGCCATTTCCAGCGCGCGCGCACACAGTAGCCGCGGAATTATCGAACGGTATGTGGTACGGTTGGAAAACGCGTTCGAAGGTTTTATGTTCCCGGCTACCGCCGGACTGTTTTCTGCCGTCATTTGCTTTGGCCTTTTGATCGGGTTGCTGGTTCCGACCCATGTCAGCGCCAATGACGATGTGCCTTCCGCCTTTTACACGCCGCCAAGGCTGCAGCTCTCGGAGTATCCTGAGCCGCAGTTAAACCTGGATTCGCCGGTTGTGATTGAGACGTATGTCGATTCCAGCGGACGCGTGGAGAATTACCGCATTATTTCCGGCCGCGATGATGATGAGGTGCGGGCACAATTGAATCGCGCGTTGCTTTTCACTATTTTTGCGCCTGCCCAGTCTTTTGGCCATCCCGTTCCCGGAAAGGCGATCATGTCCTTCTCCCACATCAACGTAAAGGGATGACAAATTTGCTGTGCCTCACAGGGTCAAACCAAGGGTTTGACCCTTTCTGTTTTTCTGGCCTAAACTTGAGTTTCCCATACATTTGGAGGGGACCCTGAAGCGGAAACTTCAACCATTTCTTATTTGTCTGTTGCTGTTGGCCGCAGCTTCAAATCCGACATTTGCCCAGATCACCAAAGCACAACTGGAAATTAGCGAAACATTCTTCAGTCTGGCTGCTGCGATTAACACTTGTGGCTATGATTCTGGACTTGACGTCTCCTTGCCCCTGCGCCAGGCGGTTCGGGCGGAGATGAAGGCCGCGATTACTAAATCGCCCGAAGCACAACAGGCCCGCAACGCAATCTGCCAGTTCTGGAACGAGCATCAGTTGCCCGGAGCTGAAAATGACGTTATTCCTTATCTGTCGTTGGCGTTGGAACTCGGCCCGGCGCCCATGTTCACTCCTACGTTGCCTGAAGCCGACTTGGCGCCCGATGCAGCCCGTGTGCTTGGCGTGATTTCATTGCTGCGAAAGTTCTACCAGGTAGCGGGAATGCATGCAGTCTGGCAGAAATTTCAGGGCCAATATCAGGGCCTGGTACTGCAATTGCATGATCCAGTGTCAAACGTGCTGACCGATACGGACCGTTACTTGAAGCTGCCATTCAATAACTATCCCGGCCAGCGGTTTGTGGTTTATTTGGAACCGCTTTTGTCGCCGTTGCAGGTGGACTCACGAAATTATGGGACCAATTACTTCATGGTGATCTCTCCAGATCACGAGGGGCACGTCCGCTTTCCGGAGATTCGCCATACTTATCTTCATTTTGTTCTTGATCCCATGGCGTTGACGCACGCCCAGAGCCTGAACGATCTTCAACCCATACAGCAGGAGCTGCGCAAGGCCCCCATGGCGCAGGCGTTTAAGGACGATATTTCCCTTCTGGTGAATGAGTGCCTGATCCGCGCCATAGAAGCGCGAACCACATTTCCCAAGTCGAATGAAGCCGCCCGCAACGCTTCCGTCACGCGCTCCGTGGAGGAAGGCTATGTGCTGACCCGCTCCTTCTATGAGGAACTGGCGGGGTTTGAGAAAGAATCCACCGGATTGAAAGACGCGTATGGCGATCTGCTGCATGGGATCAGCCTGGAGCGGGAGAGAAAACGGGCCCGCGCGGTGGTGTTTCTTGCCGAAGCGCCGCCCGAGGTTGTGACTGCGTTGCAAGCGGCGCCGGACGAGGACCACCTCTTAGATGTGGCGGAGCAGAAGCTGGCCGTTGGCGATCGCGAAGGGGCCAGCAAAATTGCGTCCCAGGTCCTGCAGCACAATCATGGCGGCGATCAACCGGGGCACGCCGCTTTTATCCTGGCGCGAATCGCCAGTCTGGCCGGAAAAATGGAAGAGGCGCGCACGGGCTTTGAGCAGACGGTGGCATCCGTTCACGATGCGCGGATTCTTGCGTGGAGCCATATATATCTCGGCCGTATTTACGATATCCAGCAGAACCGCGGACTTGCCGTGGAACATTATCAGGCAGCCCTGGCTGCGGGCGATCCTTCGGCTGACACCCGCAAGGCGGCGGAGGTAGGGTTGAGCAATCCATATCAAGCTCGCGGACCAGCCAAGCCATGAAGGAATTTATGAAAACAGCGCTCTTGGGGTTGGTGATCTTCTCAAGCGGAGCATTTGCGGTGCAGCAATCGTCGTCTTCCACCAGTCCAGGGCAAACCCCATCCAGGCGTGTTCCGCAAGCCAAAACGCATCCGGAATTCAACGACTACAACACCGCTTACGCCGTCACCGGTGGCGCGCAAATGGAGAAGGCGGCGAACGATTTCTCCGTGAAGTACCCTGACAGCGAACTGCGATCCTACCTCTTCGCCAAGGCCCTGCATGAGTACCAGAATGAAAACAATCCAGACAAAATGTTGGCCATGGGACAGAAAGTTTTGCAGTTAGATCCCGATAACTCGATTGCCCTGGTACTCACCGCTACAGTGCTCGCTGACGGCCTGGCCGATGGTGACAAGGACCGGGAGCAAAAGATTGCAGATATCAAAAAAAATGCTGGCCGCGCGCTGGTGACCATCGACTCAGCGTTCGTCCCTCCGGCCAATGCCACGCCAGAACAAATCGCTGCCTATAAAAGAACCATACAGGCAATGGCCCATTCGGCGCTGGGAATCACGGCACTCAAGACCGGGGAAGATAGCGGCGCAGAGAAGGAGCTGAAGACCGCCGCCGATTTGAATTCGGTTCAGCCCGATCCCTACATCTGGTATCACCTGGGGCTTGCTCAGGACCACCAGAAGAAGTACGAGCAGGCCCTTGTTTCCGTAAACCGGGCGGTGCAATATGCCGCAGGGAATCCTGAATTGGGCGATCTGGCAAAGAGCGAGCAGAAACGGCTGCTCACTTTGACCGGCGCCGCCACGTCTGCGCCAGACAAGCCCCAGCCGTCCGCTCCAAAGTAGAATGCAATTTCATTTTATGATCCCGAACCGCATAGAACCCGCAAGCACTGAATCCCCGAACCGGTCTCGGCACAATCGCGTTTTGATCCGGAACCGGTGGTTGCCTTGCGTGGTTCTTTTGGCGTGTATGCAGGCGGGTGCGGTCGCGTTTGGCGCAGGTGCAACGCAAGCAGGTCCATCGAACACGCGTCCACAGGCCAAGACCCAGCAGGAGCGGAAAGACTTTAAGCAAGCCTATGCGTTGACCGGCGCATCGGCTGCTGAGACGGCCGCGGATGATTTTGCCGCCAAGTATCCTGAGAGCGAGCTTCGCCACTATCTCTATTCCAATGCTATGGTTCTATATCAACGCGAAAACAATCCGGCCAAGATGCTGGTAATGGGCGAGAAGGTACTGGTTTTCGATCCCGATAATCCACTTGCTCTTGTGCTGACAGCAACCGCGCTGGCGGACGGTCTGGGTGACCGTGATCGGGACCGCGAAAGAAAGATCGGAATTATAAAACGGAACGCGAATCGAGCGATCCAGACGGCGGAAACCGGCTTTGCGTCCTCTCCATCGGGTGCATCGTCCAACGCAGCGGTTTATAAAACCACGCTTCAATCCATGGCTTATGCAGCGCTGGGGATGATGAAACTGAAGACGGGCGACGACGCTGGCGCGGAAAAAGACCTGAGACTTGCAGCGGAATTGACCAAGGTCCGCCCCGATCCCTATGTTTGGTACCATCTGGCGCTCGCCCAGGACCATCGAAAGAAATATACGGCTGCACTTAGTTCGGTAGAGCAGGCATTGCAACTCGCCAGTTCAAATCCTGAGCTGCAAAAGCTGGCTGAAGTGGAGCAGGAGCGGCTGGCCGGATTGGCCAGGAGCCCGCGCAACTCTGGAGCGGAGCCACAGTGAGCAACATCGCCATGAAAGCTGATCTCGCCGCGCTGCAGGCTGCGCTCGGACACACCTTCAAACATCCGGAGATGCTGGAACGCGCGCTCACTCACAGCTCGCATGCGCATGAGGAATCTAAGGCCGGTGGCGCCGAAGGGTCCACGGAAAAGCAGGACAATGAGCAATTTGAATTTCTAGGTGACGCGGTGCTTGGCCTGGTGACCAGCCAGCTCTTGTTTGAGAGGTTTCCCACTTTTCATGAAGGTCAGCTTTCCAAGCTGAAGGCGCATCTGGTCAGCGCCGAGCACCTGGTGAGCGTGGCCGCAAGAATCGGACTTGGACAGTACCTGCGCCTGGGACGAGGAGAAGAGCGGAGCGGCGGCCGCAGCAAAGGAACGCTTCTCTCGGACGGCATTGAAGCGGTCATCGCGGCTTTGTACCTGGATGCAGGGTTGGAAAAGACGCGCGAATTTATCATTCGCCAGATCCTTGAGTCTGAGCTGGAGGCAATTACCGCGGAAGGCGAGAACGAATTCAGCCTTGCAGACCACAAGTCAGCCTTGCAGGAACTTCTTCAGTCCACAGGCCGACAGCAACCTGTCTATGCCACAGTGAAAGAAGAAGGGCCCGACCATCGCAAGACGTTCACGGTGGAAGCCCGAATTTATGTTCCGGGCCAGAGCAAGCCGGAATACGTGGCGCGGGCCGAAGGCGGAACGAAAAAGAAAGCTGAACAGCTAGCGGCCAAGCAAGCGTTGGAGCATCTCCGCGCTCAGAATGACGACGAATGAGCTACCCAGAACAAACCGATCCGGAGCAGGAACCAGCAGCCCAGCCTGTGTCCACTAGCGCGGAGCTAGAGCAAGCCGCGGCCGAACAACCGGATTCGATTGCTGTTACGCCGGCGCCTGCGGAGATTTCGCCACAGCCGGCGGCCTATCACGTCCAACATCAGGGCTTGTTTGGTGTCCAGTCTTTTCTCACGGTGGTGATCTTTAGCATTTTTGTAATTACGTTTATCGTGCAGGCGTTTCAGATTCCATCGAGTTCCATGGAGAACACGCTGCTGGTTGGCGATTTCCTTTTGGTGGACAAGCTGCATTTTGCCGGGGCAGCCGGATCGGACCGTTTGCTGCCTTATGGCAAAATTGGGCGCGGCGACATTGTTGTCTTCTACTTCCCGGTAGATTCCTCACAGTTTCTGGTGAAGCGCGTCATCGGCCTTCCCGGAGACCACATTCGTTTGCGCGACAAAACTGTTTACGTGAACGGCGTGGCGCTGCAAGAGAGTTATGCCATCCATCGGCAATGGATTCCCGATCTATACCGCGACAACTTTCCCACGCAGCGGGGATATTCGCAGGAGATTGACCGGCGGTGGCGTTATCAGTTGCAGAACTACGTGAGCGACGGCGAAGTGGTGGTCCCAGCAGATCAATATTTTGTCCTGGGCGATAATCGCGACCAGAGCCTGGACAGCCGTTATTGGGGCTTTGTACCACGGGCCAACATCGTTGGGAGGCCCTTGGTCATCTATCTCTCTGTCAAAGGCCGAGATCAGGGCGGGTCCAATGATAAACTTTTGCATTCGGGACAAATGGCCCACCTGCTGCACATCGCACGCTGGGACCGCATTTTTCGTCTCGTGCGTTGATCGATAAACTCTGGCCAGGAAATCTATTTGTTCGCGAAAAGCAAAGACAAGAAGCCGGAAAAGAAAAAAGAAAGTCTATCTGAATCTATCTCCGGCATTGCGGCGGTGTTCGTATCCGGACTTTTCATCATTGCTTTTATTGTGCAGGCTTTTGAAATACCGTCCGGATCCATGGAGGACACGCTGCAGGTGGGTGACCATATTTTTGTCGACCGTCTGACACCGGCGCCGCCGGCAAAATATGCCGGCCCGCTAATGCCATATAGGGACATCAAGCGGGGTGAAATCATTGTCTTTCTTCATCCCAAAGAACCGGGCATGTACCTGGTGAAGCGGGTCATCGGAATCCCCGGAGACCGGATACATCTTGTGAATGGAGTGGTATATCGGAATGGCCAACCGCTCAATGAGCCCTACCTGCACTCCCTGGACCGGCCGCCGAACGACTATCGTGACAACTTTCCCGCAGGGCCTCCAACTTCTGACGTGAAGTCAGAGTGGCCGATGGTGATGAGAATGCACATGGAGAACGGCGATCTGGTAGTCCCGCCTAACAGCTACTTCGGCATGGGCGACCATCGAACCGTGAGCCTGGACAGCAGATATTGGGGATTCATCCCGCGGGAAAATATCGTTGGCCGGCCGCTCTTTATTTATTGGTCATTCGTTACCCCGGAGGACCAATATGAGCATAAATCCATGGCAGATCGCGCCGGTTTTTTTGTGCACGTCATTATTCACTTTTTTGATCAGACCCGCTGGAACCGTATGTTTCATCTGGTTCACTAATTTCAAGTAAGACAGGATTACACCTTGCCGTTGTTTAAGAAAGACACGACGAAGAAAGACAAACCGGAGCGGCCGAAGGAGACCCTGCCCGAATCGATAGCCGGGATAGCGTCTGTTCTGGTCGTGGGACTTTTTATTTTGACCTTTGTTGTCCAGCATTTTGAGATTCCCTCCCGCTCCATGGAGCAAACGCTGCTGGTGGGCGACCATGTCTTTGTGGACCGGCTTACGCCCATGGGCAAAAGCCCATTAAGTTGGCTCTTCCCATACCGCGACGTGCGCCGCGGCGATACCGCGGTCTTTCTCACGCCGAATCCAACCTACGCAGGAATGTACCTGGTAAAGCGTATCATCGGCGTCCCGGGCGATCGAATTCATCTTGAGGACGGCGTCGTTTACCTGAATGGCGTGCGCCAGGTTGAACCTTATGTCGCGCCCCGCGATCGGCCGCATGACATGTTTCGCGATGAGTTTCCCAGGGCGCTGGCGTATGGCGTTGGGGAACTATCGCCGGATTGGGTGGCGACTCTGGAGCAGAACACCAAAAATGGCGATCTGGTGATTCCACCAGACAGCTACTTTGCCATGGGCGATAACCGCGTCAACAGCCTGGACAGCCGATATTGGGGCTTTGTGCCGCGCAAAAATATGATTGGCCGGCCGTTGTTTATTTTCTGGTCGTTTGACGTGCCTGAAGAAAATGGGGAACCAAAGCCAATCCCGGACCGGATCTCATCTTTTGTGAATACCACCCTGCACTTCTTCACCCTGACGCGATGGAACAGGATATTCCACCTGGTGCATTGATGCTGTCAACAACGCGCAAAAAAATCGTGGCGGTAGTGCTGGTGTTGGCGGCTTTGTGTATTTTCGTGCCGCCAAACATCAACGGTGCTCGCTTCAGCAAGCGTCTGGCTGCCACGTTGAGCACGGCCCTGGGCAGGGAAGTGAAGATTGGGTCCGTCAAGTACCGCTTGTTCCCACGCCCGGGATTCGATCTCTACGGTTTTCAGGTGATGGATGACCCTGCTTTCAGCGCTGAGCCTTTGTTGCTGTGCGGCAAAGTGACGGCTGACCTGCGCCTGACCTCGCTATGGCAGGGGAGGCTAGAAATCGCCAACCTTAAGCTGACCGATGACGATGCTCCGCCCAGCCTCAACCTGGTTTATTCCGCAGGGCACTGGAACCTGGAATCGTTGCTGGTCCGTGTGGAGCAAGTGCCCACCGCGCCCACGGCGCGGCGACGTGCAGAGCAGCGCTCTCGTTTCCCCTATATCCAGGCAACGTCTGGACGGATCAACCTAAAGATAGGTCCAGAGAAAAAGCCATACGCCCTGACCAACACCGATTCCGCATTCTGGCTGGCTTCCGAGGACACTTGGCACGTTCGTCTGGAAGGGCATCCCGTCCGCACTGACATGAATTTGAATGGCACGGGAACAGTGCGGCTGGAGGGCGACCTGAAACGCTCACCGTCATTGCGCGATATGCCGGTGAAATTGCAGGTGTCATGGGAAAACGCGCAGCTCGGGCAGTTTTCCAGTCTGGTGCTGGGACAGGACAAAGGCTGGCGCGGGGCAGTGGACGCGAGCGCGGAACTCTCCGGGCCGTTGGCTGCGTTGCACGTAACGGCAAGCGCGGACCTGAGCAATTTCCGGCGCTTCGACATCAACCGCGATGCGATGCCCCAGGTGCGGACGCGCTGCCTCGGCGACTATACCTCCTCAGTTCTGGCATTGAAGTGCGATACCCCTGTGGGAACCGGCGGCCTGGTGATAAGCGCGCATTTCTCCCCCGGCCCCAACTATGATGTCTCACTGACCGCCACGCGCGTCCCTCTCTCCGTTGTGGCGGCTTTTGCGCGTCATGCTCGAAGATCGCTGCCGGATGATTTCACGGCCACCGGCGAATTAAACGCTGGTTTTGGGTTTCACTCCCGGGCAGGAGTGCATGACTTTCATGGAACGGGGATGACCTCGCCATTCCTGGTGCAATCTTCCGTAGCGGACAAGCCCTTTGCAGTGAGCGCGATTCGCTTTCACATCGGGCCGCCTGATACGCCCGGTCTAATTGTTCCCAGGAAAAAGAAGTCGGGGACGGCGAGCGCACCAGCTCCCCCCACAGCAGCGTTTGTGCCGTCCGCGCTGACGATTGACGCTTTTTCCGTGCAAATGGGGCCGTCGACAACGCTTGAAGTACAAGGAAATGTGGATGCCACCGGTTATTGGGCCAGCGGCAAAGGCATGGTGCCGATGGAGAGATTGCTGGCGTTTGGACGCGCCACCGGTTTCCACACGCCGGTTACGAACGCGACCGCTTCGGCGCAGGCGGACCTTAACGTCAGCGGCATTTGGGCGAACTTTGCGCCACCGAAGCTGCATGGAACAGTGCATCTGCAAAATCTGGCGGCATGGATTCCTGGAGTCAAAGATCGCCTCATGCTGTCTCAAGCGGACGCGCAAATCACCGACACTGCGCTTACTCTCAGCCACATTACCGGCCAGTTTGAGCATTCCCCCATAGCGTTTACGGGCGCGGTCAGCAGTCCCTTGAATTGCACTGGAGACGCCGCCTGCCCGCTGCAATTTGACCTTCATCTGGATGCGCTTGCGATGGGAGACGTGGGCAATGTGCTTGGGTTCTCCGATAAAGGCTGGAACCTGCCCTTTATCTCCGGCCCAGAAAACAAGCTCCCCGATTTTCGCGCCAGCGGGACCTTGGAGGTGGGTGAGTTAAAGGTGGCAGATATGCCGCTGGAAAAATTCACAGCTCACGTTGAGATTGGCGATCACGCGCTGGCAATCAGCCACATTGCGGCCAAGCTTGGCGGCGGTGCTACGCTGGGTGAATGGAAGATGGACTGGAGTGGCGCGCAGCCACACTATGTTGGAACCGGTACTATGGAGAATGTCGCGTTCGATCGCGTGTCTCCTTCAGATACGGTTGCGGGAGAGGTGGCGCAATGGATCTCCGGCCGGGGCCAGGTTAGCTATACGACTCATTTCGAGGGCAAGTCGCCGGACGAAATGGTTGCCAGCGCGGGTGGCCGCGTGGAGTTTCAGGTGAACAATGGAGCCTCAAAGATGCTGGAGATTGAGGCCTCAAGACCGTTCCGGTTCCAGGCTTTGCAGGGCGCTGTGGAACTTGATCGCCAGTCTTTAAAAATACTGCCAAGCAAATTTAAAACAGAGAACCGCATCTATGTAATGAGCGGGACCGTATCCCTGGCCAACAAGCAGGCGAAATTAAAAGTGAGCACAAGCGGCAACCAGTGGGAGATAACTGGCTCTCTGGAAAAGCCGCAAATCACCCCTCAGCCATTGACAGCCCAGGCTGCTACCGCACGTACAAAATGAAGATCTCGCGCGTTATTCTCCCAACGTTTCTGCTGGCCAGCATTGCTTTTATTGCGCAGCAGCAGCCCGCCTCTGCTCCACAGGGTGGGGGACAAACGCAGGCTCCCCAAGCGGGACATCGTCTGGCGCAAAGCATGCAAGCCAAGCTCGACCACATTCAGGAGAATGGACAGCGCCCTAATCCCGATCAGACGCCCACGATAATGACCGAAGAAGAGGTCAACGATTACATTGCTTCAGGCCGGATCGTGCTCCCGCAAGGGGTAAAGAAGCTCCAGTTTCAGGGAGTGACGGGAGTAGTGACCGCCTTTTTGAATGTGGACTTTGACGAGATTCGCGCCGGGCAGAGCTATTCCAATCCGATGCTCTCAGTATTCAGCGGGCAGCACGATGTACGGGTTGAAGCAGACGCTGCCGCAGGCGGCGGCCAGGGCAAGGTCCACGTCCGCGACGTAAGCATTGATGGGATTACTGTTCCCCGCATGGCGCTGGAATATTTTGTAAGCAAGTACATCGCTCCCAAATATCCCAACATCGGTCTGGACTCTAAATTCCAACTGCCAGACCGAGTAGATACGGCAACCGTGGGATATCACAAGCTTACAATGACGCAGAAATAGCTTGCGCTCCTCTCCGGGGCAGCATGAGTTCGCGCTAAAATAAGCTTCTTATGCTAAAGCACATTCGCTGGAATGACGTTGAACTGGAAAAGCTGAATCCGCTGCTTGATCGCCAGATGATTACCGGCCAAGACCTGATGCTGGCACGGGTCCTGCTAAAAAAGGGCTGTGTGGTCCCGGAACATAGCCATATAAACGAACAGCTCACGTACATTGTGGAAGGCGCGCTCAAGTTCTGGATTGACGGCAAAGAGATTGTGGTCCGAACGGGCGAAGTGCTCTGCATTCCCCCGCACATGCCACACAAAGCCGAAGCCATTGAGGATACGGTAGACCTGGATGTTTTCTATCCGCCACGCCAGGACTGGTTGAGCAAATCGGACGCCTACCTGCGCAACGCTGAGCCGGCAGCAAGCCGCTGAGGACTGTCGCAATCGCGTGAGCTAGAAAATCAAGAGAGGCTGGTTGGAGAAATAACCAGCCTCCCTGGTGGCGGTTTGTTTGAAGACGGCAGCCGTAGACGGGGCGATCGTGAAAGCCATGTGATAAGAGTCCGCATTGGCCCACTTTTCGCCAATTCCCGCTACTTCGACGCGTTTGGGGGAGGAAAAAAGCCGCCGTCCAATGCGCCGCTCCTGTTGCTAACCGTCTTGTGGCTCCAGCAAATCGAATGCCGGTTTGAGCAGACCAGCATTGCCGATATCGGCCAGCGCATGTTTTCTGACATTGCGGTTTAGCGGGACCGCAGCATCACGTCAAGCGCCGGCGTTGCCAGAGCGCCCCAACCACCACACATCATTTTCCAGGCGATGTCCATGACTGTTCAGGGACACTCTATTACGGGCGATTTGCTGAGGTGGTTCTTAAAGTCTGGGCAAGATTACCGACTTACACAACAACACACCGCTTGAAAAGAATCTGCGGCCTTGTGCTGCGTCCATTGCAACAGCGCGGACTTAGAAGCGGATTAGCCTGTGATTAAAATTTCTCATCGTGATGCAAGGTTTTGCCACGGCCCGGGGTCTGGTGTTTATTTTCAGGCCGATATTTGTGCAACTAAGAGACGTCCAAGCCGATCGACCGCATAAGCTCCACACCGTTGCTGGTGGTTACCACACCCGGACGTAGCCGATAGTCAAACGACAATCGGTCATCCTCAAATTTCTCTTGAAAATGAACATTGCGGACCCGGTCAGGAAAAATTTCTTCAAGAGACGTTAGTGCCAAGTCATGCGTGGTGACCAGGCCGATGGCGCCGTTGCGAATCAGGGTCCGCAGAATCCCCTGCGTGCCGACGCGCCGGTCATGAGAATTTGTTCCTTGAAGAATTTCATCGAGCAGAAAGATTGAAGGCCGCGACGAAGACAAATCTACTACCTGCCGGACCCGTTTGATCTCTGCATAGAAGTGCGAAACGCCTTGCCGCAGTGAATCTGAGATGCGCATGGATGCGCCGACTGTCAGGTGCGAGAGCCGAAGCCGAACAGCCCTGACCGGAGCGCCCATCATAGCCAAGACCGTGTTGATTCCCACCACGCGCAGATATGTGCTCTTGCCGGACATGTTGGAACCGCTCACCAGCAGCACCTGGTTTCGTCCGCCCAGCATCACGTCATTACGTACGCACTGTTCCGCCGCGAGCAGAGGATGCCCGAGCGCCTCGCCCTGGAAACAAGGTTCGCTGCCCGTGGGCGTAAATTCCGGAAAAGGATCTTCAGAGTGCTCAAAGGCGTAAGTCGCGAGTGCCGCCAGCGCTTCGATCTGGCCGGTGACTTCCAGCCATGCAGCAACTCCGGCGCCATACTTCCGCCGCCAGCGATCCAGGGCAAAACCGACTTGCAGCGAGTAAAGCAGCGGGACATCGAACAGACGCACAAACCAGTTGTGACGCGAGTCATTCAGGTCCGCCAGCGTGTCCAGACGGCTGATGCACTCTGACGGCCGCAATCCGTGCGTCATGAGCTGCGCCTGAAGCTGTTGCAACCTCGGCGAGGCGAATTGCTCAGTCTCAATGCGACGCAGGATCTCGGCCAGCGAATCCAGATCTTTGTGTGTCTCATCCAGGCCGGCAAAGACGGTCTCCAGCCGATGACGCAATCGAAAGAGGATTCCCCCGTTGATCAACAACATTAGAACCAGCGGCGTCCACAACACCATAAAGCCAAAGACCAATGCAGCAATGTTAAGCACGGCCAAACCCAGCGCCCACCAGCGCCCGTTGTTCATTCCGCTATGCTGTGTAGCCCAGCGCGCGAGCTTGTCTGTATGGGCTTCAATCCGCTCGCTTTCGCCCAGCACGGCCATGTCTTCCATGAAATTGAGCTTCTGCTTCAGTTCCGCCACCGCGCCCTGACGCTCCGCAATTTCTTCTGCCGAGGCCTGTGTGAGCAGCCAGTGGGCAAGACAATCTTTTCCCATGCGCGTGCGCGCAGTGCAGAGCAACTGGAACAGGCTGCCATCGCCCAGGATGTCCAGGTCTTCTGCATACAGGTGGAGAGGATCTTTGAATTCATCGCCGGTCTCGCCGCTTCCAGCCCAGCGATCTTCAATCCGCGCCAGTCCGCGACTATAGACCGTGGCGGCCCGCCTGGCGGCGTTCATCGCGCGAACCACACGCCGGTGGACCATGACAAGAGTGGCAAAAAGAATGATGGCCGCAATGAGCACATAGAACCAAAGAGAATTGCCGGCGGCCTTCCAGCACAGAACTGCTATCGCAGCGAACACTCCGATGCGTGTGTTTCCCAGCCAAAGATGTTTGCGCTGGAGTTCCGCAACGGCGGATTCACGTTCGTGCAGCCGCCGTTGGTATTCAGCTTTGGCCGCAGACGGGTGATTGCTTTCCGCGGAAGGCGGAAGAGAAGAAGCGTCGCGCTGGGGGTTAGTGTGCAAGACTCAGGCCACGTTTATTGTGGCTGCTCTTTGCGGCAATTGCAAAAAGGGCACAGCGCGAAGGCCGTGCCCTTTATCAAATTACTAAAAAATTGCTACCACACTCTGCATGCGTTTTCAGGAACCATGGGCTGGCCGGCTTTGCAGCCGAAAGCCTTCTGGAACTCCGGCATGTTCCGCACCACGCCGTTCACGCGCCAGCGGCCCGGGGAGTGCGGGTCCACGCGGACCAGCATGCGCGACAGCTCCGGCGAGATGTTCTGGCACCAGACACGGCCAAAGCCCAGGAAGAAACGCTGATCGGGCGTGTAGCCGTCAATCTTCTTGTCAGGGTCTTGTTTGGCCTGGGCCATCAGGTCATGCAACGCCATGAGGGCGATGCGCGCCCCGCCGTTGTCGGCGGTGTTTTCGCCGAGCGTAAGCCTTCCGTTCAAGTGGAGATCATCGACCGATACGAAGCTCGAGTATTCGTCGGCTACGCAACTCGCGCGCTTTTCGAATTCCTTGCCATCGTCGGCGGTCCACCAGTCACGCAGATTGCCTTTAGGATCGAACTTGCGGCCCTGATCGTCAAAGCCATGCGTGAGTTCGTGGCCGATGACCAGACCGATTCCGCCCATATTGATCGCGTCATCCAGCGTGCGATCAAAGAATGGAGGCTGGAGAATGCCGGCGGGAAAAACAATTTCGTTGTGTGACCCGCTATAGTACGCATTTACAGTTGGAGGGGTCATCCCGAATTCTTTTTTGTCCACGGGTTTTCCAATTTTCTGTAATTGGCGGTTAGCTTCAAACTGGCTGGCGCGATAGACATTTCCCAGCAAGTCGTCGCGATTGACGGCAAGCTTGCTGTAGTCGCGCCACTGGTCGGGATAGCCAATCTTGTTGCGGATTGCCGCCAGCTTGACCAGCGCTTCTTTTTTGGTATCGGCGGTCATCCAGGGCAGGTCGCTGATGTCGCGCTTCAACGCGCTTTCCAGCGCGTCCACCATTTTGAGCATGCGGGCCTTGCCTTCGGCGCCAAACGTCGCTTCCACGTACGGCTGCCCCAGCGCTTCGCCCAGAGAATTGTCGGTCAGGTTGACGCAGCGCTTCCAGCGAACCTGTATTTCTTTTTGCCCGGTAATGGCCTGCTGGAATTTGAAATCTTCCTGCACGAAGTCGTCGGAGAGCCAGCCCGCGGCGTTATTCAACATGTGCCACGTCATGTAGGTCTTCCAGGCATCCAGCGGCGTGGAGTCAATCACCCCGTTCACGCTCCTGAAAAAGTCCGGGTTGCCGACGTTGACCTCAGTAAACTGCGGAGCGCCACTCGCGGCAAAGTAGCGGTCCAGATGGAAGTTCGGCGCCAGCGCTTCCGCCTGCGCCACGGTCATCTTATGATCGCGATTCTTGGGGTCGCGCCGCAGCGTGCGCTCCATGTACGCCTTCGCCAGCTCAGTTTCAATCTTCAACACTGTGTCCGCGCTCTTTGCAGCCTGCTCCGGCGACTGCCCGGCCAGCGCCATGAGCTTCTTCATGTGGTCGACGAACGCCGTCCGTATCGCCACCGTCGGCGCATCGTCTTTCAGGTAATAATCGCGGTCCGGCAGGCTGAGGCCGCTTTGATCGAGAAACGCCACAGTCATATCGGCATCATGCAGGTCTGGGCTGGAGCCAAAACCCATCAGGGGGTTAGGGCCAATCAGCTCCTCATGCGCCATCAGCTCGATCATCTGTGTCTTGTCTTTGATGGCGGCAATGCGGTCCAGTTCAGGCTTCAGCGGCGCAGGGCCGGACTTGTTGGCAACGTTCTCGTCCATGCACGCGGCATAAAAGTCGCCAATCTTCTTCCGGATCGGATCGCGTGCCGGATCGTTCGCGCTCGCCTTCTCCAGGATCTGCCGCAGCACGGTCAGGTTGTGCTCATAGACTTCAGCAAAGCTCACCCACTCCGGCTGGTCGCCGGGGATGGGATTGTTTTTCATCCAGTTGCCGCACGCATATTGGTAAAAATCAACGCATGGATCGACTGTCTTGTCGATGTTCGCAATATCGAACTTCGGCGCCGGATGTTCTTCCGCCGAGCCGCCCTTGGCCGCTGCGGAATTCGCTGCCGGAACGGGGTTCGCGGCAGGCGTGGTTTTTCCCGGATCAACTCTCTTGGAGTTCGCGGGCTTTGTGGTCGAGTTGAGATCAGGCTTGGGCGTGGGCTGCGCCGTCTGGGCAAGCGCGACGGCAGCAATAAACAGCAGAGCTCCAATCAGTTTCAGCAAGTGATACCGCATCTGTTTCTTCCCCCTCCAATATCAAACCGGCTATTGTATGACAGGAGTGAGTGTTGCCGCCGAGAGATGTCGTCTTCTGCTATTTGGTGCGCGTGAGGTGAACAGAATGACCGTCATAGGAATCATTTTACTGAAGATAATAAAGGCCAGAATCCTTCCGGGAAACTCTGGCCTTTATTCATAATGAACGGATGAGCCTTCTGTAACAGTAGAGTGTCCGGGCGGCTGTTTGATATAAGCGACGTGGTGTAGAGTAGCGAATTAGGTACCCTCGCGTCACATCTGGCGCATCTTGGCAGTTCGATTATTCCGGGCGCAGTAGCATCATGCCTCTTTCGGACTACGTGGCTACCCGCTTAGCTGCGCTAGTGGGAGCCCCCAATCGCCTGCTCTCCTTAAGGGAGTACCCGCTGGCTGCTTGGGGGCTTTGCATCTTTTTTCCGTCTAAGCCTTCTTTTTGCCGCCCATCTCTTCTTCATGCCATCGGTGATCCGCTTACGAACTGCCGCCGATAAGTGACGCCTGCTGCCATTGGTGGAAAACACACTGGCCGGCCAGGGCCGCGCTTCCTTACCTGCAAAGCTGTTATCGCGGTGTTCAGACGCTAGCGATGGTGATGACTAAGATGCAAATTTACGGCGAAGGTCATTTCCGCTGTCGTGGCATCTAAACATGCATGACCCAAAGAGACAAAGTCTTGGTGGTATCCCACAACCCTCGTCTCGCGCATGTCCGCCGAAGAGTACTGGAAAAAGCAGGATTTGAGGTTCTGGCTGCGAACGGCTCATACGCTGTCGGAAAGACTTGCGCTGAGCACAACCTACGTTTGGTGGTGGTTGGCCATTCGCTGTTACCCGCCGATAAGCGCCGGGTGTGGGCAGAAGTCCGGGAACATTGTCGCGTCCCGGTTTTGGAATTGCACAAGAACAGCGCCCCGGAGCTGATGCCGCCTACCTTTTTCAATCACTGTCCCTTCCCTGATGACCTGTTAGGAGACGTGATGCCGGTTCTTCAGCGCCTACATTGAACGCTGCATTTTGCGACTGCAATTGGTATTAGGCCGTCGCGTCTTTCTGGTGTTCTCTCTCTTGTTTTTGGATTTGATCGACCTGCCGGTCGGAGCGAAAGCGGGCCAAGAGAATCGCGAACGCGAATTAAAGCCAGAGTCCTTCCGGGAAGCTCTGGCTTTGTTTTAGCAGTTACCACGGATGACCTGCTTTCATAACAGTAGATCAATAGGCCGCTGGAAAATATAAGTTGCCTTGTTACAAATCCTAGTCCGCTCGACGCTCGCCAGACTCCAAAGCCGAAATTTACCTTATGGATGGCCACCCCCTCTCATGCCCCCAACATCAGAGGTGAGCAGCGTCTCAATATGCAATGTATTTTTCTGTTCCCCGGAAAGAATTTGCATGATACGAATTACTGCATTGTTTGCAATCCTTTTGTTCAGCGCGTTTTTCGCCGGTTCCTCTCTTGCCCAGACGAGCGCGACCTTTACAGCCATCAACTTTCCCGGAGCACATGCCACGGGAGCACGTGGCGTCAACATTCACGGTCAGATCGTGGGTTGGTTCCAACTAGGCAACTGCTTGCCGCAGGAAGGTGGCAGCATTCCTTTCTGTTTTGACTCGTCGAACCAGGTCGTGCCCGGCACCCACGGTTTCACGTTACTGAACGGTAAGTTCACGCAATTTGATTTTCCGGGCGCCAGCGTAACCGCCATACTGGGAGTCAATGATTTGGGAGATTTTGTCGGCACTTACGTGAAGTCGGACCTGATCCACGGGTTCTTGCGCACTCATACCGGCCTCCTGAAAACACTGGACATCGCTCCTCCGGGGACCGGTGCGAATGGAACCGCGACAGAACCGACGGGCATCAACAAGTTCGGAACAGTGGTGGGCAGCCAGTGGAGCGTGTTTGGCGGCGGCCCCTTCGGCGGCTTCCGTTGGTTCAATGGTCACTTCACCAAGGTCAACTTTCCGGGATTCACGTCAGAAGATGGTGTTTTTGGGAACTCGAATACCGGCCTGCTAATCATGCAAATTTTCGACCACGATTTCTGGACCACTGCGCTGCTGAACGGAGCAGATCAGGACGTTGTGGCTTCGCACTCGATGACCGACGAACATGCTACCGGCGTCAATAGCGGCGGCGATATTATCGGCTTCGAGCCAACCACGGCGAGTGGGTTCTTCGCTCCGCACGTGGAAGCAAATGAAGGCAGCACAGACAAGGAGATTGCCCCGAACTACTTTATGTTTAAGTTCCCTGGAGCTGCCCAGACGATCCTGAACGCCATCAGTGACAATCGGTCTATCGTCGGCAGCTATAACGATGGCACAACCTGGCACGGATTTATGGCCGTGCTTCACTAATTGTATTTCTGCAATTAAGAAACCCCGTCACGAACCGGCGGGGTTTTGCTTTTCTGGGTACGGTTATAGATTCAGGC
>JBARMK010000438.1:0-2033 GCA_049802395.1 Candidatus Angelobacter sp.
CTAATGAGCCACTGAACAAAGTGAATCACCCGATCGTCGAAACTGCGTCGGATTCGAAAGTTCGGCGGATCGTCGCAACCCGGGATAAAATCAAATCATTCGCGGGCCTGTAGCTCAGATGGATAGAGCAGCGGTTTCCTAAACCGTTGGTCGGGAGTTCGACTCTCCCCAGGCCCACCATCTAACCCTTTCTGTTGGCATAACTTGGGTTTTTGTGCTTGGGTTCGCCAGGTGGACTCGTTGCACGTTTGTTGCAAGTTCCTGCATTTCATGGATGGCACCGGCCAAGTCAACCGCTTGTTCTGACATCTCCACGATGCCGCGCTATAATCGGATTACTCGACATTCTTGTCGACATCGGCGTTCCTGCCGAGAAGGAGGTGATCCAGTGAGGTACGGTTTACGTTGACGCAGTAGAAGAGGCGCTTGTGAGGTTATCGAGCGCCTCTCTCCTTTTTTTTCACCTGTCCGAATTCCCTGTGCGCTTTGAACAAAGGTCTCAAAGCCGCAACGTGTTAGCTTGTTTCCAAGGGATCCGCGCAACAGGAGAATCCGGGAGCATGTTCCGAATTCATGTGGGAGCACAGAAATGTCTTCATCAACGGCAGGGAAACACGCGGGCTCAGGTGCAGCGAGAAACCAACCGGCAGTCGCCGAGCCTACGTTTGCGGAAAGAGCGCGTACCTTGCTGTATTTGGGGCGAGTTGGGAGTCTCTCAACACTTTCACGTAAACAGCACGGGTTCCCCTTTGGATCGGTCATGCCCTACGGATTGGACGGCCACGCTAATCCTGTCTTCCTCATCAGCACGATGGCCATGCACACTCAAAATGTGCAGGCAGACCCGCGTTCCAGCTTGTTGGTGATCCAGCCTGAGACCATCGGCGATCCCTTGGGAGCGTCCAGGGTCACGTTACTTGGAAATATTCTTCCGGTACCTGCGTCGGAAGCGGCTGAAGCGCGAAAACTCTACCTGACGCGTTATGCCAGCAGCAAATCCTGGGTGGATTTTGACGACTTTTCCTTTTACCGGATGGACGTGGTGGACGTCTACTACGTCGGTGGCTTTGGCGTGATGGGCTGGGTCCCTGCCTCGGAATATTACAGCGCCCAGCCTGACCCGTTGGCCGAGACTGCAACCGAGATTATGCGGCACATGAATGCCGATCACGGGGATGCGCTCGTCCTGCTTGCTCGATCATTTGCTGGAATCGAGTCTCGGGAAGTGGCAATGACTTCAGTCGATCGTCTCGGCTTTCACGTACGCTTGAAAACCCAAGATGGCACGCGAGGTGCCCGCATAGCGTTCTTGAGAGAGGTGAGCAGTCCGGTGGAAGCCAGAAAAGTGCTAGTAGAAATGGTAAGGCAAGCCCCGGCACACGTGAGCAAGACGAGCGACGCACTGGACTTCCTCAAGGTAGATCGTTGTTCCAGGTGTGGATGAGTGTCCGTACCAACTGCACGCCATTGTGACCGGCGCCATAACCATCGCGGATGCATAGCGCGTCCGCCTGCGGAAGACCGCCAATGGACCCAAGTCCCAGGAACGCGAAGGGTTTAGCGCGACATGAGAAATTGGACTTCCTGTTCGATTTCTGAGATAGCGGTCGGGGCGAGATTTGCTTCAGACAATTTCTGATTGAGCCGGAAAAGTTTCGTTGTTCTGAACTCGCTCCATTCTGCGATCGCTGCTTTGACGTGCCGGGCAGATTCGTTGTAAACGGCAATCGCTTGCGCAGGCACGGCGCGATCCCCTCCTTCGACAGCGCGTAGTGCCGATGCCATGTCGGCGAAAGCGTTCTGCAGGCCTGAGGCCTGCTCCGGAATGGCCGCCGGCTTGACTTCAATCTGTGAAATTTCCGTTTGAGCATCCGCCACCGCCGCCTTAATAGCCGAATCCTTATCACCGATCTTCTGCTGTAGGTCGGCAAGTTGTTTACGAACAGAGTCGATTTCAGCAAGCGCGCGGCGCGCTTCCATGGCTTCGGCAAATATCTGCTGACCGAGTTGCAACTGTTGGGTGAGTATCTCCG
>JBARMK010000439.1:0-7593 GCA_049802395.1 Candidatus Angelobacter sp.
TGACGTTTTGGAAGGCTTGTTTCAATTTGTAAAAGGCAACCGTCCGCTTTCCAAAAGCTACATTCACGAATTGCACGCGGCCCTCCTAAGGCACCAGGACACCACGGCGGTAAGAGACCAGTTTGGAAATCTTTTCGAAGCAAAATTGCTCAAAGGCAAATACAAAGAACGCCCCAACAATCCCCAAAAAACCGACGGCAGCATGCATCAGTATTGCCCGCCCGAACAGGTAGATTCGGAAATGGAACGACTGCTAGCTCTCCACACCGAGCACGAAAAAAAAGGCGTGCCTGTGGAGATCGAAGCGGCATGGCTGCACCACAGCTTCACGCAAATTCATCCCTATCAAGACGGTAACGGACGCGTAGCGCGGGCATTGGCAAGTTTGCTGTTCATCAAGGCGGGCTGGTTTCCCGTCGTGGTTACGAGAGAGGATCGAGCCCGGTACATCGACGCTCTGGAATTGGCGGATGAAGGGAATATCCAATCGTTGATCACCTTTTTTTTGGATATTCAGAAGAGAGCCTTGTTCCAGGCAACTCAAGCAGTGGCAGATTTGCAACCAGCAGAAACTGTTGATGAGGTAATCACATCAGCTAAACGACTCATCGCAGGAGTAGGCAAGGGTTTCGATCCTAGTGTTTGGTCGAAAGTAAGAGCCACTGCCGACCGCTTGATGCAGATCGCCGATCAGCGAATCTACGAAATAACGCAGTCTCTACGACAAGAGATTGGACACACCACTCAGGAATAACGATTCGAGCAAGTAGGGTCTGTGCCCGACCGCGGTAGAATTGTTCATCATTCGAATATTCCGGCCTACGAACTAGACCACACTTTACGAATTCTTGGAATGCGTCACACTGAGCAGCAGGCTATCTATATAACAGTTCGAGCCTCTAGTCTTGGCCCGAAGTGGCGCGGTCTCATCACTTTTGTGTGTTTGTTTAAAGTTCATGACTTAATGAAAGTTGTTTCGAAAGATACATTCCAAGTCAATTACGCCGAATCCCCCGAATCCGCCGAACGCCGGTTCCGTCCCTGGCTTGAAGAATCCCTCGTTAACGCCCTCACTCTGTGGCGCAAAAGCCTCTGACCTGCCGACAAATTTTTCCGAGATCCGGGCGATCAACGTGAATCTGCGGTAAGCCCTTCCTGTTCCTCCGCGTTTCCGCGCCTCCGCAGTAAGCCTTGTTTTTCAATCACGCGCGATCCCTGGGCGATCACGGCGATTCGCCTTAGTCCTTTAGCCCCTTGCACTCTGGTGTACCAATTCGCGCCTTAAGCCACCTTGCTTCTCTGCACCATTCGCGCTACAGTTCCTGTAGCTCTCGCGATTCTTCCGAACCTCTTAAAAATAACCTCACTGGACTGGCTCGGCCATCGGTTGCACAAGCGGTGCGACATCCTGTGGTCTAGTGCATTTATCCACAACATATTGTGGGCTTTGCTCTTGACCCCCGGTAACTCTCTGGGTACATTAGCTGGAACGCGGGTTTAGCCACTCCAGCCAGTGAGACCCGGAAGGAAACGGACAGTTCGCATCTGCCAGCCACAGTCGTGCGACGATTGGCCATTCCTGAAGGAGTAGGAAGTTGCTTAAACTTAAGAAGCTGCAAATCCTCGGTTTTAAGTCCTTCTGTGATCGCACGGAACTCAAGTTTCCGGGCGAGGGCATCGCCGCCGTAGTGGGGCCCAACGGGTGCGGAAAATCGAACATCTCTGACGCCATCTCCTGGGTATTGGGCGAGCAGTCGGCCAAGAGTCTGCGCGGCGTGCGCATGGAAGATGTCATCTTCGCCGGTACGCGCGAACGCAAGCCCACTGGCATGGCTGAAGTTTCCCTTACGCTGATTGACCCGCAAGTTTATGGAGGGCAGCTTAGCGCCGAACCCGAAATCGATATTCAGGATGACATGCCGGCAGAGGACGACTGGGACGAAGCTTCGTTCCGTGCCGCTGCCGCCGAAGCCACGGACGCTCATGTAGCCGAGGTGCAGCCCGGCCCGCTTGACTGGAAAGAAGGCATGGAGGACGAAGCCGCAGACGGCGCGAGTCCGGCTGCGATCAGCGAAGGAACAGCCGACGCTGCGATTGAAGCAGCAGCAACAGAATCAGAAGCTGCGCCCGCAGAGCCCCCAACAGCATCCGCGGAAACAAATGCGGAAGCTGCCCACGCCAGCGGCGGCGCTGTTGTTCTCAAGATTCGCCGCCGTAAATTTAAGCCCACGGTTTTTGCCAAGGGCGAGATCATGGTCACGCGCCGCCTGTTTCGCACCGGCGAAAGCGAATACCTTTTGAACGGAAAGCTTTGCCGCTTGCGCGACATCCAGGACATCTTCATGGGCACCGGCCTGGGGCCGGAGTCGTATGCCATTATCGAGCAGGGACGGATCGGCCAGATCCTGAGCAGCAAACCGCACGACCGCCGTGCCATCATCGAGGAAGCTGCCGGCATCACCAAATTCAAAACCAAGAAGCGTCTGGCCGAAGCGCGGCTGGAGCAGTCGCGGCTCAATCTCGCTCGCATTAACGACATTTTTGACGAAGTCACCCGCCAGATGAACTCGCTCAAGCGCCAGGCTTCCAAGGCCGAGCGCTATGCCCGCTTGCGCGATGAGATGAAGGAAAAATTGCGCGTGGTGCTGGCCAGCAAGTTTGCCCAGATGGGCCGCGGTGAAGCCGCACTGAACGGCTCGCTGGAAGCCATTGGAGAAGAGATACGTGAGCATTCGGAATCGGTCAGTTCGAAAGATGCTGAACACTCCGAGCGCACGCAGCGCGGCTACGCTATTGAAAGTGAGATTGCGCACAATAGCCAGGCACTGAACGCGCTGGCGGTGGAAACCGAACGGGCGATTTCGCGGCGAGCGGCTAACGAAGAGCGTTGTTCCGAACTGGAAGCGCGTTCCGCGGCGGCCCGTGCCGAGTTGGACCGGGCCCAGGCGCAGCTGCTCTCTCTGGTGGAGGAAGTACAGGCGAACCGGCGGTTTGCCGAATCGGCGGCCTCAGAAGTTGCTCTGGCCCAGCATGAATGGCAGACGCAGCAGCAAGCCGCGCAGGATGCCGCGACGTCACTCTCCGACCTGGAGCGCCAGCAGGAGGCGCGCCGGCAAAACGTTATGGAAGTGATGGCGTCCGCATCGCAGATGCGGAATCAAATCATCCAGGCGGAAGAGCACATGACCGCGCTGGAGCGTGAAGCTCAGCGCCTGGACCGCGAGGCCTCGGCCGCGCAGCTTGACATCGAGAGCTTTGGCGGAAAGCGCGGACAGATCGCTTTTGAGTTTGAGTCAATCACCCAGACCGCTATGGCGTTGAGCACCCGAATCTCCGAAATTCGCATTCAGATCGAAAGCAAGCGCAAGGAAGAAGAGGAGCGCAAGCGCAACCTGGACACGCTCCGCGCCGAATACGCCACTGCGTTGGGCAAGAAGAGCTCGCTCGAATCCGTTATCAACGAGCACGGATACTCCACTGAGTCGGTAAAGCGGCTGTTCCAATCCGGCGCGATCGGCCACAATTTCACCCCGGCAGGCGTGCTGGCCGATTTCCTTGAGGTTGAAACGCGCTATGAGAGCGTGGTGGAAGAGTTTCTTCGTGATGAGCTGAATTATGTCGTGGTGAAGTCATGGGATTCAGCCAATGAAGGCATGCGTCTTCTGCAGTCTGACGTGGACGGCCGCGCAACCTTCCTGGTGCATCCGGAAGATTCACAAGCCAAGTTCTCATTTGCGGCAAATGACGCGCCTCCGCCGACCTCGTCCCGGCATGAAGAGCTGGTCCCGCTCAAGAACTGTATTCGTGTGCTGGACGGGTTTGGCCGTTCGCTCGAAGTCGTGCTGCCCAAGCTGCGCGACGGTTACATTACCGCCGACGTGAATATTGCGCGCAATCTGGCGCTGGAAAACCCGGACGCTTATTTCCTCTCCGCTTCTGGCGAATGTTTCCACAACGTGACTGTCACCGGCGGGAAGCAGCGCAAAGAAGGCCCGCTCTCCCTAAAGCGCGAATTGCGCGAACTGGCGAAGGTGGCCAGCGATCTGGAAGCGGCCATCCAGAATGAGCAAGCGCGGGTGCAGACCCTGGGACGCGAGCACACCGAGTTGGCGAAGCTGCTGGCTAATCTGGAAGAAGAGCGCCGCGAAGCCGAGAAGCAGGCGCTGACCTCTGGTCATGCCCTCAAGCAGATGGAAACCGAGCTGGCGCGCACCGAGCAGCGCTTGAACACCTATCGATTGGAAATTGAGCGCACGCGGTCCGAGCGCAACGAAAAAGAAAATGTTGTTGCTGAGAAGCGCGAACAGGCGGATGTTCTGGAACAAAAGCGCCAGGCGCTCGAAGATGAGATGAAAGTAACTCAGCAACGGCTGGTTTCGCTGAAAACTGCGCGCGATGAGGCCGCGCAGAGCGCCTCAGAGGCTGCGTCTCGGTTGGCGGTAGTGGAAGAGCGGCGCCGGACGGCAGCTTCAGCGTTGGAGCGGATCGAAGCGCTTTCAGAGGAAGCCAGGAAGCGCGTTGAATCGCTGCACATACAGATCCAGTCGGCGGCCGCGGAAAAGGTTCAGCGTGAGGCGGAGAACAGCCAGATTGCCGAGCGCCTCCAGTCATTGGCAATGGAGAAGGCAGCCGCTGAAGCCACCGGAGTGCAGTTGCAGCATGAATCAGAGCAGGTGCGTGGGCGCATTGCCGAGATCGATCAGGAGCTGAAGGCCGCTCGCTTCCAGTTGGATGCGGCGCGGGAGCGCAAGAGCGAGCTCGGGACACAACTGGCCAAGCTGCAATCTGATCTTGCCCACATGTCTGAGTCCTGTCTGAACGAGCTGGGCACCAGCGCCGACGATCTGCGCGCTAACGCCGAAATCCCTCTGGTAGAGGGCGAGCAGCTAACGATCGAAGAGAGTGCTTATCGTGAGATGCGCACAAAGCTGGACAACATGGGGCCGGTCAATATGATGGCCTTGGAAGAATTCAAGGAAACCGAGCAGCGCCACCAATTCCTTGAGACCCAGCGCAAGGACCTGCTGGAGTCCATTGAGAACACGCAAGCCACGATCAAGGAGATTGACGAGTTCTCACGGCAAAAATTCCAGGAAGCTTTTGAGCGCATTAACGAGAATTTCCAGTTCACCTTCCGCAAGCTGTTCGGCGGCGGCCAGGCGTTTATGCGCCTGACCGATGAACTGAATACGGCAGAGAGCGGCATTGACGTTGTAGCATCGCCTCCGGGCAAGAAACTGCAAAATGTGCTCCTGCTCTCTGGCGGAGAGAAAGCGCTCACAGCATTGTCACTGTTGGTGGGCATCTTCCAGTATCAGCCCAGCCCATTCTGCATCCTGGACGAGGTGGACGCGCCGCTGGACGAAGCCAACGTCGGCCGCTTTACCGAGCTGATTAAAGAAATGGCCATACAGACGCAGTTCATCATCATCACGCACAGCAAGAAGACGATGTCGATTGCGCCGGTGATGTATGGAGTGACCATGCAGGAGCCCGGCGTCTCCAAGATTGTCTCGGTGAAATTCGGGCTGGAAGGCATACCGCCAAGGGCGGCGTCGGCCTAGGAATTCCGTGACTAAACAGATACGGTACCGCATCATCCTTCTGTCGGTGCTCCTGGCAGGGGTTTCTTGCGCGATCGCGGTTGACCGTCCTCAAGCCGACAAAATCGTCATCGTAAAATCCACACGGACCATGACTCTCTTCAGCGGAGATAGAGTTTTTAAGAGCTACAAAGTGGCGCTCGGGACAGTTCCGGTGGGAGCGAAGCGAATTGAGGGCGATCACAAGACGCCAGAGGGTAGTTACACAATCGATGCCAGGAACGCGCAGAGCCGCTTCCACCTCTCGCTGCATATCTCCTATCCCAGCGTGGTGGACCGTGAGCGGGCGCGTAAGCTCGGCGCGCCGCCCGGCGGGGCGATCATGATCCACGGTCTGCCGAAAGCGTTTGCGTATCTGGGAGCTCTGCACCGGCAAACCGATTGGACCGACGGGTGCGTCGCCGTAACCAATGCGGAAATTGAAGAGATATGGAAACTGGTGTCTGTGGGTACGCGCGTGGAAATACTGCCCTAGCGCAGACCCCGGACTGAACCAACAAAAAGCGATAACGATTAACCAGGGCTATTGCGGAGGCGCCTGCGGCTTCTGCTTCGCTTTTTTCGAATCCTGCTGTTTCTCTTTGGCTTCATCCGCGGGCGTTTCGACTTTGTCTTCAATCACGTTGCCGCTCATAGCGTCGACGTTGACCTCATGAATGCCGCTGGCGGTACGAATGTCAAAAGAGTAGATCAGCTTTCCGTGTTCTTTTTCCAGTTCCTTGCTTTGCAGGGTACCCGGCTCTTTCTCCAGCGCAATCTTCTTTGCCTGCTCCATGGTCAGTTTGGGAGCTTCGCGTTTGCTTTGGGCAAGAAGCGACGAGGCCAGCAGAAGAAGACATACAATCAAGTTTTGCAATCTCATTTCGTGGAGCTCCTTGAGTGAGCAAGATGTCGATGTGCACCGCGTCTCCATTCTAATACTCGCGCGAACAAGGAAAAGTTTTCCTGTCCCTAACTGGTTTCAAGCGGAAGGGCTGGAGCATCCTGGCAGAAGCGCGGCCCGATGAAAAAAGGTGGAGATTAAATTTTTTTTGCGGATGGAAAGTTAATTCTTAGTAACCGGTACTACAAACGCCAGCGAAAATCAATGCGATAATCTCCGCTTTTCATGCGGGTTTAGCCACTTGTGCATTTCGCGGCCTTTTTTTGCAGGAAACTTTTTGCGTTGTCAAAAAAAAATGCCTTTTCCATGGTTGACAAAAAAAGTTGAGCGGCTAATATACGACCTCGCCCACGTATTTCTGCCATGACCAGTCACACAACTCAAAGCCGAATTTTATTGCAGACCAACTTCCCAGAGCTCACGCTGCACGCGCGGGGCAAGGTGCGCGATTTATACAGCCTGAACGGGCATCTCCTGTTTGTAGCCACGGACCGCATCTCCGCATTCGACTACGTACTGGCAACAGGCATTCCGGAAAAAGGCCGCGTGCTCACGCAGCTGTCGCTTTTTTGGTTCGATTTTCTGAAGGACGTAGTAAAGAACCATCTGGTTACCGCCAGCGTCGAAGGTTATCCGGCGCCGCTCCGTAAATATGCCGGCGATCTCCGGGGACGCTCGATGCTGGTGAACAAAGCACAGATGATCGATATCGAGTGCGTTGCGCGGGGATACCTCTCCGGCTCGGGCTGGAAGGAATACCAGCAATCCGGGGCGGTATGCGGCATCAAGTTGCCCGCGGGCCTCAAAGAGTCAGACAGGCTGCCGGAGCCGATCTTTACGCCGGCTACCAAGGCGTTAAGCGGCCATGATGAAAACATATCTTTCGAAGAGATGGCCAAGCGCACGGGAAAAGAGCTGGCAGAGAAACTACGCGACTTGACGTTAAAGATTTACAAGACCGCGGCCGACTATGCGGCCGGGCGCGGCATCATCATTGCAGATACAAAATTCGAGTTCGGACATACGCCCCAGGGTCTTATTCTGGCAGACGAGGTCCTTACACCCGATTCCTCACGGTTCTGGCCTGCGGATAAATATCAGCCGGGC
>JBARMK010000440.1:0-22536 GCA_049802395.1 Candidatus Angelobacter sp.
GTTGGCGTCGGAGTAGGAGTTGGAAGCGGCGGAGGAGGCGCCGAAACAATGGTTGTGACACTGGACGAGCCGCTCGCCGGATTCGCCAGAGTCATTGCCTGCCCGTTTCCATCCAGCGCTTGCACCGTTGACATGTTGGTGACAGTTAGGCTCAGATTTTCCGTCACTCCAATGGCGGCCGTGCTGCCTGCAGCGAGGCTGCCAAAATTGCACGTTACTGCTGAACTGATCGCGCACGCTCCCTGACTGGGGACTGCCGAGATGGCCGACGCTGCATTAGCATCAAAAGCATCTCCAACAATCACGTGAGCGACTGTCGCTGTGCCGTTATTGGTCACGGTGATTTGGTATCCGACAGTCGAACCGGAAGCTACCGCGTTGGGCCCGCTGATTGTTACCACGAGGTTCGCAACAGAAGGCGCCGGCGGCGCTTTCGGCATGACAATGTTCGAAGGTGAGGACGCTGGACTATCTCCGATTGAATTGATCGCTCGAACTACAAAGGTGTAATTTGTGCCATTGGTCAATCCGCCAACTACGATGCCGGTCGCGGGCGCCTGCACCGTCACGCTAATGATAGGCAGGGCACCAGACGGCAGCGCCGTTACGGTGTAACTAATAATCGGAGCTCCGCCATTGGAAACGGGAGCAGTCCAGGCGATGCTGGCTGACGCGTTTCCTGCCTGCGCGGAAACATTGGCCGGCGCGTCTGGGACCGTGGAGGCCTGCGGGGTTGCCAGATTGCTGGGCAGAGAAAACGCGCTGGTTCCCACTAAATTGGTGGCTGCAACGGTGAACTGATATGAAACGCCGTTGCTCAGGCCCGTGACCACAGTTGTCGTCGGTACAGTCGTAGATCCTGGAAGCGGATCAACAAAAACATCGGGCACTGTGACGCCGTTTGACGCAAACGCGTTGTGCACTGTGTATCCTGTCACCGGTTGTCCGTCGAGAGCAGGGTTCCAGTCAACTGCTACCCGTGAATCGCCAGCCAGCGCGATAACATGGGCTGGAACGCCGGGCGCCGCGGGCGCAACCTGTTGCGGCCCCACCAGCCACCAATGCCCGTGGGCATTGAGTTTGCCTGCCGTAGGATCATCGGCCGCGTACAAGAAAAGGTTGGTCGGATCTAACGCCATCCCACTGAGGAACTGGAACCCAGTGGCGTAGTCCATGGTGACTTTTAGATTTATGGTGTCGATAAGCGTAATGCTGCCGGGTTTGCCGATAAACAGATTTCTTCCATTTATGGCAGGATAGAGCTGGTCAGTCATGACGTACGTGGGATTTGCCGTCTGCGGCACAAGGATGTTATTACCTTGACAAGGCTGGTTGCCGTTGAGCGGTGTCATGCAGATATCAGCTCCCACCATAATCCAGGCCGCCAGGCCGTCGCCTCCGAAGAGGTCGTGGCCAATCCAGCCTAAGCCGAAATTCTTCTTGTTATCAGGAGTGGTGCCGATGATTTGCACATTCCCGCAAGGGAGTGGTTCGGTCTGCGGGGAAACCACGCGGAGAATATTTCCGCTGGCTTTGAAGCCAATATAAAGATTTCCATCAGGGCCGAGCACGGCCGAGTCAGGAACGTTGCCGGGAATACCGCAACCGGGCAGCGTCTGGTGCACTACTCCGGCGTTGCCGCCCAGTACCTCGGCGTGCAGCGGATCCACCGCGCCCTGTCCGCTATCTCCATCCGGCATGTAGTGGAGCCGGAAGATGCCCTGGGTATTGGCCTGCAAATCCACGGCATAGATATTGTTCAAGAGAGGGTCGAACGCCAGCTCGCCAGGTTTGAACTGCACGCCGGCAACAAATGCCATGCATGTGTTCGGATTAATAACGTGCGGCGCCAGTGAATCCATGTCTGGATCGAGCCGGCACAGCCCGAATCCGCCGAGGTCGCTGGTCCAGAAATGGCGATACGGCGTTCCGGTGCTTGGATTAATAGCAGTACCGCTCAAGACCAGGCCGCCTATCGGAGCAGTTACTCCGGACGCAAATTCGGTAAGCGTTCCCGCACCGCGGCCGCCATTGGGCGGTCCGTTGCCGAGATCGAACCATCGACCCTGCACCGGCAGTTTGCCTGCGGTTGGATCATCTGCGGCATAAAGCGAAAGATCAGTGGGATCAAGGGTAAGACTGCTGAGGAATTCAAATCCTGTAGCGTAATTCTGCGTGACCTGCAGCGTCACCAGGTTCACCAGCGTAATGCTGGCGGCATTTCCGACGTATACATTTGTGCCGCTCACTGCCGGATAAATCTGATCGCTCATTACGAATGTGGGTAGTGCGGTCTCAGCGGTTAAAATGCCGCTGCCCCGGCAAGGCAACTGGCCGTTTTGTGGCGTAAGGCACCGGTCCGCGTTGGTCATGATCCACAACGAGATGCCGTCCCCGCCGAAGAGATCGTGGCCTATCCAGCCCAAGCCGAAGGTTTTGGTCTGGTCCGCGCTGGTGCCGATGATTTGAACGTTGGCGCACGGCAGCGGCTCGGTTTGCGGCGCTACGATGCGAATGATATTGCCGCTGCGTTTGAACCCGATGTAAAGGTTGCCGTCGGGGCCCAACACTGCCGAATTGGGAATATTGCCGGCAATGCCGCAGCCTGGAAGACCATTGTGACCAATGCCGCCATTGCCGCCCAAGACCTCTTGATGAATCAGGTCGAGCGCTCCCAGGCCACCGTCCGCGCCCGGCACATAGTGCAATCGAAAAACGCCTTGCGTGTTCGACTGCAGGTCAACGGCATAAATGTTATTCAATGCTGGATCAAAGGCGAGTTGACCGGGCTTGAATTGCACTCCCCCGACGAACGGCAGGCAGGTATTGATATTGATCGTGTGCGGCCCCGGCGTTTCTACATCGGGGTCCACACGGCAGAGCCCAAATCCGCCCTGGTCACTGCTCCACAGATGACGATACGGGTTGCCGGTATTCGGGTTGATCGCCGTGCCCGCCAGGATCAGGCCGCCCATGGGCGCAGTGACACCGGTGGCAAATGGGGTCCGCGCCTGGGCGCTTGCGGCGGGAGACACAAACCCCGCAAATATTGCCACGCCAATCCAAAGCCTGGTGGCAAGGCTTGCCATGATGTTGATCCACGGCCTGAGGAATGTTGTCATCGCGCCGTCTGTTGTGCTCGCAAGATCCAGCATTTGTTTCGTCCTTCCCGTTTGAAGCTCAAATCCCCGATAAAACCAGTTCGGTGAGCGTGCTGCTCCGTCAGCCGGACGGGCGTTCGCCACCAGCGAAAATTTAGATTTCTACGATGAAGTGCTGCACTGCGGTGAGCGAACACAAGCTAGTTGAATCAAGAAACTGCCGAACTACTCAAGAATCGTCACGCTTGGGAGCCGGGTATTTACGCTTGCCTTCGCTGGTCCTTGCTGTCGATCAGGGCCGCAGCACAGACGGTTCACCCAGAAAATCTGAAACTTATTTTTCAGTAATGATGTTTGGCGGGAACCGGTCGTTTCGAATCTGACCAGCGCGTGAGATGACCCGTAAGAACATCAAAGCCGTCAATGCCAAAGAATTATGCCGAACAATTTGAAACATCTAAGCGTTCTGTACATCCTCGTGTTGTGATGTCGCGGGAAACCAAACAAGAAAGGAAGTTGGATGATTCGTCAGAAAACTCTTACACCAATCATCCAACTCCAAAGTCGTGCAGGTTTCATACTAAGGTGTTGCTACAACATCCTGGCCGCGCTCCAGGAATCTTATGATTGCCTTATTGCCTATCTCTCATCCTGCGGCGAGCAAAAGAGCGGTATGAGCAACTCGCCGAAGAAAAAACTCACTAACAAAGCTGGGCAATCTGGTAAGCCAGAGAGGGGGACTTAACAAATCACCCAGCCCTTTCTAATCGCATCGTTGAACTACCTCGCTCCTTTCCTCTGACACTGCAGTTTGGCTTTGTGTGCGGACGTTACAAGCCCGCAGAGGCCGCTAATGAAAACTGTCGCGGTCCGGCTGAGAGCGCCCATGGCCACACTGCAGAGAGGAGAGCCAGGCCCATCCATTCCCGTGCGATCAGAATTGCACGCACGTGGATCCATGGCTTGTCAGATCTGGTTAAAGGTTTATTCCCAACGTCATTGATAAATCCCATTATCGTCATCCCTTCCCGTCCGGAAGCATCTTTGCTTCGGGAGCAACGCTTCTAAAAGCTGCACACTCGCTAAGGCGGATTGTCCGCCAACATCAAAACTTTTGCGACCTAGATGGAGTGTGCACGCGCCTCTGGGGTCCAGATGAAGCAACCGAGGTGGCATTGAAACCGACCAGAAGGGAAAGCTGGGCTATCTACTCGTGGAAAACTCACGCTAGGGAGCCGGGTGAAAAAGCTTGCCGAAATGGTCCTTGCATTATGCCAGTTCAGGGCGTTGCACGACGGTCCACCCAGGAGTCTGAAAAATATCTTCTCAGTATTGATGTTTCTTAGCGGGAACCGGTCTGTGATATCTGACCAGCGCGTGAGATGACCCGGAAGAGCACCAAAGCCGTCGATGGACAGAGAATGGACTTTGGTAATTAGAAAGTCGTTAAGCCAACATTAAAGTTGCTAAGAAAATCAATCAAAATTGATTATTCAGTCCACGCTTTTGATAGTAAATCGCGAGCACGCGAAGAGCAGCGGGTTTCATCTGCTTGTGGTTGTTGGCAAGAAAAAAGAAGTTGGGTCATTGCGTTTAAGAGCCAACCACCCAACTTCAAATAGTTTCGTACGCCTTAACCTACAAGGCGCGCGAAACTTCCTGGCCGCGCTCCAGGAAATTGTTGATGAGAGCCAATGAGATCGTGCGGGACGAGGTGGAAAGGGGGTGTCCACACAAATGCCGGTGTATTGCCGGCAAGGCAAGAAGCTCGGAAGCCGGGTTCAAAAGACCAGGCATGGCTCACCTAATCGCGATTGCGAACCAGCATTACGGCCGGACGCGACACAAATTCTAAGCGGCCCCTCCGCTAGGGTTAATCCCTGCTGGCGAAACGGCCGCGCATAAATTTCGCTGACTACGCCGATGACCCTCAAAGAGCTCTCTGCGAGGGACGCTGACGGGCGGAGCGAAAAACGAGGGCGCACGCGAGCATCAAATTTCATCTTGGGTAGTGAATGTGACTATGGGCTTTTGACATACGCGGAAAAATTAGAAATTGATTAAAGATTCTAATAATCTTGCCGCGAGTATTCCGCTTCTAACCCGCCTATATGCAAGCGATTGCACATAATACAGGCTGTGGGGAGCGGCAAGCTCAAGACTGAACTTTTCTAAGAAAGGACAGGTTGGATAACCCAAGCGGGAGAGTTACCCAACCTTCACACTCCGGCAAGTCCAAGGCAGTCTCGCAAAATCCTGTCCGTCGTACAGGGAAACTGCCACTGTTTTTGCAGGAAGACTAAGAACGCAGCAATCGGTCCTCTTTGTTCCTTATTTCGAACTACATCTGTTAGGTTTGCTTATAAAGAACTGAGGACCAGCGGGTATCTATAAATCTATGAAAATTAAAGGAGTTGCCGAGGCGCTGGTTGGACGCCTCGGCAGCCGGTTGTGGGTTACTTAGGTTGTATCGTTACTGGGAACGAAGTGTGCTGCTGGTTGACTACTTTTGCACCGGAGGTATTCGTTCCGGTAGTTGTAAATGAGCCGGCCAGAGTCGGTGTGACGCTGTAAGTTACCAGCATTGTTGTGCCGCCAGACAGACTCGCTGTAGTGCAATCCAAGGTCTGGCCATTGACAGAGCAAGCGCCAATGCTGCTGCTCAAGCTGCCTGGGACCAGGTTGAACGACGGCGGCAGGTTGACTTCGAACGTAACGTTCGGAGCAGTCACGTTGCCAGTGTTGTTCTTGGTCTGCCAGGTGAACAGCACATTGCTGCCGACCGCCGGTCCGCCATTGTTGGAGGATCCGGTTGTCTGGATATCCGCACTCACGTTGCCGCTGCCGCTGCTGATAGCTACGGTTGCGCTGGCGGAGTTGTTGCTCAGGTTCGGATCGGTGGTCTTGATTGTTCCATCGAGGTTCCTGAGCTGGACCGATGCCGTATTGGTGATCGACGAGCTACCCATCGCCACGGTCACTTTCACCGTCGCGCTGGAGCCTGCAATCATACCGCCAAGCGTGCAGCTAAAGAGACTACCCGCGATCGAGCAGGCTCCCTTAGTCGTGCTGAAAGAAACCAGTGGACCTGGCAATGTATCGCTCAGAGTCACGTTTGGAGCATCTCCCGGGCCACCGTTGGAAACTACCATTGTGAACGTCGCAAAGGAGCCGGCGTTCAGTGAGGACGGCGCGCTCATGGTGATCGCGATGTCCTGAATGTTCTGCGTGAACGGCGTAACCGCATTCGAGGCAAACGACGCCGCGCTGTTGCCAGCTGCGTTGGTCGCGATAACGGTGAACGTGTAAGTGGAGCCATTCGTCAGACCGGTAAAGTTCAGACCGGTCTGGGTTCCGGGCACGGTCACGTTGCCGGCGTTGGTAGTACCACCCAGCAATGCGGAAACCGTATAACTGGTCACAGCCAGTCCACCATTGCTGGAGGGAGCCGACCATGCTACTTGAGCAGAAGCATTGCCAGCTGTTGCAACAACGTTGATCGGCACGCTGGGAGGCGTGGGGACAAACGCTGTAAAGGCCGCGCTGGCAATGGAGAATTGGCTGGTTCCGAAAGTATTGGTGGAAGCAACCAGGAATTGGACCGCGGTTCCAAGCGGCAACCCGGTAATTTGAACCACGTTCGGAGGTACGCCGTTCGCCGCTGGGCCAACTGCCGTGTCGGGGACCGCGAGCGTAGTACCGTCAGAGGCCAGCACCGTGCGCACGATGAAGCCACTGAGTTGCTGTCCGTTTGAGCCTGGGATCCAGGCCACATTTGCGGCGCCAGTGGTCGCGCCCGGAGGTGTGGCGTTGGAAGCCGTCACACTTGAGGGAACCGCTGCGGGAGCGCCCGCCGGTGGCTGCGGAACGATCTTGTAGATTGCGGCAGCACCATTGATCGCGCCCTGTGTGCAATCAATTCCGGCGTATACGGTCTCATTGGCCAGGTTGGTGGTGTCAATGGTAGAGCCAACCAGGAAACAGAACGTGCCGCCAAACTGCGGTGTGATCGCAATGTTGTTTACGTCCGTGGCGTTGATGATCCGAGCCATTCCGCTCAGGGTTGAGGCATAGAGTGCGTTTCCAGGGAAGGTTGTGTTGGGACCGTTGTAGGTGAAGTCACTGACGATTCCAGCCTGCGGCCCGGGAACAAAGGCGCCAAGGATTTCAGTTCCGATGCCCTCGGCAGAAGTCGGTCCGCAGCGCCGGAAACCATTGGTCGGAGTGTTGCACTGATCAGCGTTTTCCTTGATCCAGGGGCTGATGTTGTCTGCGCCAAACAGAGTATGTCCAATCCAGGCCAAACCGAACGTATGGCCGGCTGCGCCGCCATTGCCAAGCCGTGCGTCCGCGGCAAAGATCGGAACGTCAATGCTGGCACAATCCGCATCGCTGGTCGGATCAAATGTGGCAGGGTGAGGGATGCGGGCGATCTCGCCGTCGCGCATCCATCCGATGTACAGGTTACCATCAGGTCCCAACGCAGCTGAAGACATTGTTTCTGGAATCCCTCCGGTGCGGGGATCTGTCACCACCGGACAGCCGCCAGCGGCATTTCTGGTGCCCTGATTGCCCATGAGGGATTCAACGTGAATCGGATCAATCGTTCCGTGTCCGTTATCGCCGCTGGGAATGTAATGCAGACGGATGACGCCGTTCGCGGTACGGGGTATGTCCGCGGCATAAATGGTGTTGGTGGTGGCGTCAAACGTGGCCTGCATCGGAGCGAAAGCACCGGCCTGAATGGCGCCCACGCAGGTCGTGATGATGTTATTGAAACGTCCGATCCCGGGCGCTGGCTGGGTGAGATCCGGATCATCGATTTCAGGATCGATGCGGCAGAAGCCGTTGCTGGCGTCACCGTACCACAAGTGCCGCTCCGGCTGGCCGGTAAACTTGCTGATGGCCGTTCCTGGCAGGATCAAACCCGAAGCAGGGAAGGTCAGAGAAGACAGCCCGAATGTTACATAATCCTGGGTTCCCGCCCACAGAGTGGTGGTTGTGGGCACGTTGAGTTGCGTTACATTTTGCGCATTCGCTGTTACCGCGAATGCAAGAAGGAGCGTGATACACAGCAAACCAAGGCACATGGACAACTTGCGGGCTGTAGGCTGCGAATACTGTATCTTTGTGATTCTCATAGATATCCGTCTTTCCCGTCCAGAAGCTTGGGCTTCGGGAACGATTGCGATGGAGTCAGTCTGCAGCCGCCTGCTTAGAGGCATATCCGCAACGCTGTCTCATGGGCGTTCTTCAGGGACGCAAGGTTGGCGATGTGGCGCAACCATGTGCCAGTTTTTTCAACAAAGGAAAGGAAGACGGAGGCCAGTAAATCGAAATCCAAGCAGGGACCGCGGCCAGCCTAACCTTTGTGGAGCTGAGTTCCCGTTTAAGACTGGATTCGGAGAAAGAGAATGGGAGCACTCCTACGCCAGCCTCGTCGTTCAGCTACCAACTAGCGCCGTGCCCGATTTACCGTCGATTTTGGTAGGAAAGTAACTTATCGAAACCACCAGAGCAGCAGCCCGCAAAATCAACCACTGTTCCGGAGGCACCAAATACTGCTACAAAAAATCATTTTGGTGCAAGAAGAAATTGAACCCTGTGAATTAGAGCCACATTAAGCCAACATTAAAATCTCTAATATTGCGGCACGGTGGCTACCGCATCATGGTCGATATTTCGCATAGTGTTCGTCATGAACGGCGATAGCCAGGTCTGTCCAAGAGGCATTTTGTTCTGGATTTGTTTTACAAAACCTGTGGTACGATGACGAAAATTCATTAGCTCTCTTTTGCGCGGAAAGGGGCATAATATGCCTTGCCTTTTATTCACTGCATTGTTGGCCGTTGCTACGGCCCCATTGCAAACTGCACCTGCAACTCAAACAGCATCGCCAGCCGCTGTTCCAGCGGCCTCGTCGGCAAAAACAGCTTCGAGTGCTGCAGCCACAAACAACAGCAAGAACGCAGTGGTTGCACCATCCAGCGCTGTGATTACAATTCACGGAGTCTGCAGCGAGGCGGAGGGCGGAAAGATCGCCCCTAGCGCAAACGCATGCACCACTGTGGTCACCAAGCAGCAGTTTGATGCCGTGGTCAACGGGCTCAACGCGATCGGCCCGCCATTACTGCCGGCCCAGCGCCACGCCGTAGCCGAGGGCTATGCTGCGACGCTACTCAACTATGAAGCCGCTAAGAAGGCCGGCGTCGAACGCGATCCTCGTTACGCTGAAGTCATGCGTCTGGCGCGCATGCGCGCGATGGGCGACATGTACAACGCCCGGATGCAGGAGAAAGCCAGGAAAGTTTCTCCCCAGGCGATCCAGGCCTACTACAAAATCAATATCGATAAGTTTGAAGAATTGACACTCCGGCGCGTCACGCTCCCACGATACAATTCGGCCAACCTGAAAGATGAAGAGTTCGCGGCCAAAGCCCGCAGCGTGGTCAATGATATTCATGATCGTGCGGCCAAGGGTGAAGATCTGGATAAACTTCAGAAAGAAGCGTTTGATAGGCTGGGCCTCAAGGACCCTCCTTCAACGAAGATGGGCGTGGTGCGGCGCGGCCTCTATGCTGCTGAACAGGAAAACCAAATCTTTGCCCTCAAGCCCGGCGAAGTCACAGAAATAATTGAGCAGCCATCGGCTTTCATCGTCTTCAAGCTGGAAGGTCGCGCGACGCCGACGTTGGAACAATCTAAAGATGAGATTGTTCGCGCTTTGACCAAAGAGAACATGGAGAAGCAGAATCAGGCTAAGAATGGTTCTGTTCAGATTGACTACGACGAGCAATATCTTGGACCATCGCAAAACTCCGCTTGGATGCCGGCCAGCCAACTCAACGCATCACAGCCAAAAAAGGACCTCAAGACCTCAGTACCCAAAGCCGGGCCACCTAAATAAATCCTCCAAAGAAAACAAAAAATGCCGGGAAGCATGCTCACTGCCTCCCGGCATTTTCGCGTCAGTGCTATTTGGCGTTAATCGTTACGGTGAACGTGTTGTTAGGTGTATTGGTGTCAGTGCCGTTGAACGAAGCATGACCGGTGGAGCTGAAGCTCCCTACCGCGGGTACGCTGAAGTTTACGGTCACAATCATGGTTTGTCCTGCGGCCACGGTGGACGCATTGCAAGTGATGGTTCCTCCGCTTCCCACTGCCGGAGCCGTGCAAGTGCCCGTGGAGTTGGAGACTGAGCTAAATGGTAGTCCGGCTGGCAATGTCGCCGTAAATACCACAGTATTGGCCGGAGCATTTTGCGTATTCTTAATTTGCCAGGTGATGGTATCGGTAGTTGCCGGTCCGGATGTTGGACCGCCATTCAGCGGCGATCCCGTTACCTGCAGGTCAGTGGTGGTTGGCGGAGCGGTGATGACGGTGCTGAAGCTGGTTGTGTTGTTCACCGGAGAAAGATCTGTGAGCGGATTGCCGGCGGCGTCATTCGCGCTGACGGTCGCTGTATTTGTAATGGCAGCGGTTACGTTCAGCACCACAGTGACAGTCGCGCTTCCTCCCACTACGATTCCGCCAAGGTTGCATTGGAACTGCGAACCCAACAGGGTGCAGGCTCCCTGACTTGGCGTCCCGGAAACGAACGTTGCACCCGCGGGAACAAAATCGTTCACTGTGACTTGCGGGGCAAAGCTTGGTCCAAGGTTGTTTGCTGTCAGGACATAGCTGGCGTTGCCGCCGGAAGTGATGCTCGCCGGCCCGGTCATGCTGATGGCCATGTCTGTGGCGCCCAGGGGACGCGTGGGTGTGACAGCGTTGGAAGGGGCGGATTCCGGTCCCGCGCCTTTGATGTTGGTGGCGTGAACGGTAAAGGTGTAAGTGGTTCCATTCGTCAAACCAGCCACTACAAGCGAAGTAGCGGTGCCATTCGCGGTTGTGGCGGTGTGTGCAGTCGGTACACCGGCGATGCGCGCGGTTGCCGTGTAGCTGGTGATCGTCGCGTTTCCATTACTGGCAGGCGGTACCCATGAGACTGTGGCTTGTGAATCCGCGGCCTGCGCCGAGGCGCCGGTGGGAGCACCAGGCACGGTAATCGCCAGCGGGACAACAGAATTACTCGGAGCGGAGAACGGACTGCTACCCTGCGCGTTGGTCGCCGAAACTTCAAACTGATAGGTAACGCCATTCACAAGGCCGCTGATGGCAACAGCAGGAGTCAGCGTCGATCCTACGACTGTCACAATCACGTTCGCCACCGGATGCCCGTTGGAGGCCAGAGAATTGCGCACGGTATAACTCGTGGCCAGGCTGCCTCCACCGGAAAGCCAGGTCAAGAATGCCTGAGTGTCGCCACTCGAAGCCGTAACTGCGATTGGCGTTCCCGGAACCGAGGGCGGAGGCGGAGTGGTGGAAACTGCGTAATAACGCCCTCCACCGGCGACGCCGGCTTCCTGTCCGGGATCGTCACCTACGTAGATGACCGGTCCAGTTGGGGAGTTATCGAACGCAATGCCGATCAGAAACAGGAAATTTCCCGCCCAGTTGTTATCAATTGTGATATTGCCGGTGGGGCTGGTCAGGCCGGAAAGCTTAACGATGGCGTTTTGCGTTTCTGCAATGTACACGCTGTCACCATTGACCGCGGGATAAACCTGGTCGCTGACCAGGGTGAAGACACCGGGAATTAGCGTCTTGATCCTGGTTGTGCCCTTGCACGGTGCGAAGTTATTCGCGGGAGAAAAACACTGATCGGCATTGGGAATATTAAACAGGCCTCTGATATCGGCGCCCCAAATGTCATGTCCCACAAAAGTTACAGCTAATCCTCTGCGTGCATCGGGCGTGGAACCCATGACCTGCACATTGGAACACGGAACAATCTGGCTCTCCGGCGCGATGATGCGCACCAGATTGCCACTGGTTTTAAATGACACGTACAGATTGGCGTCTGGTCCCATTGCCACCGCCCACGGAAAACTGCCGCTTAAGCCGCAGCCACCGGTATCTCCCAGAAATTCCGCTGTCGGACTGACTAGTCCGTGTCCGTTGTCGCCATCGGGAAGGAAATGGAAACGAGCGACGTTCGCCGGACCGCCATCGTCCACAGAGTAGATCGTATTGTTCAGCGGATCGTAAACCATCCTGCCAGGCGTGAAAGCGACCCCCGCCACAGTCGTAATACAAGTGGCCGGGTTGACGGTGAGCGGCGCCCCAGTATCAAGATCAGGATCGAGACGGCAGAGTCCTCCTGTATCACCGGTCCACAAATGCCGGAATGGCCGCCCCGTAGCTGGGTTGATGGCGGTTCCACTCAGAACTTGCGCGCCATAGGGCAAGGTAAAGCCAGTAGCCAAAAGTGTGTTGGACGCTGTGGGAGTCGTCGTTTGCGCAATAGAGTTCGCAACTCCAAAAACAACAGCGACAATTGTCAAAGTGCAAGTCAGGAAAAACTTTCCGATCGACGCGAAATCGTGGGCGCTTCTCCATTTTGTGGTGCTTATCTGCTTCGAACTTCTCATGGGCGTGCCTTGGCATGCCTTTCCCCCGGAAGCGGTGCAGCGTGAGCCATGTAGCGGAATTGTTGGCTGTCGGTTTCCTCATGTCAGCGAAGGTGGGCCTCTCACGGTCAATTCTTTGAAAGCGTTTTACAAAACGCAGATTGATCCACGGTAGGCTCAGCACGAACGGCGCGACCGTTCCGGTTTTATACCGAATGGGCATGAAATCGCTTCTCAATTACTTTGACGCCTGAGTTTCTGATCGGGCCGTTAGAGAAATCGCTTATTGAGGATGGCCGCAGGGATATCCCCTGGAGCCAATAAGCGCGGCTGGTCCCGATGCATCCGCGGTTTTAAGAGGGTTCCGGGTTCAGGATGCACGTCGAAAACGCATCCAAGTACAACTGCTATTCGAACCGGATGATACTAAGGATTTCATTAAAATGAAATTAAAATCTTTAATGTTGCTTGACGCGCATGACTGGCGCGAAGGACGTAAAAAAGCCGGGCACCGAAGCCTGTCTCCTGTGCTGATGCGCGGTGCCCAGCCAGTTGTCAGTGCTCGATGCCCGGCATCTTGCCGGAAGCCCGATTCCGGCTCCCTCACCATCGTTGGATGGTAAAGAACTGAAAAACCAGAACTTATACTTCGTTGAGATTTCCCATAACTGTCACCCGTTAGCGCTCAATCCAGCGGTCCAGGAGCGGAGAACCCTTTTCATGCGCGCTATCAACGAGACAGTTCAGAACTCAGAATCGCAGCAAGTCATAGCATGCTCAACCGCACGAGTTATGCGCGTTGTGCCCAAGACATTAAAATTTGCAATTGCGATTCCGGGATTGCGCTAGCAACGAAGAGGTACGACCATCTGCAACGGACGCTGATTCAGGGTCAAGGCGATTTCGCGTTCGAACAGCGAAGTCATTTGTTCTGACGCTCGTCTGATGCGAGTCGTAAAAGAGACGTTCTGCCTGTGCTTGTTTTGACTGTTAGGCCGCCGGATGCTTACACGGCTGGGAACTACATAGTTGAATTCAACGGTGACTACCGGCGGGGTGTCATCGTAGGGATCAGGATCATAAGAGTCCGTTGAACAGTAGGCTGTCCCGACAAGAAAAAACATCAGGGCAAGAACTGTGCCGCGTATGACTTTATGAGCCAGCAAAAACATCTTATGCCTAACCCCTCGCCTCAATTGGATGAATGAATGACACTTTCCAATGACCGCAAGCGTGACACGCCCATATTAGCAGACATTTAGTAAAAGATTAAAATTTCTAATCTATAAATCCAAAGTAAGCATGGCCTCGATTGTTTAAATGATCAGAGCGTTAAATCAGGATTGGCAGGTAGCCCATCCTAGTGTGGCATCCATTGCGGATGACCGCTGAAGAGTCCGCTGGCGAACCCTATCTGATAAACCAGCACCAAGCCAAACGCCAAACTCAACAGGCCAGAAGCCAGACCGAGACGAACGGTAAAGTTGGCATGACGGCGTCCGAAGAAATTGAATGCGGAAGCGATGCTCATGGTAATAAGCATCATTCCCGCAACGGTTCCCACTCCGAAAACCAACAAATAAGCGATGGCCCAGCGTGGATCACGAATGGTGGTCAGCACCAGCAAAGCTACAGCTGCGGAGCCTGCAAGGCCGTGAACAATGCCCACCAGCAGCGGTCGAAACTGGCGATAAATTCCGATACGGCCGAAGAGCCGGTCCATTCGCGCCAGCGGCGTTTTGTCCGGCGCGTGCGGATGCGCCTCAGGAGCGTGTCCGTGCGGGTGTGTATGGATGAAATCGCCGTGGCTGTGATGATGTGTGTGCACAGCAGACGTTCCGTTCTGGACTTTTGCCACGGACCGCGCCGAGCGCATGAAAGCTAAGATGTTCATCACACCCAACAGAACTAGCATCAGCGCGACCGACAGCTCCATGCTGAGACCGATTCGCGCCGGGATGACCACCCCGAAAAGGATGATGGCCGTTCCCACCACGAAAATGGTTAGCGTATGGCCCACCCCCCAGAAGATTCCCGTCAGTGCGGCGCGGCTGATCTTGTTTTGCCGGCTGACAATCGTTGTAACGGCAATCACATGGTCAGGATCGGTCGCGTGACGCATTCCCAGAAAAAAACCGATGGCGATAATAGAAAGAAAGCTGATCATTTTTATGTTTAAGCACTGGCCGCCGAGTGCAGTTCCGCGCGTCGCTGCGTCAGCAGGCGCAAATAGTCATCCATACCAGCGCCGGTTTTGGCCGACACCTTGAGCACCTGCATACCAGGTCGCACAGCCTGTATGTTGGCCATCGCCGCAGCTTCGTCAAATTCTACTGCCGCCGACAGGTCCATCTTGGTGATCACCGCGATATCAGCACTGTTAAAGATCGTGGGATATTTCAGCGGCTTGTCTTCTCCTTCCGTCACTGAAAGCAGCACCAGGCGCAGGTTCTCGCCCAGATCATAGGACGACGGACACACAAGATTACCGACATTCTCAATAAATAGAAAATCGGGATTGCCCACGTTCCAGCCTTCCAACGACCGCTGCACCATGGCAGCTTCCAGATGGCAAAGCGTCCCTGTGGTGATCTGCTTCACCGGCGCCTGGCTGCGGGCCAGCCGGGCAGCGTCATTGTCCGTGGCGAGATCGCCGACCGACCAGACTTTTCGGCCTTGCCTTTAGGTACGATGCTTAAAACCTTCCACCGTTACCTAATATTGCCGCTCACTCGATTTGGCTGCGCTTGTCACCAGCGAGGGTTTGGATCGACACCGTCTTAATGTTCACAAACTCACGAATGCCGAAGTGGCTCAATTCACGTCCGTAGCCCGAGTGCTTGACCCCGCCAAACGGGATACGCGGGTCCGACGCAACCATGCCGTTGACAAACGCCAGCCCGGCATCAATATGGTCGATAAACATCTCCTGCTCGGCTTCATCGTTCGTCCAGGCGCAGGCGCCCAGACCAAACCTGGAATCATTCGCGATACTGATCGCGTCGTCCATACCCTTGGCGCGAAAGATGGATGCCACCGGCCCAAACAGTTCGTCCTCAACAGCCGGAGAACCCTTGGGAATATCAGCCAGGACGGTGGGCGCAAAGAAATTGCCGGGGCGCTTTGCTCGCTTTCCTCCCAGGAGCACGCGCGCGCCCATCGCGACGGTCCGATTCACCTGCTCTTCCAACCCTCGCAGCACGTCTTGCGTGGCCAAAGGCCCGACGTCGGTTGCGGGATCCATTGGATCGCCAACTTTGAGCAAGGCCATGCGCTGAACAAATTTTTGTGTGAACTCATCGTAAATTTTTTCATCGACAATAAACCGCTTGGCCGCTATGCATGACTGTCCGTTATTGATGACCCGGGCCTGGACCGCGGAGGCGAAGGCGAGATCAAGATCGGCGCTGGGCATAACAATGAAAGGATCACTGCCGCCAAGCTCGAGCACCGTCTTCTTGATGGCCTTGCCGGCCGCGGCGGCGACGCTGCTACCTGCCCCAACGCTGCCGGTGAGGGTAACAGCGACGATACGAGGATCGGCAATAACCTGGTTTACACGGTCGGAGCCGATGAGCAATGTCTGGAAAACGCCTTCAGGGAAGCCGGCTTTGCGGAAAATATCTTCAATCGCCAACGCACATTGTGGCACGTTCGAAGCATGTTTGAGCAGCGCTACATTGCCGGCCATCAACGCGGGCGCGGCAAAACGAAACACCTGCCAGAAAGGAAAGTTCCAGGGCATTACGGCCAGCACCGGTCCGAGAGGCTGATAGCGGACAAAGCTGCGCGTGGCGCTGGTCTTTGCCTCTTCATCAGCCAGAAATCGCTCCGCGTTTTCAGCATAGTAGCGGCAGCCGAGGGCGCACTTTTCCGCCTCCTGAACGGCCGAGCGGAGAGTCTTGCCCATTTCTCGCGTCATCAGCTCGCCGAATGCGTCTTTTCTGTTTTCCAGAATGTCAGCGGCACGCGTCATCATCTGCGCGCGCTCGGCGAAAGGGACGTTTCGATACTCGCGAAATCGCTCCGCTGCCAGCTGAAGCTTTTGTTCCAGACATTCATCGGAAAGCTGTTCATATTCACGCAACAGCCCACCCGAAAAAGGGCTGACGCTGGCCAGGGTACGTTTGCTGGGGAGCTCTACTACTTTTTGCGTGCTCATCGTTCATCTCCTGTTGTTGGATCTATTGCAGTTGGATGCCGGCGAGTGAAAGATTGCTTGCCCGGCAAAACCGAGTTCTGATCACAGGCCAAGATAAGCGGCGCGGATCGTTTCATTCGCAAGCAGATTTTTTGCTGTGTCTTCGAGTAACACGGCGCCGTTCTGCACTACATAACCGCGATCAGAGATGCTCAGACCGCTCACTACATTTTGCTCGACGATCAGCATGGTGATGCCGCTGCGCCGGACTTCCTGAATTTTCTCGAAGACTTCTTCGACAATCTTTGGAGCGAGGCCTAAAGAAGGCTCGTCCAGCAGGAGGAGTTTTGGCTGGGCCATCAGGCCGCGGGCAATCGCGACCATCTGTTGTTCGCCGCCGGAGAGCGTTCCGGCAAGCTGCTCCATCCGTTCCGCCAGACGCGGAAACAGAGCGAGCTGTTCTTCCATGAGCCGCTTCACACTGGCGCGAGCGCGTGGCGTGTACGCTCCCAGGGAAAGATTCTCTTTCACCGTCATGAAGGGGAATACCTGGCGGCCTTCGGGAACGTGGCTAACGCCGCGTTCCACCATGTCATGCGCGGGAACGCGGGAGACATCCTGTTCGGCAAAGCGCACGGAGCCGCCGGACGGCCGCTTCATCCCGGAGATCACGCGCAGGATGGTAGTCTTGCCTGCTCCATTGGCGCCGATGAGGGTTACGATCTCGCCGGCATTCACCTGAAGCGAGATGCCAAACAGCGCCTGCAGATCGCCATAAAAAGCCGTAAGGCTGCCGACTTCAAGCAGCGGTGCAGCGGTTGACTGGCCGGATGTGCTTAGGGCATTCGGCGCGGTCATTGCGTCAGCTCCTTATATTTCGGACCGAGATACGCCTCGATGACGACCGGCAGTTTCACTACCTCAGCCGGCGTGCCTTCGGCTATTTTGGCGCCATAATCCAGCACGATGACGCGATCGGCGATCTTCATGACTACCTGCATCACATGTTCCACACCGCCGACCACGCTTACACCCCACTCGGGCAGGCGCTTCACCAGGCCAGCCAGGGCCAGCGCTTCACTGGTGGTCAGGCCGGAAACCACCTCGTCGAGCAGAATCAATTTGGGTTTGATGGCGAGCGCGCGGGCGATCTCAAGGCGTTTGAGCGCGGCCAGCGGCAATCCGGCAGCAAGAAACTTGCTGAGATGCGACATCTGCAGGAAGTCGAGGATCTTTGCCGACTCTTCTTCCGCCTGACGAAGGCGGCCCGTGTGCATGAACGCGCCCAGCATCACGTTTTGCAGGACGGTCAGACTGGGCAGGGGCTTCACGATCTGAAACGTGCGTCCAATGCCCAGACGGGCCGCGCGATGCGGCGGCATGGTAGTGACATCCTTGCCCTGAAAGAGAATGACTCCTTCATTGGGATGAAGAAACCCGCTGATCAAATTGAACACAGTAGTTTTGCCGGCGCCGTTGGGGCCAATAATAAAGAGGATTTCGCCGGCATTCATCGCAAGTGAAACGCTCTTGACTGCTCTCAGGCCGCCGAAGCGCCTGGTCACGTTTTGGAGTTCCAGGACGGGAATCATTGGGCAGTCCCGCCCAACGCCGGTTGCGGCTTTGCTCCTGCTGGGGGCCTGGCCCGGCTGCGGAATCGGTGCTGCAAGCCGCCGACAATGCCTTCTGGCAGAAAGAGCACCACCACCACGATCAGAACACCATATATAAGGAGGTGACTCTCCTGAAACTGGTTCTTGAATAGCTCTGAGGCGCCCAGCAACAACACCGCGCCCACGACGGGGCCGAGCAGGGTCCCCGCCCCGCCCAGCATGGTGATGATGGCGATCTGAACAGAAATGTCGAGGGTGAGAGCGCTATCGGGAACGATGAACTGGAACGCGCTGCCGTAAAGAGCACCGGCCAGGGCGGTGAGAAAAGCGCTCATCAGCAGCGACTCAAGTTTGCATCGGGCGGTGTTGATGCCCACGGCGCTGGCGGTCTCTTCATCCTCACGAATCGCCATTAAGTAATAGCCGAAACGCGAGCGAGAGACCCAGAAGTTGGCTAGAAACGCAATCGCGGCCAGGGCCACCGCAGCCAGGTAATACTGCCGCCAAAAGGTCCTGCCGGTAAATAGCGCGGGCATGGTAAGGCCAATAGCGCCACCGGTGGTATTAAGGTTGGTGGCCGCCAGCCGCAGCACTTCACCAAAAGCAATGGTAGCAAGCGTGAAGTAAGGACCGCGAAGACGGAAGGCAATGATCCCAATCACCGCGGCAAACACGGTCGCAACCGTTGCGGCAAGGAATAATGATATCCACACGGGAATGGAAAGGCCGGTAAAGATGGCCAGCCCGTAAGCGCCAACACCGAAGAAAGCAACGTGGCCGAGGGAAAGCTGTCCGGCATAGCCGCCCACCAGGTTCCACGCAAGTCCAAGAGCGGCGAACAGTGTGATGCGGAACAACACTTGAAGCTGATAATTGTTCCTGATGAACCAGGGCATGCGCGCCCATACCAGCACCGCAATGAGCAGCACCCAGAACTTCCAGCTTCTCAAGATGCTCACGCGCGCTGCCTCCCGAAGATGCCACTGGGCTTAAACGACAACACCAAAAGAAAGAGGATGAAATCTACAATCAAAGCCCATTGATTACCCACATAGAGACTGGTAAGGCTTTCCGAGAGCCCAAGCACCAGCCCGCCCAGTGCCGCGCCTTCAATAGATCCCATTCCACCCAGCACCACCATAACGAATGCCTTGGTGGTGTAGTCTTCGCCGACACCGGGGAAGAGATATAGTCGCGGCAGCAGGAGACCGCCGGCCACGCCGGCCAGAGCAATCCCCAGCGCGAAGCTGAAACCCTGAATTCGCGTGAGATTAATGCCCATCAGCGGCGCCACTTCAGGGTTTTGGGCAATCGCACGCAAAGCCTGTCCGGTACGGCTTCTGGTAACGAACAATTGCAGGCCAACAACAAAGGCGACCGCGATCGCGAACGACAGCACTTCAGCGGCATTAGCGCCGAACGGGCCAAGATGGACGCTGCGATTGACGAGGTCGATATTGGTCTGACGATAGTCCGCTTTGAAGATCAGTTGTGCGCCGTCGGTTAAGATGAGGCCGATTCCTGTGGTCATGAGGATCTGCATGAAATGCGACCGATTGCGTACAGGCCGGATCAGCAGCAGGTAGCAAAGATAGCCAAAGGCGAAGAGAAAGAGTCCCGCCGGCAGGAAGCCCACGTAGGGATTGAGCTTGAACCAATCAAACAGCACGTACGTGGCATACATGCCAACCATGAGAAAGGCGCCATGCGCAAAGTTGACGATGCGCATAACGCCGAAGATCAGGGCCAGGCCCATGCCAATCAGGGCGTAAAGCGCTCCGGTCAGCAGACCATCGGCGCAGGCTTGAAAGAAGCGAACCAAGGTGTTGAGACCTCCTGCAGTGCAGTGACCACTCAGCCCGAGGACCGTTTCGCGTTACGCCGCCACTCTGTCCTTATCTTTTGGACCAAGCCGGAGCGGGAATAATGGGTTTTGCTTCCGCGGCGTCTGGCGGAAACACCACATGATACTGCCCATTCTGGATTTGCGTAATTAAGACCGGATGCTGGTTCTGTCCGTTATCAAACTTGATAGGACCAAACGGGGTTGAAGCGAGGTTGAGGTTCTTGATGGCATCGCGAATCTTGGCGGGGTCAGCGGACTTGGCATTGTTGATCGCCTGCGCGGCTACACGCAACGCAGAGTAGGCCTGTATGGCGTGGTACGCAGGATGAGATTTGAAGCGCTTGAAGTATTCGGCGTCAAATTCCTTTGAACCGGCCCACTTGGCTTCAGGCAGCCATTGTGAAACGGAGAAAGTGAAGTCGGCATTCTTGCCGGCGCCTTTCGGCGTGGGAAATTCAGCAGCGGCAAATCCGGTACCGGCTGAAGTGAAATACTTCGGATTGAGGTCCACTTCCCTGGACTGGCGCATCAGGGTTGTAGCATCCAGCAAATACGAGCAGAAATAAACCACCTCGGGGTTGGCCTGCTTCACCCTTTGCAACACTGCTTTGTAGTCGGGCGATTTCGCTTCATACGATTCCACAGCAACCAGATTGATGCCTGCTTCCTTGGCCGCCGCGATCATGGCCTTCATGTTCGACTGGCCGAAGTTGGTATTCTCATAAACGATGGCCATGGTCTTGGGCGCGCCGTTGGCCTTCAGGAAGGCGATGGTGGCTTTAGCGTAATCGGTGGCGCCGGCGCAAATGCGGAAGACCCATGGTGATTTGGAGTCCATCACGTTGTCGGCAGTGGCAGTGGGAATGATGAGAGGCGTCTCACGCTGTGTGACCGAAGCAATAATCGCCTTGGTGCTCTCACTGGAATATGAACCAAGCAAAACGGGAACGCCATCCTGGTCAATCAGTTTGGAAACGCCCTGCACCGCCTGGTCGGGCTTGCTCTGATCGTCATAAAAATCCAGCTCGACTTTTTTACCCAGCACGCCGCCCTTGGCATTGATCTCATCAAGCGCAATGGCGTAGCCGTTCTTGTGGGCCTCGCCGAATGCTGCAAGGCTGCCTGTCAACGAAGTGATGACGCCGATTTTGGTGGTTCCCTGGCCCCACGCCGGGACGATGAACGTGCCAATAGAAACGATTGCGAACGCCAACAATGCTTTGAGACGCATATCCCCTCACGTTCTTGCGCAAGATAGTTCGAGCCGAGGAATTATACAGCCTTGACGGCTTCTGGCTGTATGCCGCTGTAAGAGCATTCCGGGTTCAACTTCTCATCAATAATCCCACAATCGCTGCGGACATCAGGTTTGCCATGGTTCCGGCAATCATCGCGCGAAAGCCGAGCTTGGCAAGCTGATCGCGCTTGTTCGGCGCCAGGGCGCCGATGCCGCCGATCTGGATACCGATGGAGCTGAGGTTGGCAAAGCCGCAAAGAGCAAACGTTGCAATAGTAAAGGAACGCGGATCGAGAGCGGCCTTCTGCGCACCCAGGAGCGTGTATGCATAAAGCTCATTGATGACCATCCGCGAGCCCAGCAGGTTGCCGACAGCTCCGCAGTCATGTTTAGGCACGCCGATCAGCCATGCCACCGGTGCGAAAATGAAACCAAGGACCTGCTGAATGCTTCCAGGAAACCACTGCATGTGGTTGTGGGTCCAACCCATCACTCCGTTCAGTAATGCGATGAGCGCCAGGAATGAGATCAGCATGATGGCAACGTTAAATGCGAGTTGACCACCGTCGATAGTGCCGCGGGCGATTGCGCCCAGAACGTTGGCGTCCTTGTGCATCTCTTCTTTAGAGATTTGTACAGTGCCGGCTGTCTTGGGCTGCTCAGTTTCAGGCACAAACATCTTGGCCATCAGAATTGTTCCGGGCGCGGTCATAATCACTGCCGCAAGCAGGTGTTTCGCCTCAATTCCATAAAGGATGTACGCGCCCATGATGCCGCCGGAAACATGGGCCATGCCGGCCGTCATGATGGTCATTAACTCGGATTTCGTACACTCAGGAAGCAGTGGTCGGATGGTCAGCGGAGCTTCCGTTTGTCCCATAAAAATAGATGCCGCGACATCGAGCGATTCCGCACCGCTAATGCCCATAAACCTGCTCATGAGCCAAGCCATTGCGCGAATAACTAGTTGCATTACGCCCAGATAGTAGAGCAGCGCGAAAAACGCCGAGACAAAAATAATGGTCGGCAACACCTGGAAGGCAAAAAAGAACCCCATATGCGCGGTGTTTGACCCAAGATCCCCAAAAACGAAGCTGGAGCCGGCAAAAGAATACGCGAGCAGCTTCTTGACTTTTTCTCCGGCAT
>JBARMK010000441.1:0-12944 GCA_049802395.1 Candidatus Angelobacter sp.
CACCTGAAGAACCGTTTTGTCCATTCAGTGATTGCTTTGCAGCAACCGGGGCTTGCTTGCGGAAATAGTCCAGGAGAATATCCACGCCCATCTTGCTGGCGACTTCGCCGGCGGCCTGCCCGCCCATGCCGTCACAAACCACAAAGATGCCGTAACGCGAGTCGAAGCCAAAGTTGTCTTCGTTGTTCGCGCGCACGCACCCGACGTCGGTTTTGCCGGCAACTTCGACCGCAACAGCCATATGTGGGTCCCGTGGGAACGCTAAACTGCTCTCTTCTATTCCTTCTTCGATCATTATCCCGTTTTCAACGCGTTATTTGGGGAATTTCAATATTGCCGGAGGAGGTTCTTGAGCTGCACATCTGGGGAAAGTGTGGGGATTTTACTCACCTTATTTATGGGTTGCAAGTTACCGCCAGGTGTCCGGATCAGCCGCCAATATGGACCATGCTGCGCGAAGGCTTGATAAATCCAGCTTCGCCAATATGATGGCGGGCTTCTTTCTGGTCGACCACTGAACCAACGTAATCAGCTAATTCACTGTCATTGGCTCCGCTGTACATACGTCCTGCCAGGTCATGGTCCAACAGGGAAAACAGGCAGGTGCGGATCTTGCCGTCAGAGGTCAGGCGGATGCGCGAACAGTGCCCGCAGAACGGATGCGACACCGGCGCGATAATGCCGATCTCGCCCTTGCCGTCGTCAAAGGTGTAGCGTCGCGCGGTCTCGCTGGGTGCGTTGGGAAGCTGCCGCACCGGACGAAATTCATTCAGCTTTTCCAGGATCTCATCCATTGCGACGACCACGTCAGGCGACCAGACGCGATCTTCTTCCAGCGGCATGAATTCAATAAATCGGACGATTACGCCCTCGTCGCGCGAGAAGCGGGCGAATTCAACGATCTGATCTTCATTAAATCCGCGCAGGAGCACGCAGTTCACCTTCACCGGCTCCAGCCCCGCGCGCTTGGCGGCGCGAATCCCAGCCAGCACACTGTCATATCCGTTGGGCACGCGTGTGATCCGCGCAAATTTCTCGGCGTCCACTGCGTCCATGCTGATAGTGGCGCGGCGCAGGCCTGCTTCTTTCAACGGCACCACAAGTTCGGCCAGAAGATGGCCATTCGTAGTAACCGCCAGATCGAGTTCCTGCCCGTCCAGTGTGCGCAGCTGCGAAAGTTCGCGAACAAAATCTACAAGGCCGTTGCGCAGCAAAGGTTCGCCGCCGGTGAGCCGGACTTTTTCAATACCCAGGCTGACAAACAGCCGCACCATGCGCAGATAGTCGGCAAACGGCAACTCGGCATACTGCGCGCCCTCATTGCCGGTCCGGCAATAAACGCACTTGTAATTGCAGCGGTCCGTGACGCTGACGCGCAGATCAGTTATATAGCGTCCGTGTTTGTCGCGCAGTCGCATATTTCTTAGTCCTGCTGGTTTCCACGAGCACGCTGCTTACGCCACACGTAACAGGGTCTGACTGCAGGTCGTACCGTTACCCGAAGTTTGCAGCGGTTTAGCCCTTGTGTGTCTCAATTGCAAGGAGTAAAGGAGGGAAATACGCCTCAGGCGTAATTCGGTTCCTTTCCAACACGGGAGGCCCAGGCGTTTCCACTCTGGACCCTCGTCCTTGCATCTGCAAGGAGCCGCCACATCCAGCCGGGTATGCCTTAGGCCGGGAGGTGGTCGGAACCTATATCGTCATCGTCATTATAGACGATCGGTACAGAGGCCTGCGAACTCTTTGGATTTTCAATTTGGGACGGATTGCCATAAGATCTTCCGAGATTCTGTAGCGGTCTCCAATATTCTGCATACTCCCGCTCGTTCGAATCGCCGATGTCACTTGAAACACTGCAATGAAAGTAAGGTTCGCGATTGGAGACTCGTTTGCTAACTATCGGTGTTCGCTTGTTCGTTGACAGATGTTTGTGGGCCAACAGCTCGTTTCCCGGGACGAACAAATATAAGGCAGAAGAAATCATAGGAGGCATTATGGAGCTAAGTCGCAGGAGGTTACAGCTCATTCGACACACAATCTTGATAGCGGGATTGCTGACTATTTCTTGTCATCTGGCTGCGGCGCAGGACGCAACTGGTCGCATCGTGGGAAATGCCTATGACCAGACCGGGGCAGTAATCCCCGGCGTACACGTTAAAGTCACGAATACAGCAACACTCGTCACCCGAGAAGCCATCACCGACTCGGCGGGCTATTATCAGGTGCTTTCGCTTCCTATCGGCGCCTATACGGTTTCCGCCGATCATAAAGGGTTCAATCCGATCGTCACGAACGCCAACAAGCTTGAGATCAACCAGTCTCTAAAGATCGATCTCAAGCTAACAATCGGAACGAACACGGAATCCGTGACCGTAGAAGCTACGGCGGCCACGGTAGAGACGATCAACCCGACTATGGGCTCTACCATCACCGAGCGTGAAATTGCCAATGCTCCGCTGAATGGCCGCAACGTGCTGGATCTGGCATTGCTTCAGCCAGGCGTGTTGCCGGCCGATAATCCTGGAAACGCCGGCACAAAAAGCGCCAACACCGCATTCAGCATCTCCGGTGGTCGCAATGACTCCAACACCTTCCTGCTCGATGGGGGGGCCAATAACGACCTACTCAACAATGGAGCGGTTTACAATCCGAATCCCGATGCAGTCCAGGAATTCAAGGTCCTCACCAGCAACTTTGGGGCGGAGTACGGACGCAATGGCGGCGGCATCGTGACCGTCGTGACCAAGTCAGGCACCAACGCGTTCCACGGCAGCGCCTTTGAGTACAACCGCAACACCGCTTACAACGCCAATGACTTTATCAGCAACTCGCAGGGATCGCCCCGGGGCGTCCTCAAGCGGAACCAGTATGGGGGCACCTTCGGCGGGCCTATCCTGAAGCAGAAGGTGTTCTTTTTCTTGTCGTACCAGGGGCAGCGGCAAACCCAGCTCGTGCCCAGCGACGTGGGACAGACTTTCACTGCGGCTGAGATTCATGGAGATTTCTCAGCTTCTCCCAACAATGCTTCAATCGCAGCCTTCCTGGCGGCGAATCCGTTCTTCCAGTCCAACGCAGCCCTGGCGGCGCAGGGTATCATCGATCCCACAAAGATTGATCCTGTCGCCCAGAAGTATATTCAAGCCGGCCTGATACCGGTTTCCAATGTTCCTACGGGCGCAATTTCGTTTCAAAATCCCGCGCAGAGCAACAGCGACGACTTTACCGGCAAATTTGATTTTGAAGCCAGCAGCAAAGACCACTTAAGCGTCACTCTGGGCCGTTTGAAAAATCCCACGGTTCTTCCTGGAGGTTTCGTCGGACTGCCGGCCTCTCCGGTATTTACCAGCAGCACCAACAATCTGCGCGAGTTTTCCAACTTCTCCTATACCCGCATCCTGTCGAGCACTATGCTGAATGAGTTCCGTGCCACGGCACAGCGTTCTGACACACTGCAAGCTACTCCCTCTAATAAGCTGGGTACGCCGCAGAGTTTCGGCAGCAACATCACCCCGGACAATGCGACCGCGCCGCCACTGCTTACCTTCCCGGCACTGGCCGCCGGCTTCAGCCCACAGGGACCCTCCCGCCTGGTGGACAACACTTTTGCCGTCTCTGACACCTTTTCCTGGACCCGCGGCAAGCACACCATGAAGTATGGCGGCAGTTTCTCCGCCTTCCAGGACAACCAGGTATTTGATTTCTTCGTCGACGGCAACTTCGATTTCGAAGACTTCACCGCAGGTGCTACCGGCAATGCTTTTGCCAATTTCCTGGTGGGCGTCCCGGACACGTTTTTCCAGGCCCCGGCTGCACCCTCGAATATTCGCAGCAAGTCCACATATCTGTTTGGGCAGGATGAGTGGCACATCGCCAGCAACCTGGTGTTTACCTTTGGGCTGCGCTATGAATACAGCACACCCAAGTTGGATACACAGGGCCGTACTTTCTCGATTGTTCCTGGTGCGCAATCCACCGTATTTCCCGGTGCGCCCGCCGGCCTGCTGTTCCCCGGCGACAAAGGCGCGCCAACCGGAGCGAACTTCCCAGACAAAAATGATTTTGCTCCACGCGCAGGTTTTGCCTGGCAGCCTTTCAAGGACACCAAGACAAGTATCCGCGGCGGCTTTGGAGTTTTCTATGACGTGTTGAAGGCCGAGGACAATTTCCAGTTTAACGGCCAGGTTCCTTTTGCTTCTTCGGCCTTTCTCAGCTTCGATCCGACGGCTGGGCCGGCGCCGTTTGGCTTTTTCACCGATCCTTTTGGCTCCACGGGAAGTCCCAATCCATTTCCTTCCAAGCCCATCGACCACAGCGTCAATTTTGCTTCGACCTTTGGAACGTTTGGCGGCGGCGGAGTGTTCTTTGTCGATCCGCATCTGCGGACGCCATATACATACCAGTACAACTTGAACATCGAACATGAAATTGCCAGGAAACTGACAGTGGCGGCAGCCTACGTCGGCAGCTCATCTCACGGGCTCACCGGGCTTAAAGACATCGATCCTTTCGATCCGGCGACCCTGGCCGGCACGCCTACCCGCCTCCTGAATGAAACGCCAGGAAACACCGGCGGCAGTTTCAGCTTCCTGCCGCAATTCATGAACGTTGCGAATGCAAACTACAACGCCCTACAGCTCTCAGTGCGGCAGCAAGCGGCCAGCGTCCCGGTGCTGGGTTCAATGTATTTCACCCTGGGTTACACTTATGCTCACTCCATTGATTCCGCGTCGGGCTTCCGCAATAACAACAGCCAGGTGCCGTTTTTCCTGCCGCACATTTTCCGCGCATCCTCGGACTTCGATCTGCGCCATGTGCTGACCTTTAACGGTGGATGGGACCTCCCCTTCAACCACGGACCGCAGAAGCTGGTGAAAGGATGGAGCCTGTTTCCCATCGTTACCTGGCGCACCGGATATCCCTTCAGCGTGACGGCCGGCCTGCCGCAATCAACCGGCACGCCCGGCCCTTCCGGCGCAGGGGATGAACAACTAGTCAATGCCGATCAGGTAGCCAAGATCCAATACCTAAACGCCCATTCAAACCAGAACATTGGCGGAACGACCGGCCTGTTCTTTTTCAACCCCGCGGCCTTCAGCGACACGCCCACGGCCCCCTATGGCACTGCTGCCCGCAATGCTTTCCGGTTGCCCGGCCGCACCAACATGGACCTGTCACTCACAAAAACAACCCCAATTTACGGGGACCGCGTCAGCTTGAAGTTCAATGTCGATGCATTCAATATCTTCAACCATACGCAGTTTCAAAATGTGGGCACCAACGCCTCTACGAGCATTCTGGGACAGATCACCAACGTCTATGATCCCCGAATACTTCAGCTAGGGGCGCACATCAACTTCTAGGACAGAACTAATTTCCAACGGCGAAGCCGGACCCAAATGGTCCGGCTTTTTCTGTGTGCGGCTGCCCGTTCATGATCACTGCCGACCGAGCCATAACACCATCAGCACATCGTTCACATACTCCGTGCCGATCTTCAACGAGTGCGGCTCAATACCGTAGCTTTCAAATCCCAGAGACTCATAGAGCCGCTGCGCCGGCAGGTTGGCCGACGCCACCAGAGTGATCTGCTCCAGCCCATCAATCTCACGCGCTCGGCGGATGATTTCCTGCATCAGCGTGCTGGCCACGCCTTTGCCGCGCGATTCTGGCCGCACGTAAACGCCCCATATGTGCCCTTTGTGGCGTTCCTTCAGGTGATGGTAGCGATAGAACCCGGCGGTCCCGGTGAGCTTGCCATCTTCAAAGCTGCCGACAACGAAATTCCGCGCAGGATCGCTGGCGCGCAGCCTCTCTCGCGTGGCTTCAACCGAATTTTTCTCATGCTCTTCGGCGGAATCGGCAAATGACTCCGGATCGTTGCGCAATCCCTCCAGACGCAGTTGCCACCAGGCTTCAGCATCGGCGGCCGTAAGAAAGCGGATTTCCATGGTGTGATATTGTCGCAAAAAATAGGGCTTAGCCCTTCGGGGACAATTTATTATTGGCCTTCCTGAATCCATTTCTCATATTGTCCTTTTGTTATGCGATGAGATACAACTATGACCGATGAGAGTCACCGCTGCCTGTATTTTCCTATTTGCTCTCCTGGTCGTGTCCTCACCGGGGCAAGATAACTCTGCGGCTTCGGTTGCATCACTGCGCCAGCGCGCCGAGTCCGGGGATGCCAGGGCGCAATTTGAACTTGGCCGGGCCTATGAAGATGGCAAAGGCGTGGCGCAGGATGACACACGCGCTGCCGAATGGTTCCGAAAAGCGGCGGACCAGGGAAATGCGCAGGCGCAAAACAGCCTGGGCGTGATGTACGCTCTGGGCCGGGGAGTTTCGCGCGACCGGGAAGAGGCGATACGTTGGTACAAGAAAGCCGCGAAGCAGGGCCAAGCAGAAGCTTTTTATAACGTTGGCATCGCTTACTACAACGGTGAAGGGGTGGCCGAGGACCTTCAGGCCGCATACGCGTGGATGTTCGTGGCCAAAAGCACGGGAGATGCCCAGGCTGCTGAAGCTCTCGCGCGCATGGCGGGCGAATTGAAGACCCAACTGGTCTACACCAAGTTCAAACTGGCCGAGATGTATGAAAAGGGAGATGAGATTCCACGGGACATCGACAAAGCTGTGTCTCTGTACCAGGAGGTGGCATCCGGGGATCCCCACTCCGCTGCCGCGCCGTTTAAGCTCTGCCAACTTTACGTCGAGGGAAAAATTGTGGCGCAGGATTATGTTCAGGGCAAATCCTGGTGTGCGCAAGCGGCGAAGCGCGGAAGCTCAGCCTCCTACCTGGTTCTCGGCAGGCTGGCTGAGATGGGCCTGGGCGGGCCAACAGACCTGAAAGCGGCTGCGGACTGGTATCAGAACGCGGCCATTTTCAATCTTCGGGATGGCTTCATGTTTTCCGGAGAGCTGAAACTCAAAAGCGGCTCGCATGACGACCAGAAAAGCGCCTACTACTGGTTCTATCTGGCCCAACGGGTCAAAATTCCGGAAGCGGATGCAAAGTTACAAGAAGCGGCCAGCCACCTCAACAAGAAAGAAATTGCAGAACAGCAAAAGAAAGCCAACGAGTGGCTGCACACCCCGGCGTGGGAAAAAATGAAGAAGTTAAAACGGTAAACTCTACATCCCGTCGTAATTCGGGCCGCCACCGCCCTCCGGCGGGACCCATGTGATGATTTCGTAGGGATCCATGATGTCGCAGGTTTTGCAGTGGACGCAGTTGGAAGGATTCAGATGAATGGTCTTGCCCTTCGGCGCGCTTGCGTCTTCTTCCATCTCATAGACGTTGGCCGGGCAGAAATTCTGGCAGGGATTGCCGAACTCCACCACACAGCGCGTGTTGCAGATGTTGGTGTCATGGATGATCAGGTGCGACGGTTGATCTTCCTCGTGCCTGGTGCCGGAGTGGTAGAGATCGGTCAGCTTGTCGAAGGTCAGCTTACCATCGCCGCGGGCCTTGCCAAGAAGGTGTGCGCGTTTCCCACCATCAGGCGGCAACTCGTCCAGATGCTTCATCCGAGTGTGCCCCGCATGCGCGGGATACATTTCATGCAGGCCGCGACCGCCGGTGATTTGCTGCATCGCTGTATGGAACAGTCCCGATACTAATCCGTTCTCAAAGCCCTGATGGAAGTTGCGGACCTCCCACAGTTCGTCTCTGATCCAACTGGCATCGACGCTTTCTTTGTATCGGTGCAAGCGTGCGGCGGTGAAATTGTTTTCCACCAGCGCGGAGAATGCAGTTTCCGCGGCGAGCATGCCGCTCTTGATCGCTAAGTGAATGCCTTTGAGACGCTGCGAATTCAGAAAGCTGGCCGAATCGCCCACGATCATCCAGCCATTGCCGGCCAGCGGCGGCATGGAGAACCATCCGCCATAGGGAAACGTCTTGGCGCCATAGCGGATCATCTTTCCGCCCTTGAGCATCTCCGCGATCAGCGGATGCATTTTGAAATCCTGCAAGACGCGCTGCGGGTCAAGGCGCGGGTCCTCGTAGTCCAGGCTGGTGACATAGCCGAGAGAGACAATATTGTCTTTCGCTCCGTAGATCCAACCGCCGCCGTATTCTTTGGTCGTCAGCGGCCAGCCCATGGCGTAAATCACCTGGCCTTTTTTGATCGCGCCGGAAGGAACCTCCCACAACTCTTTCACGCCAATGCCATACACCTGCGGGTTGCGGCCCTTCTGGAGATCGTATTTTCCGACGAGCTGCTTGGTCAATGATCCGCGCGGCCCTTCTGCCAACACAGTGATTTTCGATTTAAGGTCATACCCGGGCTCAAAATTTGATTTCTTTTGGTTCTGCTTGTCCACTCCCTTGTCGTCCGTGCGGACACCGGTGACCTGATTTCCCTCAGTCAGCAGCTCTGATCCGGCAAAGCCGGTAAAAACAGTGATGCCGGCTTGCTCAACTTTTTCTCCCAGCCACTTCACAAAGCGGTTGATCGAGATCACGTAGTTGCCGTGGTCCTGGAGCGGCGGCGGCGTAAGCGGCAGCCGGAACTCGCCTTTTTCCGTGAGAAAGTAAACGTCTTCGTGCGTTACCTCGGCGTCCAGCGGCGCTTCCGCGCGCCAGCCGGGAAGCAGTTCATCCATCGCGCGCGGATCCAGAAGCGCGCCGGAGAGCGAGTGCTGGCCCAGTTCACGCGCCTTCTCCAGCACATAGATGTTCTCTTTACTGAGCTGCGCGCCAGGATTGCGGCGGTTGTGCCGGTCGATCAGTTGGGAAAGCCGCAGCGCGCAGGCCAGGCCAGCCGGCCCTCCGCCCACGATGGTGACGTCGGCTTCCATCTGCGGGCGTTCAACACCTTCAAGAGGTTTACGAAAAAATAACATTTAGCACTTAGCCTTTAGCACTTAGCAGATTTTTGCCGCAGATAAACGCTGATCAATATTTCTTTTTTCTGAATCAGCGTTTATCTGTGTTCATCCGTGATGAAGTTTTTATCCGCCGGCCTTCACTTTTTTCACTTCTTCTGTCAGCGCGGGAACAATATCGAACAGGTTTCCCACCACGCCGAAGTCGGCGATTTCAAAGATCGGAGCTTCAGCGTCTTTATTAATGGCGATGATGCTGCGCGCGCCCTTCATTCCCACAATGTGCTGAATGGCCCCGCTGATGCCGACGGCGAGATAGAGCTTGGGTGAAACCGTCTGCCCTGAGCTACCAATCTGGCGGTCCATAGGCAGCCAGCCAGAGTCGCATATGGGGCGCGACGCAGCAATCTCGCCGCCCAGCGCGTCCGCCAATGCTTTGGCCAATTCGATGTTCTTCTGCTCCTTAATGCCCCTGCCCACCGAAACAATGATCTCCGCTTGCGTCAGGTCCACAGCTTGTTTGGCTTCCTTGAATGGGGCTTCCGGTTGGTTGCGCTGCACGCCCTCGGCGATTTGCGCATTCACGGTCTCCACGGGCGCAGCCGATCCACCGGCTTCAGCTTTATCGCCACGGAAGGCGCCGGCCTGGAAGGTTACAAAATGTGGCGCGGGACAGGCGAACGATACGTCAGCGGCGAACTTGCCCTGGAACATCTGGCGGGTGAACACCAGCTTCTGGCCGTTCTTGTGGAATCCGATGGCGTCACTGATGAGCGTGCGCTGAAGAGCCGTGGCCAGTTGCGGAGCGAAGTCGCGTACCTGGTAGGTATGCGGCATCAACACCAGCGTTGGCTGATTCTGCTGGATGAAGGCTTTGAGCGCGACCACCACGCCATCCGGCTCATACTTCGCCAGCTTGGGTGATTCGATCGCGTGGACCTTGGTCAGCTTCTTGGCCGCAATCTCCTGTGCAATGCCGGCGATGCTGTTGCCGAAAATCGCGGCCTCCACGGTAGCGCCGGTTTCGGCGGCTATGGCCTGCGCGGCCGCAACTGTCTCCCATGAGACGCGATTTAGTTTGCCTTCACGCTGTTCTGCAATTACAAGAATTGTGTCTGCCATCTAGCTTATTTGCCGTTTCTTTTTGATAAATCCCAGGATAAGCAGGCCCAGGCCAATGACTACGTCGGCCGCGAAGATGAACTGGATCAGCCCGCCGCCGGCGCGGATGTCCCAACCGACAAAAAGCATCCATCCCAGGGCCACGATCAGCATGACGACTCCCACCACCATAAAGGTTGAGCCAGTCTCATGCTCGGTTACCGGTTGATAATTTCCGCCTTCGGGGTCATATTCCATTCGCTCCATGGCGCTACTCCTTACACAAAGTCGTTCGTTACAGGACCCGGATTTCATTGCGCAGCTTGTCCACCAGTTTTTTCGCCACTTCGCCCGGCGATCCATCCAGCATTTCTGTCTTCTTGGTCTTCTGCGGGATGTAAAGTTTTTCCACCTTCTGCAGGTTCTCGCCCAGGGCCGATTTCACTTCGTCCATGGTGACTTTGCGCAGTGGTTTGTTCTTGGCCTGTTTGATGCCCAGCAGCGTGGCATAGCGCAGCTTGTTGATGCCAGACTGGATAGTCAGCACTGCCGGAAGCGGCATGCTTACGTGCTGGAAGAATCCTGACTCCAGTTCGCGCTTTACCTTGATTCCGCCATCGGTTTTCTGGATTTCCATGATGATAGTGGCGTGCGGCCAGCCCAGCAGTTCGGCCATGATGACGCCGGTTTGCGCGTAGCCATAGTCGTCCGATTGCAGGCCGGTAAAGATCAGGTCAAATTTCTCGTCTTTAATCGCCGCCACAAACGCTTTGGCCATGTTGAAAGCATCCAGGCCGACAAAGCCGTTGTCTTCCAGATGAATGGCCCGGTCGGCGCCCTTGGCCAGTCCTTCGCGCAGTACCTGCTGCGAACGCGCGGGCCCGGCGGTGATGACCACCACCTCGCCAGTGTGTTTTTCTTTTTGCCGCAGCGCTTCTTCCAGCGCATAGGCGTCCGGCTCGTTCACCTCGTAAGAAACGTCATCGCGAATCCAGGTTCCGTTTTCGTTCAGTTTGAGAGGCGCGTCTTTCTGCGGGACCTGCTTCATGCAGACCAAAATCTTCATAGTTCCATGTTCCTGTTCAATAGCTTAGATGCGACCGGCGAGCCATCTGTCAGCGCCGCTTCGCTTGGTGAAACCTGCAAGTATAAATGAGAGAAGGGAACTCTGCAGGAGGCGCGTTTTTGTATTCATGGCCAGCGGAAGTGGGTACACTGCAAGCGGCGGTCCGGCCCAGTATATTTTCCTGCCAGGTTCAAGGGTTGGTCTTGTGAGGGCAAAATGAAATTCTCATCCAGGCTGCTATTTGGGGTCATGTGGGCCACGTCGCTTGTTCCTGATGCCGGTTGCCACTGGCTTCCAGGCGGTCAATCCGGGAGAAAATTCCGCGGAACTCTGGGTTGACTACAACAATGCAGTCTCGGATTCGGCAATTTACCGGCCGGAGCGCATTCATGCATTGTTTCCGCTTCAAGTGAATGGCGACTCCGGCAAGGCAACTGTCGTGACGCTCACCGATTGGAATTATCCAATGGGAGCGCAATCGCTCACGCAGGCAGTGTGGGTGACGGCAGCGCCTGAGGTGCAAAACAAGTGCCGGACGTTTAAAGATAAAGACATGGCGCTCAGGCTGCGGCAGTTGCTGGGACTGCAACCGGACGCGAAGGTGGCGCACTTTGTGACCATGTCTGTGGACTACCGCGATGTATTCCGGCCCGCGCTGAATCCCATAGCCACGACGGCATTGTTGTGCGACGCGCAGCGGGACAAAAAGTGCGGAGAAACTTTTCCCGACTGGGTAAGCGATGAACACAGAAGATGGATCACCCAGCAAATGCTGGATTCGTACATGGTGCTGACGCCGCCCAGCCATTGCTGCAGTTATCCGTGGACGCGGCTTGGATACACCTACGACTGGAAGCGCGGCGAGCCGGACAAATACGGCGCGTCAGAATATGTTGTCCGTCCTGGAGCGCTGGTGAATGTTCAGGAGAGCAGAGATTACGCGGCGTTTTGCCGCGCGAGAGATTAAGCTCAGTTCCTGACAGGCGGTGAGGATGGGGAAGCCGCGCCAACAAGCCAAGCTCAGACGTCGCAACAGGTTCAAGCCTGTTGCCGGTTATTCCAGAAACGCCACTGACTGAATTCCGGCAACCTCAAAGCGCTTACGGCAGCGGATGTTTTTGCACATGGCCATATCGTCGCGCCGGACCATGTAGCTTTGAGCTTTGGCGAACTTTGCGCGGTCGCGCTCGTCGGCGCGGCCAAGCAGTTGACGCTTCTTGGTGCGTACCAGCCATGAAAGTTCGTATTCACCGGATTGGCGACAGTGCGGGCAGGTGAGAGTGTGGGACTTCTTAGCCTCTTTTTCGTCGAAAAAATCGCGCTCGTCCATTTCCCCTATTATCAACCACGGAAGACGCAGAGAGCACGGAGAAATGCACGGTCGGGTTAACTGCTTTGAGGGTACCGGGCGGGATGTTTCATGGTTTAATAGCTTTCGTGCCCAAAAAGAAGAAGCCCAAAGCGTTCCGCGCCACCAGTGCAGTAAAGGCCGCATCCCGCGCGGTTTTCGGCACTCTCCCGCCGGTCAAACGGGCGGAGAACAAGAAGCGCGGCAGGAAAGAAAAGCACAAACCCAGCCTGGACAAGCTGCTCTCCAACGCCGACCGCAGCTAAGAAGCTCCTCATCGAGGGCGCCTTAGAGCCCGAATCTGAAGCTCAAAAAGGTGAGGCAGTTGGGGCAGAATTGTGCGTTGATTTGCAGAGACGTGCAGTCGCTACTTTGCAAAAATATATCGTTGCCCGATTTCTTAAGGAATTTAATGCGCGCTTAATGATGACCTAAGCTGCCGGGCGCAACCTGAGCAGGTATCGACGGGGTGGATGCTTCGGGTCATCTCCAGGAAGTGCGTTCTTCCAGTTGTTGCCCCTGCACTCACAAGAATTAGGACCTTCGCGAATGCCGTGGTGCAACGGCGTTGATGGTCACTGAAGGCAATGTAAGGCAAAA
>JBARMK010000442.1:0-6476 GCA_049802395.1 Candidatus Angelobacter sp.
GCATTAAACTCGCACGCGGAAACCGCGCTGAAAGCGCCGGCCGTTACTGGCAGCAGGGAACCCTGTGTTGTGCCTACCATATAGGCGTTTCCCGCTGCATCCACCGTCATGGCATCGCTATGGGAAAAGCTGCCGCCCATGAATGTTTCATAAACCATGGCCGTGCCAGTGGCATTGAATTTTTGAACAAAAGCCGTATCGTTCGCAACGCCCGTAATATAAGCCGCTCCAGTGCTGTCCACAGCAATCGCGGTGGTGAAGTCTATTTCCTGCCCATTCACTCCCGCAGTGCCCAAAATGTTCTCGACCAGAGTGGAATAAACCAGAGCAGGATCAATCACGAGCGGCAGCTCTTTGTCGTATGCCCCGGCGTTAAACGCCACTTCTTGTGGATTTCGAACTACATATCTGCCGTTGATGGCTTGGCGGCGCCCATCGCGGAGCTGATATAGCCCCGGTTTCTGCAGGACCGCCACGTTGCCGCTTGGAGTTACGATTTGCAGGTCGCCGTCCTGCTCGCGAACAGTAGCCCCCTGAACCCTGAGGGCAATAGCGGAAATATTCTTGCCCGGTGCTACGTTGAAATCAAATTCAAGCTGCTGATGCTGGCTATAAAAAAGCAGATCGATCCCCGGGTATACATCAGGAAAGCGTACTTGGCGGAAGCGCTGGATGTTTGTACGCCACTGGCTGGGATCACTGCCAACGTAGTAATGAATCACTCCCGGCAGAGGATCGGAAAACTGCGGGACGACGTTCATATCGGCTGCAGCAAGAGTAATGCGCACAAGATCCGGCACGACTTGGGTCTTGCTGCCACGGTCAAAGGTGAGCTGTATCTCGCCGGGCACGAGACGAACCGAATAACCGGCGCCTGGCGCCACAAAGCGTGCAACTGTCCTGGACTGGTTTGTGGTCGCTTCAAAACCAGCTTCTGCAGCGGTGAAGTTGCCCGCCATGGCTTGGCGTGAAGGGTGGGCCAGGGGCTGTGCAAAACATCCTGGAATCCACCAAAGTACGAGGAGCAGGGAGAAGGTTCTCAATGGGCTGTGTCCTCGATTCTCACGTGCGACCAATCCAGCTACTTACCTCTCTAGTTTAGTCAGCTTTAAGCTAGGGATCAATTAGAGAATGCACATGGAAGAAAACTAATGGGTTAGGGAATCGCTTGGGATACCAGCCGGTACCGGGCGAAAATCGTTACCTAACCCCATCATAAGGTGAGTTTTAGGCCAGCAGCAGCTCCGCCCCGGGCATCCAATCCGCTAACTCCCTAATTATTGCGAGGGCCTTATGTGGAAGAAAGTCGACTTTGAGAATGCCCCTGGCTATTCAGAGTGGCTGAAGCGTTCGTCGTCGCTGCATCGGAAAAGCTTGTCTCACCTTGCACTGATAATTTTTCTTTTCTCGTGGACCCTATCCGGCACTGCCCGCGGCCAATCCGCACAGAACAGCGTTGAAGCCTATGCCCAAGCGATCAAGCAATCTGTGATCTCACAACGCATCACCTGGATGGAGCGTTATCTCAGCTTGTCCAGCGGGGGCAGCCTGAAGGTGGACGCATTGGAATTTCTGGTCTGGGACCACATGCGTCTGGGCCATCAGGCGCAGAGCCTTCAGCGTGCGCAAGAGCTATTGGCAACCTCACCACAGAATCCCATCGCCATCGCAGTGTTGAACCAGGAGCCGCCTTCAGGGCTAGGGAAGAACGCGGTTCAGAAGCGGCTGGAGATGCTCAAAACGGCGATGGGTAATCTAGATCATCTGAACAAGCCCGAAGGCATGCAGGACCGCAATTTTCAGACGCTGCGGCAACAGGTCGCGATCATGCTCAATGGCGCCACCGGCCTTTGCTACCTGCAAATCGAAGACTACGCCGACGCGCGACCCACTCTCCAGGAAGCGGCGGATAATGATCCCAATAACCCGCAGTGGGTTTACAGCCTGGCTCTGGCGCTGCTGAACGGGAAGAACAAAGACAACTATCGTGGATATTGGTATCTGGCGCGCGCGGCCAATTTGACTGGCCAAACGCCGCAGGGGCAGCAAATCGCCGACTATGCCCGCCGCAAGTACCACGCGGATGGCGGCAAGGACACTGACTGGCAAACTTTCCTGGCCAGCGCCGCGGCTTTGGATGCGCCACCCAGCCCGGCGGGATCCGGCCAAGCTGCTCCCGCAACAACTGTTGCAGCAACGGCCAACAACGTTACTCGCACCCCCAATACTTCGCAGCCACAGGCCGCACAGAATAGATCCAGGGCTAGTTCAGCCAAAGCCAGTGCGCAGGCTGGCGGCTCATCTTTTAAGACCAAATCGCCTTCAGGCTTTGAAGCTACTTTGCATGAGCCGGCCCGAACATCTGCGCCGGCGGCTCGTCCTCCCGATTCACCGAAAGCCATGGCGGCTCCGTCTGAAGCGATATCATTGGGAATCCTGATCGAGACTTCGCTGCTTACCAACCGGAACCGCGCGGCGATCATCGCCACGTTGAGAGAGATTGTCAGGAACCTGCGCTCCAATGACGAAGCTTGCATCCTGGTCTTTAGTGATCAGTTGGATTTCGAGCAGGATCTTACTGCGGATGACAACCTGCTGGAAGACGCTTTGGGCCAGATTCGGCCCCGGTCTGGGAAAGCGCTGTTGTCGGGAATCTCCTTTGCTGCAGGACATCTGAAAAGGATCGGCAAGAATGCCCATCGTGTCCTGCTGGTGATTTCCGATGGTGAAACCAACATGTCCAAGGCTGATACTCTGCAGTTTCGCAGCCAAGTCGCCGGTGTGCGCATCGATTGCATTGGCTTGAAAGGCGGTGGCGATATGGACCGGTCGTTGCTGCAGTGGGTCGCGGCCTATTCCGGCGGCAAAGCGTCGTTCGCGTCCGATCCAGGGGAGTTCCGCACAGCCGCCCTGGACATGACACGAGGCTTGGGAATTGCAGTGCCGTAAAGCCGCGAGTAAGAAGTACGCGTAAGACAAGTCAGCGCATCACGGCTCTTATTTCATGGCGACAGCCATCGTATCGTGGTGTTCGCGGATGAAACGCCGCAGATACGGTCCGATCTGGCTGGGGGCTTCAAAGCCCGCTGCCTTGGCGGCAGCTTCCTGATCTTTTGCCGGAACATCCGCGCTCTCTGCATAATGCTTCAGATCGCGAAAGACGCCGACGGTGAAAATGTCCCATGCTGCGCCCTGATCCCGTACAAAGATGAAATTCTCCGGCTCCTTCAAGGCCTTAGAATACACATTCTCCATCTCACGCTCTTTATACAAATCGGCGAATCTGCCGGGCAGCGCGATAAACATCTCCACGTGAAAGAATCCGCCGTTAGCAAACGCCTTGCGCAGCTCGGCCAGTGACGGACCGTAAGCGAACAAGTCTTCCCGCCAGGCGATGTTTTCCTTGAACTTGTCCTCCAATTTGGCGGCCTGTTCCACCTGCTTACGCTTCGCGATGCGATCCGGTTGATAAAATTCGGAATAGCTGCCGATGGGGAAGAGAATCATCAGGTCCCAGTGATCGCCCTGGCTGTGGCGCATCCACAATGGAGCTTCGTCTCCCGCCGCCTGGTACGCCGTGGTACGCACTTTGTACAGGTCGATCAAATCCAGCAGCTTTCCCGGCGCTGCCTGCACCAGGCTTACTTTGTAGAGATAAGGATTTTCCGCCGCAAAAGTCGACGCTGCGCAGCAGCACAGCAGCAGAATCAACACAGATTTCTTGCGCATCAGAGGTCGCTCCGTTTCACTGGAATCATTGATGAAGTGTCATTTGTGATCGATATCACAGCGTTTGCGCCATCGCCGCTGCGAATGTTAACTTAAAAGGTTTGCATTGTGTATGAATTTCGGGGAGGAAGCATGGCGTCATCATACAACGGGGTCCCGCTGCCCAGGGGCGGCAACCCTATTACTTATAGCGGCGGCAAGTTGCAGGTTCCAGATAATCCAATCGTTCCTTATATTGAAGGCGATGGCACTGGCCGCGACATATGGGCCGCCTCTGCGCGCGTGATTGACGGCGCAGTAGAGCGCGCTTACGGCGGGCACCGTAAGATCCACTGGTATGAGATTTTCGCCGGTGAAAAGGCATTTACGAAATTTAATGACTGGCTGCCACAGGGCTCCGTGGACGCTGCGCGTGACCTGCACGTCTCCATCAAGGGCCCGCTGACCACGCCCGTTGGTGGCGGGATTCGTTCACTCAACGTGGCCCTGCGCCAGATCATGGAGTTGTACGCCTGCATCCGCCCGGTCCGTTACTACCAGGGCGTGCCCTCACCGGTGAAGCATCCTGACCAGCTCAATGTAATCATCTTCCGGGAAAACACTGAGGATGTGTACGCCGGTATCGAATGGAAGCAGGGAACGGCGGAAGTAAAGAAGCTCCTCGATTTCCTGAACAACACTATGCTGGCAGGTACAAAAAAACGCATTCGCGAAGACTCTGGCGTCGGCATCAAGCCTATCTCCATCACTGGCACCAAGCGCCTGGTGCGCATGGCCGTGCAGCATGCCATCAAGAACAAGCGGCGCTCCGTGACATTGGTCCATAAAGGCAACATCCAGAAATTTACTGAAGGCGCATTCCGCGAGTGGGGCTACGAAGTGGCGCGCGACGAATTTCGCGAGCACATTGTGACCGAGCGTGAAAGTTGGGTTCTGGACAATAAAGACAAGAACCCAAATCTAAGCGTAGAGCAGAACGCTGCGATGATCGAACCGGGCATGGATTTCGCGCCGGAGAGCTTCAAGCGGGAAATCTACGCAGAGGTGAAGAGCGTTCTGGATTCCATTGCTAAGTCTCATGGCAATAGCGCATGGAAAAAGAAAATCATGGTGAATGACCGCATCGCCGATTCCATTTTCCAGCAGGTGATTATTCGTCCGGCGGAATATGACATTCTGGCCACACCGAACCTCAACGGCGACTACATCTCAGACGCCTGCGCCGCGCAGGTCGGCGGCCTGGGCATTGCTCCGGGCGCCAATGTGGGCGACCAGCATGCCGTGTTCGAAGCCACGCACGGCACAGCGCCAAAGTATGCCGATAAAGACGTAATCAATCCAGGCTCCGTAATCCTTTCCGGCGTGATGATGCTCGATTACATGGGATGGCCGGAGGCGGCGCGGATGATTGAAACGTCGCTTGAAGCCACCATCCAGCAGAAGTTCGTGACTTACGACTTTGAGCGGCTTATGCCAGGCTCAACTAAAGTTAAGACCAGCGAATTTGCCACGCACATGATTGAAAACATGGTGGACCGGCGCAAGAAAACAGCGGTCTAGATATCGCTAATCTCCAGGAAGGAATTTCCATGCGTAAAAAAGTAACTATTGTAGGTGCGGGAAACGTGGGCGCCACGGCTGCTCACTGGGTGGCTTCAAAAGAATTGGCCAACGTCGTTTTGATTGACGTTCTGGAAGGCGTGCCTCAGGGCAAAGCGCTGGACCTGCTGGAAGCCATGCCCATCGAGAAGCGCGATTCTTACGTCCTGGGCACCAACGATTACGCTGACACTGCGAACTCTGACATAGTCGTGATCACCGCCGGCATCGCGCGCAAGCCAGGGATGAGCCGCGACGACCTGCTCAATACCAACTTCAAAATCATGCAGGATGTGATTGCCAAGGTGGTGGCCAACTCGCCCAACTGCATCCTGATCGTCGTTTCCAATCCGCTGGATGCAATGTCCCAGGCAGCGTTCAAGCTGAGTAAATTTTCCCGCAACCGCGTAATCGGCATGGCCGGCGTGCTGGATTCGGCGCGCTTCCGTGCGTTTATTGCACTGGAGCTCAACGTCAGCGTGGAAAACGTGACAGCATTCGTGCTCGGCGGCCACGGTGACACCATGGTCCCACTGGCGCGGTACTCAACCGTTGCGGGCATTCCTATCACCGAACTGATTCCCAAAGACCGGCTTGACGCGATTGTGCGGCGTACCCGCGACGGCGGGGCGGAGATCGTAAAATACCTGAAAACCGGCAGCGCCTATTACGCTCCTTCCGCCGCAGCCACGGAGATGGTGGAAGCGATCCTAAAGGACAAGAAGAAAATCCTGCCGTGTGCCGTCTACCTGCAAGGCGAGTATGGCATCAATGGATTGTTTGTCGGCGTGCCATGCAAGCTCGGCGCAAACGGTCTTGAACAAATCATCGAGATCAAGCTGACCGCTGAAGAGCAGGCGGCGTTACAGAAGAGCGCCGACTCGGTGGCAGAGCTGGTGAAGGTGATCGGCGTTTAGTTAACGGTCTTACCCCGAGTGGGCCGGCACGCGATGCGCCGGTTTTCTTCATTAAGAGCTGGGTACGTCCTCATCGGGCAGTGCTGTTGCTTCTCCATTGTCGATCCGTTCTGAGTAAACTCTTAATATCTGCTGCACTACCGTTTCTAGAATGAGGCGAACATCCCAGCGTAGAACAATTACCACCTCGGTGCCCAGATAAAGCGATGGCAGCCGTTCCGAGTCCATTTC
>JBARMK010000443.1:0-19947 GCA_049802395.1 Candidatus Angelobacter sp.
ACTCTACAGCATCCAATGTGTTAGGCTTTATTTTGTAGACCTTTGCCCTTTAAACAGTGGCAAATCTGAGGGAAAACCACACTTGATAGGAAAAGCATTAGCCAGGGTTTTTGGCACAAGTAATGAACGTGAGATCAAGCGGCTACGTCCGCTGGTAGACCAGATTAATGCGCTTGAGTCGCAGATGATGCAGCTCACGGACGAGCAGCTTCGCGGCAAGACAGCAGAGTTCCGCGCGCGCATCAAGGAACGGGTGCAGGAGGCCGAAAGCGAAATCGCCCGCCTTACCGCCGAGATGAAGAGCACTCCTGACCAGGACGTTCGCGGCCAGATTGAAGAGCTTAACAAGAGGCGCATCGAGGCGCGGAACCAGGCGCTGGACGAAATCCTGCCCGAGGCGTTTGCGACGGCCCGCGAGGGCGGCCGGCGCGTCCTGAACATGCGGCATTTTGATGTCCAATTGATTGGCGGCATCGTGCTGCACCAAGGCAAGATCGCCGAGATGAAAACCGGCGAAGGCAAAACGCTGGTGGCCACCCTGCCGGTCTATCTGAATGCGCTTGCGGGAGATGGCGTGCACGTGGTCACGGTAAATGATTACCTGGCCAAGCGCGACTCAGAATGGATGGGCAAGCTTTATCGCTTTCTGGGACTGAGCGTGGGCGTGATTGTCCATGACCTGGATGATGATGAGCGTCGCGAGGCTTACGCCGCGGATGTGACCTACGGCACGAACAATGAGTTCGGCTTCGATTACCTGCGCGACAACATGAAGTTTGACCTGGCTGACTGCGTGCAGCGCGGACACAACTTCGGCATCGTGGATGAAGTCGACTCCATTTTGATTGACGAAGCCAGAACGCCGTTGATCATCAGCGGCCAGAGCGATGAATCCACTGACAAGTATGAGCGCGCCGATCGCGTGGTGCCGCACCTGATCAAAGGCGAGGAGATTGAGAAGCCGCCGGGAGAGCCCAAGGAATACACCGGCGACTATGTCATCGATGAGAAGCACAAGAACACGATGATCACCGACCAGGGCTGGGAGAAAGCGGAGAAGCTGCTGGGAATCGACAACATTGCCGATCCGGAAAACTGGGCGATGAAACACCACGTTGAGACCGCGGCGAAGGCGCACGCGATGTACCGGCGCGACGTGGAGTACGTGGTAAAAGACGGCGAAGTATTGATTGTGGACGAGTTCACCGGCCGATTGATGCCGGGGCGTCGCTGGTCGGATGGTCTGCATCAGGCGATTGAGGCCAAAGAAAAGGTCAAAGTAGAGCGCGAAACGCAGACGCTTGCGACCATCACTTTCCAGAACTATTTCCGCATGTACAAAAAACTGGCCGGCATGACCGGAACGGCGGAAACGGAAGCAGCGGAGTTCGACAAGATTTACAAGCTGCAAGTTGTGGTAATCCCAACGAACCGGGTCCTCTTGCGCAAAGAGAATCCTGACGTTGTCTATCGCACGGAAAAAGAAAAATATTACGCCGTGGCCGACGAGATCCAGAAGATCGCCGTCGAAGGGCGGCCCGTGCTGGTGGGCACCACGTCGATCGAAAAATCAGAGAGAATTTCTGATCTGTTGAAGAAGAAGAGCGTGAAGCACGTGGTGCTGAACGCCAAATTTCACGAGAAGGAAGCGGAGATTGTCGCCCAGGCGGGACGATTTAACTCGGTGACCATTGCCACGAACATGGCGGGCCGCGGCACTGACATCCTGCTGGGTGGTAACTCTGAGTTTATGGCGCGACAGGAGATGGTGAAGAAAGGAATCGCGCAGCAATTGCGTACTGCCGGCGGCGAGGTGGCGCTGGAACAGGACACGTCAGAGAACATCATCTTCTATTACAACGGCATTGAGTATAAGTGTCCGGCGGATAAATGGAACGAGACTTACAGCAAATACAAGAAAGAAACTGACGCAGAACACGAGAAAGTGGTCTCAGTGGGCGGGCTGCATATTCTGGGCACAGAGCGCCACGAGGCCCGGCGCATCGATAACCAGCTTCGCGGGCGCGCGGGGCGGCAGGGCGATCCGGGCTCGTCGCGGTTCTATTTGTCGCTGGAAGACGATCTGATGCGCATCTTCGCCAAGGCCTGGGTTTCAAAACTTTTGCAGCGGCTGGGCATGGAAGAAGGTGTGCCGATTGAGTCGAAGCTGATCTCACGCCGGATTGAGGCCGCGCAAAAAGCCGTAGAAGCGCAGAACTTTGAGTCGCGCAAGCACGTGCTGGAATATGACGACGTAATGAACAAGCAGCGCGTGGCTGTCTATGGACTGCGCAAGGAATTGCTTTCCGGGCTGGACCAGAAGGAACTGATCCTGGAAGATTACGTTGCCGGAATGGTTGCGGATGCGCTTGACCGTTTTGCTCCGCGCAACGTGCACGCCGATCAATGGGACACAGATGGCCTGAAGAAGTACCTCGTTGAGCAGTTCGGCCTGGACATGGCCAAGCAGGGCATTGATGCCGATCAGCTGAATCGCCAGGAACTGGGCGATGCGATCTTCGAAAAACTGAAAGAGCTCTATGAGGCAAAAGAGAAGCAGATTGGCGCCGATGCCATGCGCTATCACGAACGCATGATTATGCTGAGCGTCCTGGACACGCAGTGGAAAGACCATCTGCTCAGCATGGACCACCTGAAAGAGGGAATCAATCTTCGCGGCTACGGCCAGCACGATCCACTGGTGGAGTACAAGCGCGAGTCGTTTGACATGTTCGAGAACATGATGCAGCGCTCGCGTGAGGATGCGGTGCGCTACCTGTTCCACATGCAGATTGTGGAAGGAACTGCTCCCCAGCCAGTGATGGCGGAGGAGAGTACGGACGGCGATCAGCAACCGGCTCCGGCTCCGCCGCGAAAGCGCGCTTCCACTTCCATGGACGACCTGGAAGCACAGTTCCAGCGTCGCAAAAAGAAAGAGCTGGAGCAGGCACGCATGGCGGGATCGAACGGCGCCACCGCGCCACAACAAGTGGTGCGCGGACAAGCCAAGGTGGGAAGAAATGATCCTTGTCCCTGCGGATCAGGCAAGAAATATAAGAAGTGTCACGGAGCAGGTACGACAGCTTAATTCGCGGGGGATTGTTTCTTGACGTTCAGGACGCAAGAGCGGTCCCTGAACAGCTAAATTAAAGACAGTTGAATAAAAAGAGGTGCAGCAATGCTGCACCCTCTTCCACATTGAAGATTGCTCTTTAGCGATTGCCGCGATCTCCGCCGCTACCGCCACGAGGGCCACGATCGCCCCGCGGACCACGGCCACCGCTGCTTCCGCCTCTGCGGTGCCGCCCTCCTCTGCCTCCGCGATCCCCGCCTCCACCGGGAGGTCTATCGCCTCTGGGCCGGTCAGGACGCGCGCCAGGTGTTGCATTCACGGTTTCGCGATTCGCATCTTCGCGGTTAAAGTTGGGCTCAGCATCATCGTCGGCAAAATCGCCGCCACCTTCAAAGGTAATGGTTTCTTCGCCGGGCTGACGAGGCTGCTGCGTTGCAAGCCCGCCACCTTCGCGCCCGCCGTCGCCACCGTTTCCGCCGGCAGGACCTTCACCGTCAGTCTGCGGCGCCATCTTGGCACGCTGTTCGCGCAAAATCGCTTTGCGTGAGAGCTTAATGCGGTTGCCTTCAATGCCCAGGACTTTCACCAGTACCTGGTCGCCTTCTTTGAGCTCGTCCTTTACTTCTTTCACGCGATGTTCGGCGATCTCGCTGATGTGCAACAATCCGTCGGTTCCGGGGATGATTTCCACGAACGCGCCAAACTCTGCCAGCCGCACCACTTTGCCGAGATAAGTTTTGCCTACTTCCGGCACAGCAGTGAGGTCGTTGATCATCTGGATCGCTTTTTGCGCGGACGGTCCGTCATTCGATGCCACATTGACCTTGCCAGTATCGTCAACGTCAATCTTTACGCCTGTCTGATCGATAATGCTGCGGATCATTTTTCCGCCTGGCCCAATCAGGTCGCGGATCTTGTCCACAGGAATTTGCAGCGTGTAAATGCGTGGCGCAAAGGTGGAAATATTTTCGCGTCCGCCGGTGATGATGCCTTCCATTTTGTCTAGGATATACAAGCGCCCGCGCCTGGCCTGCTCCAGCGCCTCATGCATGATCTTAGACGTGATGCCCATGACCTTGATGTCCATTTGCAGCGCCGTAATGCCTTTACGCGTGCCCGCGACTTTAAAGTCCATGTCGCCGTAGTGGTCTTCGGCGCCGGCAATGTCGGTCAAGATCGCGTAAGAGTCTTCTTCTTTCACCAAGCCCATCGCCACGCCGGCCACAGCCGACGACAACGGCACGCCCGCATCCATCAGCGAGAGTGACGCTCCGCAAACCGTAGCCATTGACGATGACCCGTTCGACTCCAGAATGTCCGAAACCACGCGCATCGTGTAAGGCCAATTTTCGACCGCTGGCAGCACGGCGGAAATCGCCCTCTCCGCCAGCGCTCCATGGCCGATTTCGCGGCGGCCAACGCCGGTCATGCGGCCCACTTCGCCAACCGAGAACGGCGGGAAGTTGTAATGCAGCATGAAGCGCTTCCTGGTCTCTCCTTCGAAGCGCTCAATTCGCTGTGCGTCGTCCGGCGTGCCCAGCGTGGTGGTGACCAGCGCCTGGGTCTCGCCGCGGGTAAAGACGGCGGAACCGTGCGTGCGCGGCAGCACGCCCACTTCAATCCAGATATCGCGGATCTGGTCAAAAGCGCGTGAATCGGGACGCTTGCGGTCTTTTGTTACCTGCCCGCGGAAGATGCGCTCGCGCAGCAATTCATAATACTTTGAGAGTTTGGCTGCGGCTTCGTCATCGCCCTCCGGCAACTCGGCCTTAAGCGCTTTCTTGATCTCGCGGACTTTCTCATAGCTCTCATGCTTGGGATGTTTTGCGGTGTCCAGCGCGTCGCGTAGCTGATCTCCCACTTTCTTCATCAGCTCGTTGTAATATTTTTCGTCGGTCTCAGGCGTTGCGACTTCAAGTTTCTTTGTGCCATTCCGCTTGGCAAGATCGCTGATGGCCGAGCAGATCTTCTTGATCTGCTCGTGTGCGAACTCAATCGCGTTCAGCACCTGCTCCTCGGAAACTTCCTTCGCGCCGGACTCCACCATCACAATGCCTTCAGCCGTGCCCACAACCATGATGTTCAGCAGGCTCTCGCGCATTTCTTCGTACGTCGGGTTCACAACCATTTGATCATTTACCAGGCCAATACGGACCGCGCCCACAGGGCCGTGGAAGGGAATCTCAGAAAGTGTCAAAGCGGCGGAAGCGGCGTTGATGGCCAGAACGTCAGGATCGTTTTCCGTGTCGGCGGAAAGCACCAAGGCAATGACCTGGGTCTCATTGCGGAAGCCTTCTGGGAACAGCGGCCGGATGGGCCGGTCAATCTGGCGTGCGGTCAGGACTTCGCGTTCCTGCGGACGGCCTTCGCGCTTGATAAAGCCGCCGGGAATGCGTCCTCCGGCATAGGTGTATTCGCGATAATCAACGGTAAGGGGGAAGAAATCTATGCCTTCGCGGGGGTCGGGCGAGGCGCATGCCGTGCCCAGAACAACGTTATCTCCCTGGCGCACAATGGCAGAGCCTTGTGCCTGTTTTGCCAGATGTCCGGTTTCTAAATGGAGGGTTTTGCCGCCTGCAAGTTCAACAGTGGCTGTCTGCTTCATCAGTTCCTCTTTTCCAGGAGGACCAGCAGTCTGAATTCAAAAGAGAGCAACTCAAGAGAAGGCGGAGATACACGAATCCCGCCGATGCGAAACCCGCTCAAGAACGTCCGGTTCGATTTCAATCGATTATTTACGGATGCCAAGTTTCTGGATGACGTCTTTATAGCGCTCGGTATCGTACGTTTTCAGGTAGTCCAGCAGGCGGCGGCGCTTGCTGACCATCATAAGAAGACCGCGCCGGGAGGCATGGTCTTTTTGGTGGCTCTTGAAGTGCTCCGTCAGCTCTCCGATACGCTCACTCAGAATGGCAATCTGTACTTCCGGGCTGCCCGTATCTGATTGATGCGTGCGGAAGCGGTTGATGACGTCGGCCTTTCGCTCTCTCGCTAACACTGAATTCTGGTCGACTCCTATATCTAAATCTCGTCCTGTAAGTGACTTAAAAAGAGTAACACGGCGATGCAGACGGTGTAAAGCGCAGGCGCCGGGAAGGGGTCAGGTGGTCTGGACAGCAATTATTCTGGACTTAAGCCTGTTTATTCGAGCGCTGGGATTTCCTCTGTGTTCCTTCGTGTCCTCCGGGTTAAATCTTTTGCTTTTTCCCGATCTGCGCTCATCTGCGTAAATCTGCGGCAAAACCTTGTTTTTCCAATTTCGGCGATTTTTGGCAATTTTGGCACTCCTGACAATCTCCCCAATCCCTCCTCACCAGACAACCTCCTTGCGCCGTTATGCTTCGGATTTATCAAGCCACCTGTCGTCCCAACTGGAGGGGAACGTATGATCAAACTATTCAAAATCGCAGCGGTTCTGCTGTTCTGCGCCTGCTTTGCCGCGGCCCAGACTCCTGCAACCACTCAGACTTCCACAACCAACCAAGCCGGTACCGACCTGGTCACCAAACCCGTACTGGAGTTTGCCAACGCCAACTCGGCCAAGATCGCCTGGACCTCAAAGCAATCCGCGGATCTGGATCTGCACTACACTACCGACCGCAATAACCTTCAACAGGCGGCGGTCGGCACCGTCGAAAAGATGAACGGCGACAATCATCGCGCCACGCTCACCAACCTTCAGCCCAACACCACCTACTACATCGCCATGACCAATAAAACCGGCCAGCCAGTGGGCCCAGTCTTTTCGTTCAAAACCCCGGCCCAGGGCCAGCCCCCGATCCATGAGCAGCCGCTGACCCCGCAGTAACCGATCCACCAACTTATTCTCGACCTGCTCTATCCCCGCAAAGGGATGGAGCAGGGCTTCTTTTGGTTTCCTATCCTCCTCCGTGTTCCTCTGTGTCCCTGGGGTAAAGGTTTTGGTTTTTCACTTTCGGCGATTTTGGCAATCCTGGCACTCCTGGAATATCTTTTCAGCTTCAGCTCGATCAACTCCAGCGCACAACTCCTCCCAGTTGGCTGCAATTGCGATGCACGCTGGATACATTCAACAACAACGCCCGCCTTCGCTGCGGGCGTTGTGTCGTGTACAGAGAGTTTATCTATCGATTTGTCTGTTGTGCCGCTGCACGTTGCGCCAGGATCTTCTTGGCGTTGTCGGCGAGTTCCTTGGCCTTGGGCAATTGGCTAAGGGCTGCGATTACCTGCGGATCGTTTTCAGCCCGCACGCGCAGGCCTTCTTCCTGGCCGAATTCGGCAATGAACAGCTCCGTCTTGATGCTGGACTTAACGAAGTCAGAGTCTCCCGAGAGATCGGCTTCGGTGTAGGAAATCTTCTCCGACTCCAGGAATTTGCGGAATTCCTGCATCACAGCGTCATTCACTTCAAAGTTCTTGTCCACATGGCGATTGGCCAGATAGTGCTTGGCGAAATTGAAAAACGCATATTTCACCAGCAACGAATCCTCAAAGTGCGTGGTCTTGAATGGCTTCACCTTTACGTCCGGCGTGATTCCACCGCCGCCAAACATCGTGCGGCCGCTGTCGGTCAGTTTCACTTCTTTGGACGGCGTGGTTGAATTGGTGTTGGCATTGTTGTTGGGATTGTCTTCCTGCTCGCGCGCGTAATAGTAATCGTAAAGCGAGACGCCGGTATAGTCGCGCTGAATCAGGCGGCCGCTGGGCGTGTAATACTTAGCCGTGGTAAGCGCCAGTCCGGTGTTCTCAGATAGCGGATACACCGTTTGCACCAGGCCTTTGCCGAAAGTGACTTCGCCCACAATCAAACCGCGATCGTGGTCCTGAATCGCGCCCGAGACAATCTCCGCCGCCGAAGCAGTGCCACGGTTCACCAGCACTACCAACGGATAATCCTTGCCCATGTTGCCGTGTGCGGCTTTGTAGCTTTTTTCTGGTGAGCTGCGGCCGCGATGGGAAACTATGGTCTGTCCCTTCTTCAGGAACTTGTCCGCAACGCCTACGCCTTCGTTCAATAGGCCTCCGGGGTTGCCGCGCAGGTCCAGCACCAGGCCTTTGAGGTCGCCGAAGCCTTGCAATGCGTCTTCAACTTCCTGCTCGGTCGTCTCATTGAACGCAGTCACGTGCATGTAGCCGATGCCCGGCCGGATCATGAACTTCAGGTCAACGCTGTTGCGCGGAATTTCATCGCGAATCACGTTGAACTCAAGCGGCTTGTCAGTGCTCTCGCGAAGAATCGAAATGTGTACGTTGGTGCCTTTGGGACCTTTCAAAAGGTCGGCAACATCGCTCACGCTCATATTGTCCGTCGCTTTGGCGTCAACGGCGATGATCACGTCACCAGGCCGCAGGCCGGCTTTGTACGCCGGAGTGCCGGCGAACGGAGCAACCACAATGATCTTGTTGTTGCGTGGCGCAATCTGCATTCCCACGCCGTAATATTTGCCACTCTGTTCTTCGCGCAGTAGCGAGTAAGACTTGGGATCGAAGAAGTTTGAGTGCGGATCAAGCACGTGTAACATGCCGGGAATCGCGCCGTTGTAAATCGCCTTGTCAGGATTCACCGGCTCAGCGTAATTCTGTTCCACCAACGAGTAGACTTCCGAGAACTGGCGGAGACTGTCCCGCACATCGGACTCAGACGCACCGGTCACGTACGGAGAGCCGCCGCGCTGGCTGTAGCCGGCCCCTAGGAAGCCGCAAATTATGATGACGAGAAGGACAAAAAAGAGTGAACCACGTGTGCCACGAGACATGAAAAATCCTCGGATGTTTAACTTGTGCTCCGATTGCGGAAACTAAAGCCAGTATAACACTTTCCTGCTCAGGGCTTTACATGCATTTCGCCCCATCTGCACAGGCCTTTTGTAACCTGCTACTCAGGCTTTTCCCGCATCCGGCATACTTCCGTACGATTGTAAGATGCTCTTGGGCAGCCTCACGCTGCGGACTTTTCCGGATTGGAAAAGTTAATCAAAAATGCGGGTTTTTTTAAGAATACCTGCGGTATCATTGAAATCATACTTTATGGACTTCGGCTTTTCTGGCGAGATCGTATTCATAATGCTTCTGGCCCTCATCTTGTTTGGGCCCAGGAAGTTACCGGAGATGGCCCGTACCTGGGGAAAATTCATGGCTGAATTCAAAAAAGCCAGCAATGAATTCCAGGGCCAGATTCATGAAGAGGTTCGCAAGCTTGAGTTGGAAAGTGTCGATCCCATGAAGCACCTTGAGCCGGAGATCGCCAAGATTTCCGGAGACGAAGATCTTTCCATCCAGGGCGCCTTGAACCGCCTTACCGATCGCCTGAAGAACACGGTCCCGCAGGATTACGATGCCTGATCTTGCAACAGAACCCGAGCACAAAGAAATAGAGCAAGAATTACGGAAGATGGGCTCCATGAGCCTATTGCAGCATTTGGATGAGCTGCGCAAACGCATCATCTATTCTCTGGCAGCAGTTGGCATCTCTTTTCTGGCTTGCTGGTATTTTGCCCAGGACTACATTTATCCCTGGATTCAAAAGCCGATCCTCGACGTATTTAAGCGGTACAACATCGATCCCCATCTGACTTACCTCAATCCCACCGATCCATTCAATTTGTACATGAAGGTCGGATTGATGGCCGGCATTTTCCTGGCTTCGCCCATCCTCTTGTACCAGGTTTGGGCGTTTATTTCGCCAGGACTTTACCGGAATGAGAAGCGTTTTGTGTTGCCGTTCCTTTTCCTCTCCGTTGGGCTGTTCCTGGCGGGTGGCTATTTTGGATACAAGATCGTCTTTCCTGTTGCCATGGACTTTTTGATTGGCCATTACGGCGAAGGTTTCAGGGCGAACATTACGATCACCGAATACACCAAGGTGTTCCTCACCATTATTTTGGGCCTCGCCCTCATCTTTGAGCTGCCTATCGTGCTCGGCTTTGCCGGGCTGATGGGCGTGGTGAATGCTAAGTTTCTCTTCAAGCACATCCGCGGAGCGGTACTGATCTTCTTTGTGATTGCCGCCATTCTCACTCCTACCACTGACATCATGAATATGACCATCTACGCGGCGCCTATGATTTTGCTCTATATACTGAGCATCGGCATCGTCTGGCTGGTCCACCCCAGGCAGCGGCGCAAGCGCGCGGAAAAACGCAAGAACAAAGACTTACAGTAGACTAGTAATGTTCCTTCCGGGCTGAATGCGTTCAGCCCGGAGGCATATCTAAATCTGTGCGGTTAAGGAGCGCAGGCGTGATTTTGTGTGCACGGCGCGGTGTGTGGCTGGTACTCTTCACCTCTATTGTTATGCTCGGCTGTGATGAAACCAAAAAAGAAACGGTTTCCGCGGTCAGCCAGAATCCTTCCGAACAAAAATCAGCGCCTTCGGCTAAGACAATTGAGCCTGCGGGGCCTCCCATGCATGTGGATGCTGCGCGGGCCATGCAGTACACTAAAGAGATTGTCGCCTTCGGGCCGCGCTGGGATGGCAGCAAAGCTATCGATCAGGTTCGTACTTATATCAAGAACAGGCTCAAGGGCGTCCAGGTGGAAGAAGATGCTTTTGTCGCCGAGACGTCGATCGGCAAGGTCCCGATGCGCAACATCATTGCCAAATTTCCTGGCGCCAAAGACGGCATCATCGTTCTGGGATCGCACTACGAAACCAATTACTGGCTGCGGCAAACCAACTTTGTGGGCGCCAATGACGGCGCTTGTACCACCGCGCTTTTGCTCGCCATCGCTGACCAGCTCCGCGGCAAAAAGCTCGAAGGTTACAGCGTGTGGCTCACCTTCCTTGATGGTGAAGAATCCATGACCCGCGAATGGCACACCAATGACGCTCTTTGGGGCAGCCGCCACCTCGCTAAGAAATGGCAGGATGACGGCACCGGCAAAAAGGTCAGGGCGTTCCTGCTGGCCGATATGATCGGCGATGCCGATCTGGGCATCAATCGCGACGAAAACTCTACGCCGTGGCTGGAAGATGTGGTGCTGCAAGCGGCAACCCGCCTGGGTTATCAGTCACACTTCTTCTCAAATGTTACTGCGGTAGAGGATGATCATATTCCCTTTGTGCGCGCAGGGATGCCGGTGGCTGATCTCATTGACATCGACTATGGCTACAACAACAGCTTTCACCACACGACGCAAGATACGCTAGATAAACTTAGTGTCGATAGCCTGAAGATCAGCGGTGACGTGATCCTGGAAATCATCCGCCTCCTCAATGGCATGGGCGACAATCCTCCGTCCCAGCCACAGAGGCTGCCATCGTAAAAGAAACGCGCATGTTGAAGCCTTTCCGAGTTGAACTCTCCCGCTATAATCGCCGCATGAGCACCGATCTGCAGTCAGCCTGGGCCAGCGGTAAATGCGGCCGGACAAAATACTAATTCCATGAGCATTGGGTTTTGGATTGCCTTTAACGCTGCAATTCTGCTCCTCCTGGTTCTGGATCTGGCCGTCCTGAATCGCGGCCACCACGTTGTTCCTTTCAAACAAGCCCTGCGCATGAGCGCGTTCTGGATTGCCCTAGCGATCGGGTTTGCTGTTTTTATCCACCAGTGGATGGACCCCACAAAGGCGTTGGAGTTTGCTACCGGCTATCTTTTGGAAGAAGCTCTTAGCGTAGATAATCTTTTTGTTTTCATTCTTTTATTTGCCTACTTTAAAGTTCCGCCTGAACAGGAAAAAACTGTTCTCTTCTGGGGCATCATCGGCGCGCTCATCATGCGCGGCGCATTCATCGTGACCGGCGTGGCCCTGGTACGGCGTTTTCATTGGATTCTTTACCTCTTTGGCCTGTTTCTCATCTATACCGGAATTCAATTGATGCGAGGCGGAGATGAAGAAAACGATCCTTCGCGGAATATCGTTCTCAAGTTCTGCCGCAGGTTCCTGCCGTTAACGGAAGGTTATGAAGACGGAAAGTTTTTTGCTCGACGGGCCAGCAAAATCCTTTTCACGCCATTGTTCGTTGTCCTGCTGGTGGTGGAGACCACCGATATCCTGTTTGCCCTGGACTCGATTCCGGCGGTACTGGCCGTGACGCGCGACTCCTTCATTGTCTACACCTCAAACGTCTTCGCTATCCTGGGGCTGCGTTCTCTTTATTTTGCACTGTCAGGCATGATGAAGCTCTTCCATTACTTGAACTATGGACTCTCTGTGGTTCTGATTTTTATTGGCATCAAGATGCTGCTGCCGGAAAGGTATCATGTGCCCACATGGGCTGCCTTAGTGGTGATTGCGGGGGTGCTGGCAGCCTCAGTACTGGCGTCAGTGATGTTTCCCCAAAAGGACGAGCCTAGTTCGGAAGGGCCCCCGGCTTGAGGGAAAGCAGCAAAGCAAACTGCTGCTCCGGTGAAAGGCCGGTCGAATTCTGGCGGCGTGCTGTGCCCATGCGGCTTTTTGGCAGAATGCCGGCGCGATTCATGTCTTCATTTGATAAGACAAGCTCTCGCAGCCCCCAGAAGCGAGTTCGCACCGCCTTATTGTCCTCGTTCAGGTACGAGACTTCGTGCTCCGTAATCATGCTGAGCGCTTTGTCATAAGCGTCTTCAGGCGAATCGGCAAAAATCACGCGGGTCTTCTTGTGGATCAGGTGTTGCGGGTCGCCTTCCAGGGTGACTTCTTCTGTCAATTCAGCTACGTACCAGCGGGCCATCTCGGAGGAATCAGACATGTACATCCTTTTCAATAATTTGGGCAAAGCCCTTGCAGATTCATCAAGCCTATCCTCCCCACGGGGAGCCGAGCCTCACATATAAAGGGTGGGTTTGTGTGCCAAAAAATAGGGTATTTCTAAAAAAATTAACGGGATTCTTGCCTTACTTAATGAAAGGATTGTGGCTTTGCCATCAGGAGGCAGGACATTCAAGGCGAAGGGTGTCGGTCAGATGTCAGGGTTCGTAGAAGGCTGCGCGCCGGACTTGTCCGATGGTAACTTGTCCTTGGTTTTTCATCGTGAGACGATGCATTTATCGCTTTCGCTTGGGCAGCTTTCACCCTGAGCGTGGCACTTGCACTCTCTTCATCTGGTAGGGCTCTGGGTTACCAGGGCCCTTTAAAATTGTGCAGATAGCAATTGCAAAATGAAAAGCAAAGCCAATTGCTACGCCTACACAAACCTTATGTCCTTTTCCCCAACAATAGAGTGTTTCTTGAACCGTGCGTCATCATGAGCGGGATAGTCGGTGCGATAGTGCGCTCCCCGGCTCTCCAGCCGCGCCAGGGCCGAGCGCGCGATCAGCACTGCGGCAGTGTGTATGTTCCGGGCTTCACAATTGCGGCGTGACGTTGGCGGCGGCAATTTTTCCGTGATGGCCTGCAGTTGCTGCAGAGCTTCCGTTAGTCCCTGCCGTGTTCGCACGATCCCGACTTTGCTCCACATTGCCTCTTGAATTTCTTGAATTACCGGCTCGGGATTTGCTTCGGAGCCACCGCTAGCGGCATGGTCATTTGGTTCGTTTGCGAAACCGGTTGCCGCGTTCTTAAGCTCTGCACACATGGTCTGACCAGCCCGCGCGCCAAAGACAAGTCCTTCCAGCAGAGAGTTGCTGGCCAGGCGGTTGGCCCCATGAACTCCGGTGCACGCTGCTTCGCCTGCGGCATAGAGGCCGGGCAGGTTGCTGCGTCCGTGAAGGTCCGTGCGCACGCCGCCCATCAGGTAATGGGCCGCGGGGCGTATGGGAATCAGGTCCACGGTGATATCCACGTTGTGCTGGAGACAAGTTTCATAAATGCGCGGGAAACGGGACCTGATGTGGGCTTCCTTGAGATGAGTCAGGTCCAGATAGACCACTGGATCTTTCAGGCGGCATACTTCCAGTTCATGCGCGATGGCGCGGGCCACTACATCTCGCGGAGCCAGCTCTCCGGCCTCATGATACTTTTGCATGAACCGGTGCAGCTCGGCGTTGCGTAGGACAGCGCCCTCGCCGCGCAACGCTTCCGACAGCAGAAATCGGGGCGCGTTTTTAACATAAAGCGCTGTGGGATGGAACTGCACAAACTCCATGTCCCCTATCTCGGCCCCCGCGCGAAACGCCATGGCCACGCCATCCGCGGTCGCTACCGCGGGATTTGTGGTGTTGCTGTAGACGTGGCCCGCGCCTCCGGTTGCCAGAAGCACGGCGTTGCTGCCGGTGGTGTGCGCCTCGCCTTTCGCTGAGAGCAATCTCACTCCGCAAACACGCCCGTCCTGGGTATGCAACCCAGCCGTAAATTCGAACTCGTAAAAGAAAATGTTCTTGATCGTGGTCGCTTTCGCATACAGTGCGCGCCCAATTTCGCGGCCAGTAGAATCGCCATGCGCGTGCAGGATGCGGTCGCGGCTGTGCGCGGCCTCGCGGGTAAACGTGAGCCGTGTGCCCTTGCGGTCAAACTGCGTACCCCAGTCAATCAACTCCTGGATGCGGTCTGGCCCCTCTTCGACCAGCACACGCGCCGCATCGGCATTTACAACACCGTCTCCGGCGCTAATTGTGTCCTGAAGGTGCAAGCTGATTTCGTCTTCATCGCTCAATGCCACGGCAATTCCGCCCTGCGCGTATTGTGTGGCCGATTCGGTAAGTTCCTGCTTGGCCAGCACCAGTACCTTGCCGGCTTCAGCCAGCGTGATGGCGGCGCGCAGTCCAGCCACACCGGCTCCTACAACGATGAAGTCCACCTGGGCAGGAGGTTTTTTCATGAGGCGAGAATGGTAACAAAGAATCAGGCACATCAGGTGATTTGGGCATTGTGTGTGGGGGGCAGCTCGAATAAAACTGGAGAATTCAGTTCATTCACCATTAAGGTTCGTCATCCCGGCGGGCCGTTAAGCGAGCATGCGTTCTCTCAAGCGTGCGAGTAAGCACGGAGGGACCTTGTGTCTGCTTGCTGATCGAGAAAGGCAAATTGAATCCGGGATGGGGCGAGGGGAGCCACACTCCCTTCAATCATTTATCATCAACTTGCGTGCATACAATTCAAGTTCGCACAAAGGCGGAGAGTTACCAGGTTTCTATCCGCGCTGGATTGTTGCGGCGCGCCGGACGTGAGATGCGGCGATTGCTGCCCTCACCGGGCAGCCGGGTATTTGTGATTACCTCGCCGAATGTCCGCCGGCACTGGGGCGAAAAGCTTGAAGACTCGCTGTGCCAAGCCAAACTGCCATATCAGGTGCTGGAAATGCATGACGGTGAGCCCGCTAAGCGGTTGCATACCGTGGAGCAGTTGGCGGAACAACTGATCGACGCCAAAGCCGACCGTAAATCTCTGCTGGTTGCTTTTGGCGGCGGCGTGGTGGGTGACAGCGCCGGCTTTCTTGCAGCCATCTTCATGCGCGGTATTCCTATCGTGCAGATTCCCACAACCGTAGTGGCCCAGTTGGATGCCAGTATCGGCGGCAAAACCGGCGTCAACCTGCGTGCGGGAAAGAATTTGGTGGGATCGTTTCACCAGCCCAGGGCCGTGTTTATAGATCCGGAGCTTTTGCAGACGCTCGACGAGCGCGAATTTCGCTCCGGGCTGTTTGAGGCGCTCAAATGCGGAGTCATCAAAGATCCCAGCTTGTTCCAGTTCATGCAACGATACACGCGGAAAATTCTGGCGCGTGATAGCAAGGCCTTGTTCCGCATCATTGCCGACTCCGTGAACGTTAAAGCGGCCGTGGTTTCGGTCGACGAGAAGGAGTCCGGCCTGCGCCGCATCCTCAACTTCGGGCACACTATTGGCCACGCGCTGGAGGCAGCCACCGGCTACTCGCATTTTCTCCACGGAGAAGCAGTGGCGTGGGGCATGATTGCCGCTGCGGAAATCGCCCACCAGGTGGGCGTGTGCAGCGAAAAATCCGCTGCGCAGATTCAGCAATCCGTTCTGGCTTATGGCCCGTTGCCGCCAGTCGTGTGCAGCGTTGAAGATGTGATTGGGCGGCTCGTTTTGGACAAGAAAACTGTGGACGGAGCAGTCCACTTTGTCCTGCCGACGAAAATCGGCAGAGTACGAATCTCGAGCGAGGTCCCGGCGCATATTGTCCGCGGCGCGGTGGAGATGATCAAAAACCATGCCTGAGCAGGCCAAGACTCCACTTGCAAATTCAGTTGCTCCCGCAACCGGCGGCGCATTGGGCACAACTCCCGCCGGAACGCAGGACGAACGCTCCGCCGCGCAGGCTGTGCGGCAAATGTTTGACGAGATCGCGCCGCGCTATGATTTGCTCAACCATGTGCTCTCCATGAATGTGGACCGATTATGGTGGCGGCGCACCGCGCGGATTTTCAGCCACATCCTTTCACGCAGCGACGCTCGGGCGCTCGATCTTTGCGCCGGAACGGGCGATATGTCCGTGGCACTGCGTACCGTTGCAGCGAAGAAGGGAAGCGATTCTGCGATCTGCGCTCTCGATTTCTCCCATCAAATGCTGCAACACGGGCAGAGCAAGTTCCGCGCTAATAGCATTCAGCCGGTAGAAGCGGACGCTTTGCATCTGCCCCTGGCGGACAGCAGCGTAGATCTGGTGGTTTCTTCTTTCGGCTTCCGCAACCTCGCCAATTACGACGCCGGTTTGCGCGAGATCTTCCGCGTGCTCACGCCAGGGGGCGAGGTTGGTATTCTCGATTTCAGCGAGCCCGGCGGCTGGCTCGGCAAACTTTATGGTTTCTATTTCCGCAAAGTACTGCCGCGAATCGGAACCTTCATTTCTGGAGTGCGCGGCCCCTACGAATACCTGCCGGCCTCAGTCCAGAAGTTTCCCGCGCCGCAGCAGATGCTGGCGCGGATGGAATCAGCCGGCTTCAAAGAGCAGAGCTGGACGCCTTACACGTTTGGGATTGCCGGCCTTTACCGCGCGAGAAAATAGGCCCTCACTAGTATGTGATCATTCCCGGCAGTTATTTCATCACCGGACTGGCGATGATGTCCTGCGGTCGTTCTGTCGGGAAACCTGCTTGCCTGACCTCCATTGCGACTTGGGCCCAGTGATGCACGCTGTGCAGCACCGCCTGGGTCAGTGTTTTTCGGTTTGAAACCGTCACGGGCCCAAGAGTACGGGTTTTTTCGAGCGTATCGTCATTGGCTGACGAAATATATTGCGCTAACTTTTGATGCGCCTCCTGATGCATGCGATCGAGTTCGTCAAGACCCGGGGCATCTACCTTCGCCGGCGGGGCCATCGCACCCATTCCTTCCTGCAATAACAAGTTCGCGAAGAACTGCTCTACCTGGAAAATGTGAGTGACCAGATCGCGCAGTGTCCCTGTCTTACCACCGACGTCAACCGCAAGCGCGGCGGGGTTCTGCTTGAAGTATTTCAGCCAGCGCAGGGCCAGATAGTCCGTGTAGGCTAGCAGATCGCGAAAGGCGACTGCTGGTTCTTGAGTGCTCATGCGACGAGTCTAGCGCGCCTCTTACAAACCGGCAACCTAAGCCACGCACCGCCCACAGGCATTAAGTTTGATTGCAGGACACCGGCTATTGCATTGCGCCACGGTAGATTGCCATTCCTACCACCGCGTCCACTCCCATGGCATCGAGCTCATCCACCTCTGCGCGCGACCGGATACCGCCAGCGACAATCAATTTCTTCTTCGTCAGATCAGCCAGCCCCCGCGCGATGTTCATCGGGAAGCCAACCATTGTGCCTTCCGTATCGATGTGCGTGTAAAGGAAGGTGCCGCAATAAGGATCGAGGGCGCGAATCATATTCGCGGGTGTCACTTCGGTTCCTTCCTTCCAGCCTTTGATCGCAACCTTGCCGCCGCGTGAATCAATGGCAAACGTGAGCTGCTCCTCGCCTAGGGACTTTGCTGCATTCGCCGCCAATGCCGTGTTGATCTCGCCACCTTCGAGCAGTGCTGATCCCAAGATGACTCGCTTCGCGCCAAGCATCAGCAGTTCCCGTGCGCGCTCTATGCCGCGAATTCCTCCGCCGGTCTGGCAGGGCAGGCGTTTGCAGATCATTGCGATCAACGCGCTGTTATCGCCATTGCTCATGGCAGCATCCAGGTCAATTAACTGCACCAGCGGATAGCTGGCAAAGCGCTCGATCCAATAATTGAAGTCCTCAAACTCCAGCGCTTTTTTCTCCCCCTGCACCAGTTGCACGATCTTGCCGCCCATGAGATCGATGGAAGGAATCAGCACGGCCACCTCATGGGAATGCCCGCGCTCAGCAGCGTCTGCTTGAGTTCGGCCACGGCGTGAGTGCCAAAATGGGGGGCGCCAAAATGTGGGGCGCCAAAATGAAAGATAGAGGCTGCCAGCGCCGCGTCTGCATGGCCAGCGGAAAAGACATCGACAAAATGCTGCGCGTTGCCCGCTCCGCCGGACGCAATCACCGGAATGAAGACAGTTCCGGCAATGGCCGCTGTAAGTTCGCAGTCAAAACCCGCGCCAGTGCCGTCGCGATCCATGGATGTCAGCAAGATCTCGCCCGCGCCGCGTTCTTCAGCCTCGCGGGCCCACGCGATTGCGCTTCTGCCGGTCGCAGTACGGCCTCCGGCGACAAACACTTCGGCAGCATCGGCTGGTTCTTCGCCCCGCCGGGCATCAATGGCAACAATCACCGCTTGTGAACCAAAGCGCCCTGCGATCTCGCTAATCAGATCCGGGTTGGAGACAGCAGCCGAGTTGATGCTTATTTTGTCCGCTCCAGCGTCAAAGATGCCGGCTGCATCTTGGAGCGTTCTCACGCCGCCGCCAACCGTGAACGGCACAAACAGCTCGCGTGCGGCACGGCGCACAGTTTCCACCAACGTCCTGCGGCCGCCGGATGTCGCCGTGATATCGAGCAGGACGATCTCATCTGCGCCCGCCTCGGCATGCGCGCGCGCCAGCTCCGCGGGATCGCCCGCATCGCGGAGCTGCTGAAACTTCACGCCTTTCACGACTCGTCCGGCGTCCACGTCCAGGCAGGCAATGATCCTTTTTGCCAGACGTTCAGAGGGCACAGAAGTTCTCCAGGATCTTCAACCCTGCCTCGGCGGATTTTTCCGGATGAAATTGCACGCCGAAAATGTTGTCACGCTCCACCGCAGCGGAAAAAGCCCCGCCATATTGCGTGCACGCCACAGTGTCTTCAACCACCGGAGAGCGGAAAGAATGCGTGTAATAGACAAAAGCTCCATTTGCCACGCCTCGCAGCAAACGCGAGCCGCCACGGACTTCAAGCTGGTTCCAGCCAACGTGCGGAGACTTTACCGCCGCAGGAAACTTTGCGCATTGTCCGGGAAAGAGCCCGGCGCCTGGTGTCCCCGGCGACTCAGTGCTGCCTTCGAACAGCCACTGCATGCCCACACAGATTCCCAGGAAGGGCTTGCCGGCGGAAATGCCTTCCAGCACCGCACCGCGCAAGTGTTCGTTTAGCGATTGGCAGCGGCTGAAATGGCCCACTCCCGGCACCACAATTTTGTCTGCCGCCGCGATCACGATTGGATCTGAAGTAACCTGGGTCTCTGCGCGCAGATGCTCCAGCGCTTTCTTCACTGAGCTGATATTGCCCGCTCCGTAGTCGACAATCGCGATCATAAAAGACCTTTGGTGCTGGGCAGCATTTTGGCCAACTGGCGGTCCCGCGAGCAGGCCACGCGCAACGCGCGGGCAAAAGCTTTGAACAGGGCTTCAATTTTGTGATGGTTGGAGCGGCCATAGATGGTCTTGAGGTGAACGTTGGCTCGCGCGCCGCGAGCAAAGCCTTCAAAGAAATCATCCACTAGTTCAGACTGGAGGTCGCCGACCGTGCGCGTTTTTACCTGCGTCTTGATGACGGCGGCGGGGCGTCCGCTGAAATCCACCGCCGCTAGTCCAAGCGTCTCATCCATGGGCATCAGAAAGTATCCGGCGCGCATGATGCCCCGCTTGTCGCCGAGTGCGCTGCTGAACGCCTCACCCAGCGCTATGCCAACGTCTTCCACGGTGTGGTGCTGGTC
>JBARMK010000444.1:0-1977 GCA_049802395.1 Candidatus Angelobacter sp.
TCCCAAAGCATTCGCTTTGGCAATCCGGGCTGCGGTATGCGGCGCCAGCGCTGCAAGAGCTTTCCATTCATCCAATTGGCGCCACGGCATACGGCGAAAATCAGTGGCATCTGCCATGAAAATGGCAATCATCCGCTGCGCAGGCAGCGCCGCCGAGTACCACCAACCGTGTTCGCAAGCCTCCACCGAGGTATAGGTGTCCATCAAATCGCACTGGAATATGACAAAGGCCGCGGCCAGTCGATCATGGACCAAGTGACGCGCACCCTGCCGGGACGCGAACCAGGCTTTGGGTCCAGTGGCATCCACTACAAAGCGGGAGCTAAGTTTCCTGCAGCCACCTTCTCGGGACTTGATCGCGAGAGTCCAATGCTTTCCGTCGCGCGATGATGTATACGGCGCGGCGGGTAGAATCACCTCAATACCGGCGCGCGCGGCTTCGGCAGCGAGCATAGCGTCAAACGCTGTCCGGTCTACATGCCAGCCGTGTCCATGAGGGGAGAAGATAAACTCGTTTTCATGGAAGTCCGAACTGCCCCACGCTGCTCGTGTGCCGTGAGAAGCCAGTGGTGAAGTGGCAAGAAAAGCCTCCCAGACGCCTAGCTCTCTCAGAAGCATTTGCGCCAGTGGAGGGAGCGTTTCGCCGATTCTCATTGCGGAGTAGCCGGCCTTTTCAACCAGAGCGATCTGCAATGCAGAATCAAGCCGCTTCAGCGCCAGGGCCGTGGCTGTTCCTGCCGGTCCTCCGCCGAGAATGACAACATCGTACAAACAGTGCTTGCTATTGTTATTCAACATAGACGGCGTAAAACGAAGCGACTACTCCCGCTGGAGCTACTCCGCCCTTCCCTGAGGGATGCGGAATCGTGCGCGTTACCGAGCCGACAATGGCCGGGCGCTGCTTGGTGGAATCGCTGTTCGGCCAGACCGGTACCAACCAGCCGATGTAGTCGTAGATCCATTCCGCACCGCCAACAATGCCTTTGCCTTGGAAACGCACCTGCATCGGCGATCCGTATGCCCGAGAGCCATGCAGCCTCAGCGACCAGCCACCGCCACCGATCGTGCCGATCAGCAGTTGTGGAGCGGCTTCTTCTATCACGATGGTCCCGTAGCCGAAGAGCAGCGGGTTAACGTTTGGATCTCCGCCACCGGAGGGAATTGCGAGATCGGGGTCATTTAAGAAACTGCGATAGGTCCATTTACCGACGAAGGGATTGTCTTTCATTCTTTCTCCTTGCTTTCATCTTCCGGATTGCGTTCAACGCTGATGTACTTAGTGTCTGGGGAAGGCACGTCCAATTGAGCTTCAGGTACGTACGGATTGCGAACAACGAAACCAAGTCGTGACCACTCAGTGACCATCTTGAGATCACCGGCATTAGTCTGGGGCACGCCGCGCGACCAATTCAGATACTGATAAACAGGAGAGCCATCACTGAAGCCCACAACTTCCCAGGTCTGCATAGGCCGATGGGCCGGCCACCAAAGCGTATCCCAGCTTTGTCCTTCCAGCTTCATCCATGGGTCATTTTCACTGCTGGCATCAATGTTGTTCCACGGTTCGTTGGTGATATTGATGGGCTGGATCGAGCATTCATTGAAGTCGGCCTGCCAGGGCAGCGCCGCATACTTGGTAAGATCGCCAGGCTGAAGGCCGCGCTCAAAGTTGCTGTTCTGGCTGAGAATTGATCCCGTGGCCGCGACGTAGTCTTCTTCCGGAACCGGCAGTTGCCGGGAGTTCGCATTGGCGTTGGCGGCGGTTTGCCTGAAATTATAAAAATCAGGATCGGCCTTGATCCGGTAAGGCCCAACATAAATAGAAGGATTACGGATGGGCCAACAGACTTCAGCCCCCGGACAGAACGCCCCGCCCAAAAGATTAGCCAGCACGCCTTCATCCAGGTTGCGCGCCGTCCGGTTCACCCACTGGTCATAAGGACGGTACGGATGCATCTGGTCTTTCTTGACCCAGCC